>NZ_CP021255.1:1912500-2237500 GCF_002952055.1 Desulfobulbus oralis | reverse complement strand
CTTAACCATATCCTTTTGTAAACCAAAGCTGCCCTGCTGTTCAATCGTCACCAGTATTGATATGTTGGTGGCCATAGCGAAGAGGTCCCACCTGTTCCCATTCCGAACACAGAAGTTAAGCTCTTCAGCGCCGATGGTACTGCCCGGGTGACCGGGTGGGAGAGTAGGTCGCCGCCTCCTTCCTGCAAAAAGCCCTGTGCACATCACAGTGAACAGGGCTTCCTTTTTATACCAACCACTCACATAACACCACCCACAGAGGTGGTCCCCAAAATTCGGACAGCTGTGGTAGCTTCTCAACCAGACAGGGAGAACACACATGTCCAACCGAAAGAACCACGCTCCCCGCTACCCAGTATTACCAGATTGCAACCCCCAAAAAGCCCCCGCCACGTAGATTCTCATTGCAGACCTACAGCTCGCTCAGACCGTGAAAAGAAACAGGGAAGAGTGCCCCTGCAAGTACACCCAGATCCGCCTCCCACTCCCCCAAAGCAGGTTGTACCTGCAACAGGCTGTGGGCGCTGCGCTCAGCCACTCTGCTGCGCTCAGCAGCTCCCCCTCCGTGATCTTGCAAAAACAAAACTGATGCCCGGTGAATTCAAATTGCAAATGCACCGGCGAGAGCCTGATTAAAAACCTCAGCGGGAGTCTGATAGTGTAAACATTTGCGCGGCCGGTTATTCAGTTGTTCTGCCGCCTTAACGACCATTGCTTCCGTGATCTTACGAAAACTGATGCCCCCTGGAAAATACTGTCGCAAAAGGTCACCCTCATGCTCGTTGGTGCCGCGCTGCCAGGGTGAATCGGCCTGCATAAGTACGCAAGTCGGTCGCTTGCCCGCTCCAGCTCCCTGAACCCGGCCATTTTCGAACCGTTATCAAGGGTCAGAGGCTGCCGAAGAAGCGGTGGCAGCTCACGCAAACACGGCACAGGAGCGCCTCACCCGAGGCAGCGGCCGTCGGTGGGTACGGCCAGATGCGGCAGCCGGTATCGGCAAAGCCTGGCTGCGACATAGATCCAGTGGCAGAAGGTCACCACGCCGATGCGCATGCTTTGATCCTCTGGATAGCCCGGCAGCAGAAAGCGGCTTTTGCGCTCCTTGCAACTGACCAAAGTAGCCTTGCCCCTCTTGCGCCAACCGAATCCTTGTCGGCATGGATGCCCCGCCCGCATCGGTCATCAGCGCCTGGACTCAGGATCAGCGGCCAGAGCAGGCAAAGCATCTGTCTGGCCCTGGGCTCATCTGAACTTTTTTTCGAAGTAGTTGTAGGCCACGTTGATTTCCTTCATCTTTTCCTCGGCCACGCGTTTGAACTCCTCGCCCAGATGGCCGACCTTGTCCGGGTGATACTGCAGGCAGAGCTTGCGGTAGGCCTTCTTGATCTCCTCCATGCCCGCGCCCTTTTCCAGACCCAGGACCGCATAATAGCGGGCCTCGAGGTCCGTTTCGCCGTTCCGACCCTGACTGTAGCCCCCGGAAGCGCTTTCCCCGCTGTAGCCCCCGAAGCCGCCACCCTGCCGGTGGTACGAGCCGTACATATATTTGGCCTCGATGGTACGCAGGTCATAGGGATCGATCTCCAGCACCCGGGCGATGTCCCGGGCCATGCGCAGCTCGTTCGAATCAGGCGGCTGCTTGGTATGGACCAGTTGGTAGATCAGTTCGAGAAGAATCAGCCGGGCCTCGTAGTTGAAGCTCTCGCGGAACTCCTGCAGCAGCCTGTCCAGGCTGGTGGTCGTATCCCTGGCCTCCCGGATGACCTGTTTGACCCAGTACATCTGATCCTGAGAGTAGTTCAGGTTGTACTGAAAAAAGTTCAGGATGGCGCGCAGTTCGGCCTTGGTGAAATGACCGTCCGCTTCAGCGATTTTCACCAGGATTCTGATGAGCAGCACCACGAAGCGGCGGTGAATTTCGGTCTGCGAGGCCTCGTAGGCTGAAACCCGGCGCTGGATGTAATAGGTGAAGGCGAAGAAGAGACCTACCAGGATGAGCGGCAGCGAGGCCAGCACCTTGAGCAGGCCCGGAAAGAGCATGACAGCCAGAAACAGCAGGATGGGCAGGGTCAGGCAACCGCCACAACCGGGCTGGGGAGAAAATCGATATTCCATGGAATTCTGTGGGCTGGAAAAAAGGAAAGGGGGCAGGACAGCCTGCCCCTAAACTCTCAGGCCTTGTTTTCGGTAAAAAGTGCCTCGACAAACTCCCGGGCATCAAAATCCCTGAGGTCGTCGATCTGCTCGCCAATGCCGATAAAGCGTACCGGGATCTTCAACTGGCGGGAAATATTGGCCACAATGCCGCCTTTGGCGGTGCCATCCAGCTTGGTCAGGGCCAGACAGGTGACGCCCACGGCCTCGTGGAAGAGCCTGGCCTGGGACAGGCCGTTCTGGCCGGTGGTGGCGTCCAGCACCTGCAGGATCTCGTGCGGGGCGCCGGGCAGGCGTTTCTCCAGAACCCGCCGGACTTTCTTCAGCTCTGCCATCAGGTTGACGCTGGTGTGCAGACGGCCAGCGGTATCGATCAGAATCACGTCCTTGTTGTGGGCAATGCCGTAGTCCAGCCCGTCAAAGGCCACGGAAGCCGGGTCTGCGCCGGGCTTTCGGGCCACCACTTCGCAGCCCGTACGCTCGCCCCAGACCTTGAGCTGGTCAATGGCTGCGGCGCGGAAGGTGTCGCCTGCCACCAGCAGCACAGATTTCCCGGCCTGCGCCATCCGGGCCGCAATTTTGCCGATGGTCGTGGTTTTGCCCACGCCGTTGACGCCCACAACCATGACCACCAGCGGCCCATTTTCCGGCGGGACCATGATGTTGTCCCGCTCAGGCGCTGTGATGCAGTTGAGCATGGATTCCTTCAGCAGCGCTTTCAGGGCGCTGGCATCGCCCAGTTGGCCGCGTTTGACGCGCTTTCTCGCCTCGTCCAGCAGTTCCATGGTGGTATTGACACCCAGATCGGCGGTGATGAGCAGTTCCTCCAGCTCGTCAAAGAGCTCCTGGTCGATTGCCTTTTTGCCCAGAAAGAGCTGGTCCAGTTGGCTGACAAAGGAATTGCGGGTCTTGCCCAGCCGCTCCTGCAGGCGCCGGAACATGGATTTCGGCGAGGCTTCCGGGATTGCCTCATCCTCCGGTGCGGGGGCCGGCTTTTCTCCGGGAGCGGCAGCCTGGACTTCGGCCGCCTCCGCAGCGGCGGCCGCTTCCTGAGCCGCTGCGGGCTCGCCGGTCGCTTGTGGCGCTTCTTGGCCGGCAGGTGGTTCGGATTCGGCCCGCTCTGCCGCTTTGCGGACTGCCGGCTCAGGCTGGACCGCCGGTTTTTCCCCAACCGCAGGGGTCTCTGCCGGGATCGGACCGGGCGCAGGTTCTGGTTTGGACCTTTCCGTTTCCGGCGCCGGCGGTTCGGCTGCAGCTTTTTCTTCGGCAACAGGCGGTTCGGCCTGCAGCTTCGGCTCTGCCGCCAGGCTTTCCGGCTCTGGTTGTGCTGCGGTCGCAAGGTCTGCTGGCAGAACCGGCTCGGGCGCGGCTTCAGGCGGGCATTCCGGCGCCGGGGCTTTAGGCTGCGCCACGCTGTCTGCCGGCAGGGGCCGGGCTTCGACAGGGCCTGCCGTTTCTGTCGCTTCCTCTGCTGGAGACGCTACAGGCGGTTCCGGCTGCTCAACTTGCGGCCTGATCTGAGCGGTCAGCATCCTGCTCGCCTCTTCGTCCGTGAGCAGAGGCCCGAAACCCGCCAGACCGGGCAGGCCGGCCAGATCGATCAGCAGCCCGCTGTCATACAGGCACTCGCTGTCCGTCAGGCCGATGCTCCAGTCCACCGCCTTTTTGCTCTGTGCCGGCTCCGCCTCCGAATGGGGCAGCGTTCCGGGCGGTTCGGCCGCAGCCTGTGCCGCCGCGCTCGTCACTGCGCTTGCAGCCGGCGTTTCCTGTGCATTTTCCCCTGCCGATCCGAAAAGTTTTCTGAGCCAGGCCAGCATTACTTCGTCTCCGTTTTAAAGGGCGCATCCGTGAACAGGATGTCCAGAGCCTCCCTGATGGTGTGCAGATAGTGACACGTTACATCTTTACGAATTTCTGCGGGAATTTCCATCACATCTTTTTCATTGGGCGGCGGCAGCACCAATTCCCGGATCCCGGCGCGCAGGGCGGCCAGTACCTTTTCGCTGATACCGCCCACAGCCAGAATATCGCCCCGCAGCGTGATTTCGCCGGTCATGGCCAGATCCTGCCGCACCGAGGCGCCCGAAAGCGCGGAGTAGAGCGAGGCCACCATGGCCAGCCCGGCCGAGGGGCCGTCCTTTGGAATCGCCCCTTCCGGCACGTGGACGTGCAGGTCGATGTCCGCAAACATGTGTGGATCCAGCCCCAGCATTTCCGCATGGGCGCGGATATAGGTCAGGGCGGCGTTGGCCGATTCCTTCATCACCTCGCCCAGCTTGCCCGTGAGGCTGAGCCGGCCACTGCCCGGCATTTTGGAGGATTCGATGAAGAGGATCTCGCCGCCCACCGGCGTCCAGGCCAGGCCGGTTGCCAGTCCGGGCCCCCAGGTTCGGGTCTTCATCTCCGGAATGAAGCGTTGGGGCCCCAGATAGCCGGAAACCTCCTCGGCGCCGATAGCGAGGCTGTCCCTGTGTCCGCCCGCGATTTTCGCGGCTGCACCCCGGCAGAGGGCCGCAATCTCGCGCTCCAGTCCGCGTACGCCGGCTTCCCGGGTATAAAAGTCGATCAGCTCCAGAACGGCCTCGTCCCGGATCACCAGTTCGCCGTGATCCAGACCGTGGATGGCCAACTGCTTGGGCACCAGGTGCTTTTGGGCGATGGTGGCCTTTTCGTCCCTGGTGTAGCCGGAGAGTTCCACAATCTCCATGCGGTCGCGGAGCGGGCCGGGAATGGCATCCAGCACATTGGCCGTGGCAATGAACATGACCCTGGAGAGATCGAATTCCATGGCCAGATAGTGATCGGTAAAGGTCGCGTTCTGCTCCGGGTCGAGCACCTCGAGGAGTGCGGAGGAAGGATCGCCATGGTAGTCGTGCGCGAGCTTGTCCACTTCGTCCAGCAGAAAGACCGGATTGTTGCTGCCCGCTTTCTTGAGGCTTGCGATAATGCGGCCGGGCAGGGCGCCCACATAGGTGCGGCGGTGGCCGCGAATCTCGGCCTCGTCATGTACGCCGCCCAGCGCGATGCGCACGAAGTTCCGGCCCAGGGTGCGGGCTATGCTCTGACCGAGCGAGGTCTTGCCCACCCCCGGCGGGCCGACAAAGCAGAGAATCGGTCCGTGCAGATCGGCCTTGAGCTTGCGCACCGCGAGAAATTCCAGAATGCGCTTTTTGATCTTTTCGAGGCCCGAATGATCGGCGTCCAGATCCGATCTGGCCTTGTCCAGATCCAGGGCCTCCGGGCTGGATTCCAGCCAGGGCAGGTCCAGAATCCAGTCCAGATAGCTGCGCGCAATGCTGTACTCCGGCGAGGCCGGAGAGATCCGCTCCAGCCTGCCCAGCTCCCGGTCCGCCGCGGCCCGGGCGTGCTCAGGCAGGCGCTTGGCCTCTATCTTTTCGCGCAGTTCCCTGAGTTCCGCCTTGTCGTCTTCATCCTCGCCCAGCTCCTTGCGGATGGCGGCCAACTGCTGGCGCAGATAGAATTCCCGCTGCCGCTTGTCCATGTCTTTTTTCATGGTGTCCTGCAACTGCTGGCTCATCTGCACGGTTTCCATACGCCGGTGCAGCTCGGCGGCCACACGGCGGAGCAGCTCCTCCAGGGGCTCGATCTCCAGAATTTCCTGCTCTGCCGGCAGCTTCAGGTGCAACTGCGAGGCCACCAGATAGGCCACGTAAAAGGGATTGTCCAGACTGTCCGCCGTGCTCACCAGCTCCTGCGGCAGTTCGGTGGCTGCCACCAGTTTTTTGAACTGGCTCTTGATGTTGAAGAGCAGGGCCTCGATCTGCCGGTTTTCCGTCGCAGCGACGGTGTCCATCGGCACCTCGTGCACCCGGGCGCGCAGATAGGGCGTTTCCTGGACAATGGATTCGATGGCGAACTTGCGCGTGCCACTCACCAGAATCTGGTACAGGTTCTGTTCTTTGTTGATCTTGTGCACATAGCCGACCACCCCCACCCGATAGAAGTCCTCTGCATGCAGGGCGCTGTCGTCCTGCTGTTCGGTTCTGACCGGCACGAGGCCGATCAGCCGCCTGCCCAGCAGGGCGTCGTCCACCAGCGCCCGGGACGTCGGGCTCGCCACCTGCAGCGGAAAGCCCATGCCCGGATAGAAGACAAAGCCCTGCAGCGGCAGGAGGGGCAGCACTTCGGGTACGGCCAGCTCTCCGGGGTTCACTGCGGCCCTTTGTTGCACTTCCTTTTCTTCGCTTGCCATGCCGTTAGTCTCCGGACTGAATGAGGATGGTGGTTTTGATGTTCTGGCGGCGTTTGGGCAGCACCACTTTGAGCATCCCGTTTTTGTACGTGGAACGAACCGCGTCGAGATCCACCGGCCCGGGCAGGGGCAGGCTGCGGGCAAAGGGGCCAAGCTCCATCTCCAGTTGGTGCACGCGGGCAATGTCCGGCGGGTCGGCGAGCTGGCGCAGGCCCCTGATGTGTATGCTCGTAGCGTCCACCGCGACCTCCAGGGTCTCTGCCGTGGCTCCGGCGATTTCCGCATAGAGCAGAAAGGCACCCTCCGCCTCATAGATGTCCACCGCCGGCTGCCAGCCGCTGCCGCCCGCCGGGATCATGCGGGCAATGGACATGCTGCGCACCACGCGGCCGCTCTGTTGCAGATGCATCTGCGCCAGTTCCTTCAACACGTTTTTACTGAACCGATCCATGCTGTCCTCTCGATCTGTGGCGCTTTGGGCCTTGCGGCAACAGGGCGCACATTGGCGAAGGCCATACCTTTAAGCACGATTTGGGAAAATTCAGCCCCGGCCGGGCCGGAGTGAAGATGCGGAACGGGGCGGGGCCGGGCGCGCCTCGTCTTGAGGACGGGAAAGCGCCGCAGGCCTGAAACGCCGGCGGGTCGGGATAAGCCACAAAGCGGGGCTCTTCCTTTCGTCTACTCCCTGCCCAGGAGGAGCCGCGCCACGTCCATATGCCTGTTTTTCATGGCTTTGGAAAGGGCGGTTTTGCCCCGTTTGTCCCGAAGCTCCCGGTTGGCCCCTGCGGCCAGCAGCAGCGCCACAAGGGCCGCATGCCCCTGTTTTGCGGCTTTCATCAGAGCGCTTTCGCCCTTCTGATCCTGGGCGTTCAGGTCGGCGCCCGCAGCGACCAGCAGCCGGACAAGGGCCGGCAGGGGCTCGCCCCAGGGCGGTTCAGCGGCCAGCACCAGGGCGCTCGCCGCCTGCCTGCCGGTGGCCTCCGGGTCGGCGCCCGCAGCCAGCAGGAGGGCCACGCTTTCCGTATGCCCTGCTGCCGCTGCCAGCGGCAGGGGGGCGTCGCCCCGCCTGTTGACCAGGTTGACCCTGGCCCCGGCCGCCAAGAGCAAGCGGAGGATTGCCGCCTGCCCGTATTTTGCCGCAAAGAGCAGGGCAGTGTTGCCTTGCCGGTCCTGGGCGTTCACATCGGCCCCTGCGTTCAGGAGCAGCCGGACGCTCTCCGGCGAGGGCTCGATCCGGCCCAACTGGACCGCCAGCATCAGGGCGCTGGCGCCGTCCGCAGCGCTCAGGCCGGGCTTTGCGCCTGCGGCCAGCAGCAGCCTGATCAGGGCCGCATCGCCCCGGCCCGCTGCCTTGAACAGCGGGCTTTCGCCCTGCCGGTCCTTTGCGTTCACGTCCGCCCCGGCTTTCAGGAGCAGGTCTGCGATCTCCGCATGACCTTTGGCGACAGCCGCGGCCAGCGCGGTCCGGCCGTTTTCCGCCGCCGCGTTGATCTCGGCGCCGGCCGCCAAAAGCAGCCGAACGCTCTCTGCTGCGCCGCCCTCCGCAGCCTTTATGAGCGCGGTTTCGCCGTATTCGTCCATGGCCTTCGGGTTGGCGCCGTCCGCCAGGGCCTGGGCAATGGCGGCAGCCTTGCCGCAGGCGCAGAGTTTGAGAAAATCCGCATCATTCATGCGGGCCTCCGTTTATTTCGCTTGATGGGCGCGGAGCAGGGCGGCGGCCTCGATGCGGCCCTTTTCCAATGCCCAGTCCAGCGCGGTTTTGCCGTGCCTGCCCTGGTGATTGGCGTCCGCGCCGTGCGCCAGCAGCAGGCGCACGCTCTCCAGGGTGCCCCACTGGACGGCGTACATCAGGGCAGTATCATGGGATTCGTCCATTGCATTCGGGTTCGCACCCGCCTCCAGCAGCAGGCGCACGCTTTCCGGGCCGCCCCGCTGGACGGCGTATATCAGGGCAGTATCATGGAATTCGTCCATTGCATTCGGGTCCGCACCCGCCTCCAGCAGCAGGCGCACGCTTTCCGGGTCGCCCCGCTGGGCGGCGTACATCAGGGCAGTATCATGGGATTCGTCCATTGCATTCGGGTTCGCACCCGCCTGCAACAGCAGTTTGACGGCCTCGGCTCTGCAGTGGGAAGCGGCTTCCATGAGCGCGGTTCGGCCCGCGATGCTGGTAGCGTTGGGATTCGCCCCGGCATCCAGCAGCAGGCGGATGCTTTCGATCTGGCAGTGGAACGCAGCGGTGACGAGCGGGGTCCAGAGTTCACCCGCCGCCGTGGCGTCCGCCGCCACGTGCGCGGCCAGAAGCGCTTTGATGATGTCCTCGTTGCCCACGGCTGCCGCCTCGCTCAGCACCTTGCCGGGATTGGCCGGCACGCCGGTTCGCTGAATAAGCGGTGCCAGCGCTTTGCCGTTTCCGCCTTCCAGTGCCCAGTCCAGCGCGGTTTTACCTTGCTTGTCCTGGGCTTTCGGGTTCGCGCCCGCCTCCAGCAAGGTCTGAACCAACTCTGGCTGGGCCTCCCTTGCGGCCAGCATCAGCGCAGTTCGTCCGCCCTGATCCGTCGCGTTGATGTCCGCCCCCGCAGCCAGCAGCAGGCGGACAAGGGCCGCTGCCTTTTGCGCGTCATCCTCGCGCACTGCCGCCATCAGCGCGGTACGGCCCTTGCTGGATGCATTGACATCAGCGCCTGCCTCGAGGAGCAGCCGGGCGTTTTCCATATTGCCCGCCACCACGGCCAGAGCGAGCGGGGTTGTACCCGATTTCCCTGCCAGATTGGGGTTTGCGCCTGCATCCAGCAGCAGCCTGAGCATCTCCGGCTTACCATGGATGGCCACACCGTGCAGCGCCGTGACCTCCCGGTCGCCGCCCCGAGCGTTCACGTCCGCCCCGGCTTTCAGGAGCAGCCGGACGGACTCCGTTTCGTTCTGCAGGGCCGCGATATAGAGCGAAATGGCACTGTTCCCGGCTGCCGCCGCTCCGGGATTGGCCCCGGCATCCAAGAGCATTTTGATCAATTCCGCCTTGTCCGGAGTCTCCCGCATCAGCGCATGGGCCAGAGCCGGATAGCCGGATACATCCGCGGCGTTCGGATTGGCGCCGTCCTTCGGGCCTGGGCCACAGCGGCAGGGCTGCCCTGTTCGCAGAGTTTGAGAAATTCCGCATCCGGCACGGCGGCGAGGGCAGGGGCAGCCGGCAGCAAAGAGGCCAGAACGCAGAAAAGAGCCAGAAGTTTTTGCATGGGCTTCTCCGTTGGTTTTGGGGAGGATTTGCCTTGATGGGCGCGGCAGCCGGTCAGGCCGCCTTTGGTCCGGAGGGGCCGGCGGGCGGGCGGCGCCAGCGCAGAAAGCGCACGAAAAGGAGGATGGCGTTCACCAGGGCCAGCAGCAAAACCGGGCCGAAGAGCAGGACAATGTTCAGCGTGTACGCCTTTTCCAGGTGGGGGTCGTCGTCCGACCAGACAAAGTCCAGTGCGCCCCAGAACAGCACGAACGCCGCCCCGGTCATAAGCGTGAGGAAGAGCAGGCGGCGCGGCCAGCCACGCAGGCGAAGGGCACCCAGAAAGGCCCAGAGCGGCAGGCACAGCCCGGCTATCGTGGGCACGAGCCCCACGCTCAGCAGGCCCAGCAACTTGCTCCAGAGTGCCGCCGCGCGCCGCCAGTGTTGCCCCCGGGTCTGCGGGCTTTCCCGGTCGCGCAGCAGTTTGGGCCACCCGGCGGCCGGGTTCTTCTCATCCAGCAGCCAGCCCTGGAAGGCCGCGTACTCGGCCAGCACCCGGGCGGTACGGCCCTGTTCGTCCACCGCGTTCGCATCCGCGCCTGCCTGCAGCAGCGCCGGCACGCAGTCCGGATCCATGGATTCTCTGAGGTTCAACTGTGAACTCGAGTACGCCGCCATGAGCAGCGGGGTCTTGCCGTCCTTGTCCCGGGCGTTGACATCCGCCCCGGCCTGGAGCAGGGCCCGGATGGCGCCGGCCCGGCCGTAGCAGGCGGCCTCCAGTAACGCGGTTTCGCCCCACCTGTTGGCGAAGTTCACGTCCGCACCCGCTTCCAGCAGCAGGCGGACGACCTGGGTATTGCCCCGGGAGGCCGCGTACATCAGCGCGGTTGTGCCCTGCGTGTCGGCCGCATTCACCGCAGCCCCGGCCTGGAGCAGGGCCCGGATGGCGCCGGCCTGGCCGTAGTAGGCGGCCTCCAGCAACGCGGTTTCGCCCCACCTGTTGGCGAAGTTCACGTCTGCACTCGCTTCCAGCAGCAGCCGGACGGATTCGGCATTGCGCCACCGGGCGCTCGTGACGGCCTCCAGCAACGCGGTTTCGCCGTCCTTGTCCGCTGCGTTCGGATTGGCGCCGTCCTTCAGGGCCTGGGCCACAGCGGCAGGACTGTCCTGTTCGCAGAGTTTGAGAAATTCCGCATCCGGCATGGCGGCGAGGGCAGGGGCAGCCGGCAGCAAAGAGGCCAGAACGCAGAAAAGAGTCAGAAGTTTTTGCATGGATGTGCTCCCCGTTTTGTCTGGTGGCGAGCGCCGCCCGCAGAGGGCCTCCCGGCGGAGCTTCCTTGTCCTTTGTTCGTGTGTTTCGTGGTTTCCTTATTCCTCTTCCCCGTCCTCATGCCTGGGCGGCAGGGGGCAGAAATAGCCCATGACCAGCATCAAAAGGCCCACGGCGAGGAAGGAGATGCTGCGGTGCAGAGTCTCCTGATCCGCCATGTCCAGAAAGACCAGCTTGATCAGCGTGAGCGCCAGCAGCGTCAGACCGGCAAACCAGAGGCGGCGGTTTTTGTACAGGTGGGAGGCCAGCACCATGAGGGCCAGGGCAATGCCGCCCCAGAGCAGGGAGAGCGTGGTCAGCAAGGCGGGCGAGCGCAGGAGCGGAGCCGGACTGTAGATACAGCCGGTCACCGCGGAGACGCAGCGCGCCGCCACGACGTTCACCAGCGCAAAGGCCGCCAGGCCAAAGAGCGGCCGGGCCAGCCCACGCAGAGACTCCGGCAGGGCCGCCTCCTGCCGCTGCCAGAGGTAGAGGCCGGCAATGCAGAGCAGTTGCGCCAGATCGAGCGGATACAGCAGCGGGATGTAGGGCCAGGAGAGCCGGTCAAAGCGGCCGCACAAAAACACGAACCATGCAGCCAGGCAGCAGGCCAGGAGCCCGCCTGCCCAGGAACGGAAGCGTTCCGGCTGGATCCCCCAATCCGGGATGCAGGCGGGGCAGGGGGCAGGGCGATGCAGGAGCCACAGGAGTGCCGCCAGAAGAGCGGCTCCGAGCGGCGGCGCATAGACGCGGCCCAGGCAGTTTTGCAGGGAGAGCAGCACCAGACCCAGCGCGGAGAGCAGGGCAAAGATGAGGAAGGTGCTGCGCTTTTCCGGGGCTTCCGGCCAGACGCTGCGGCCAAAGGACAGGGCAAAGACCGCCCAGGCCAGGGGCAGGGCGAAGAGACCGCCATCCGCCCAGGCCAGGGGCACCTGGGGGAGGCGCGGGAAGAGCGGCAGGGCAGGCATGGTGAGCAGGGCCGGGATATGCCGGATCTGTGTGCCCAGCCACACCAGGGGCAGGGCAGCGGCGGTGCTGGCCAGGATGCGCCAGTTCAGCCGGAAGCCGATCTGCACCCAGATCAGGCAGCTTGCGGCAATGAAGGCCAAAAGCGCGTTGACGTAGCCCTGACTGATCTCGGATCCGGGCCACCAGAAGCGCAGCAGATCGGCGCCTGCCAGAAGCCAGAAGCCCAGCGCCCAGCATTCCTGGAAGGCGAGCAGTTTTTCTTCCCAGGCGCGCAGGCTGCTTCGGCCCAGATGGCAGAAGAAGAGCAGGCCGCAGGCGGACAGCGCCAGGGTGCCTTCGCAGGCGCGGCGGCTCGCGGCGGCGGCATCCGGCCAGTCCACGGCGAGTGCGCCTGCTGCCAGCACCTGCATGGCATAGCCCAGCCCGCGCAGGAAGGGCCGGTCCTGCCTCAGACCCAGCCAGAGGAAGGCCAGACCCTGCAGGGCCCAGGTGCAGGTTGTCCAGGCGGCATTCAGGGCGAGGGGAGCGGCCAGCACCAGAAAGGCCAGTCCCATGACCAGCAGGGCGTCTCTGGTGAGCCGCATGGCCGCGCCCTGCCGCTCCCGGAGAGCCCGGAACAGGGCCAGATCCACGGCCGCCAGCGCCAGCGCGCCCAGGGCGGCCGCATACCCGGAGTCCTGCACCAGCCAGTAGTGGTAGGTGAAGCTCAGCAGCGGCACGCCGCAGAGCAGCGAGGCGTGGACAAAGCGTCGGGCCAGACCGGGATTGCCGGCACCAGCAGCGTCCCCTTCGTCCGCATGGGCGGCCAGGAGCAGATGGGCAGCGGTGAAAATGGCAAAGAAGAGCACAAGAAAGCATTCGGCCGTGATCAGGAGTTCAGGCCGGTAGGCCTGCGCCCCCCAGAAACCGCCGATGCCATAGACCGCCGCACAGGCGAAGAGCACCGGCAGATCCCAGCGGCGAAAGGCGGCCAGAGCCGCCGCCCCGGCACTTAACAGCGCATAGTAGCCAAAGAGCGCCACGAAACTTTCGCTTCCGGTGTCGATCAAAAGCGGAGCGGAGATCGCGCCCGCGGTCGCCACCACGGCCAGAAGCTGCGCATCCGTGAGGAGCGCCAGACCGCAGCTTTCCAGCACCAGCACCACCATGAAGAGGAGCGCTGTCAGGGGCGGCAGAATCCCCAGCCGGTATGCGGCAAAGAGGGTGAAGTAGAGGGCCGCGCCGCCGCCGCCGATGAGGCTCAGACCGAAGAGCCGGTTGCGGCCGCGCAGCCGCCAGCCCAGGGCCTGCATGGCCGCGCCGCCCGCGCCGATCGCAAGCAGTCGCATGGCCGGGCTGATGTAGCTGTGGGTCACGAGATAGCCCAGGGCAAAGGCCACGCCTATTAAAAAGACCGAGAGGCCGCCAAAGAGCAGCGGATTGAGCCGCAGCCAGGACCAGAGTTCCGAGAGCGCGGAGAGGAAGGGCGAGGGCAGGGCGTCGCCGGCCATTGTTTCAGCCTGGAACGCGGGATTGGACGCCGGGGCCTGGGTCGGCTCTGCCTGATCCCAGGCAGGATCGGCAAGATTCGGCAACAGGGGCTCTTCTGTGGCCTCGCAGGACGGGTCGGGTGTATCGGCCGGCCGGGCGCTGCTCACCAGAATCGCCTCATCCGCCCACTCCCGGGAGAAGGGCGCTTCCGCAATGTCCGGCGCTGCCGCCGTCATGGCGGTGGCAGGCTGTGGGGAGCTGGCGGGCTCCGCCTTCGCCGCAGGGGCAGCGGGCGCTTCGACAGGCCCTCTGCTTTGCCGGCAAGCGGCCAGCGGAGCAGCTTCGGCCTGCGGCACGGCAACGGGCTTTCGCCCGGGCTCCCGGGCCTGCGCCCTGCCGCCTGCCTGCAGGTTCCGCAGTTCCCGAAGCAGCCGGGCCAGCTCTTCCTGCACGAGTTCCAGCTCTTCCCGGAGCGCCTGTTGCCCGGATTTCTGCTTGGTAAAGATCGCAATGCCCAGTCCCAAGAGGCACAGCAGGAGGAAAATGTTCATGATGGACTCCTGGTTTCAGGGTTGAGGGTGGAAGGACGCGACACACGAAAGACCGGTGGGCTCATGTTGTTCCGCTGGTTCGGGTTTTGGGCGGCTGGTTGCTATGTTGCTCATTTTCTGCGCCAGGAGCGCACGATGAGGATGATGAGGTCGACGAAAAAGAGCAGTATAATCCCGACGAGGAGCATCAAGAAAATACTGAAAGCCCTATCACCGCCACTCCACGTTTCGCGCAGCGTTGTTATGCCGAGACTGATCGTTGCCCCGGCCAGCAACGGCCAGAAAATCAGGTGGCGTGCCGCAGCGGGCAGGCCGAAACCGCGCAAAACGACCCGGAGCGGGTAGCTCAGGCCTGCGGTAATCAAGCCGAGCATCACCACCAAGGGCAAAGAATTTGTCAACATTCGGCCCCAAAAGCGCGCTGTGCGCGGCCAGTGGCGCAGCCGGGTTTGCGGGCTTTCCCGTTCACGCAAAAGGCGGGCGCATCCGGCAGCGGGATCGTCTTCCTTATTCAGCACCCACGACTGAAAGGCCCTGAAGCTTGCCCAAACGCGGGCGGTGTAGCCATTCTTGTCCACCAAGTTCGCGTCCGCGCCTGCCCGCAGCAGCGCCGTCACGGCGCCCAGATTTTTCATGATGTCCCCCAGCTTTCCTGCGGCCGGCGTCAGGTGTCTGTTGGCTGCGGCGGGTTTGCGGGCGGCAGGGCGCTTTTGCTCTGGCGGCGGCTTCTGAGCCGCACGCAGAGGATGATGAGGTTGACGAAAAGGAGCAGTATAATCCCGCCGAGGCGCATCCAGAAAATACTTAAAATGCTTTCACCGCCAGTCCACATTTTGCGCAGTGTTGTTATGCCGAACCTGATCGCCGCCCCGGCCAGCAGTGGCCAGAAAATCAGGTGGCGTACCGCAGCGGGCAGGCCGAAACCGCGCAAAACGATCCAGAGCGGGTAGCTCAGACCTGCGGTAATCAAGCCGAGCATCACCACAAAGGGCAAAGAATCATGGAATAAGTGATGAGGGTCATGGATTGTCAATATTCGGCCCCAGAAGCGCGCTGTGCGCGGCCAGTGGCGCAGCCGGGTTTGCAGGCCTTCCCGTTCACGCAAAAGGCGGGCGCATCCGGCAGCGGGGTCGCCTTCCTTATTCAGCACCCACGACTGAAAGGTCTTGAAGCTTGCCCAAACGCGGGCGGTGTAGCCATGCTTGTCCACCAGGTTCGCGTCCGCGCCTGCCCGCAGCAGCACTGCCACGGCGCCCAAATTTCCCCCTTTCGCTGCCCGCATCAGTGCGGTTTCGCCTTGCGCGTCGGCCGCATTCACCGCAGCCCCGGCCGCAAGCAGCAGGCGCACGGCTTCGGCATCGCTACCGGCTGCCCGCATCAAGGCGGTTTCGCCTTGCGCGTCGGCCGCATTCACCGCAGCCCCGGCCGCAAGCAGCAGGCGCACGGCTTCGACATCGCTATCGGCTGCCCGCATCAAGGCGGTTTCGCCGTCTTGATTCGCCGCGTTTGGATCGGCCCCGGCGGCCAGAAGCAGCCTGGTTTTGTCGGGGTTTCCGGCCGCATGCATGAGTGCGGTGACACCGCTCCTGCATTTGGCATTGACCTTTGCCCCTGCTTGGAGCAGGAGCCGGACGACTTCTACATTGCCCTTACCGGCGGCCCACATCAGGGCGGTTCTGCCATTGTTGTCAACGGCATTGGCCTCGGCCCCGGCCTGGAGCAGAACTTTTATGTTGTCCGTCCTGTCCTTTTTGACGGCATATATCAAGGCCGTTTCACCATCCTTGTCCGTAGTGTTAACCCTTGCTCCGGCTCCGAGCAGGACTTTGACGGCTTCGGCATCGCGGTTTTCGGCGGCATTCATCAGGGCGGTTTCGCCGCTCATGCTTTTGGCGTTGGCCTCCGCCCCGGCCTGGAGCAGGAGTTTTATGCTGTCTGTCCTGTCCGCTTTGGCGGCACATATCAAGGCTGTTCTACCATACTGGTCAGTAGTGTTAACCCCTGCCCCGGCCTGGAGCAGGAGTTTTATGTTGTCCGTCCTGTCCGCTTGGGCGGCACATATCAAGGCCGTTTC
Organism: Desulfobulbus oralis; assembly: GCF_002952055.1. NCBI lineage: Bacteria > Pseudomonadati > Thermodesulfobacteriota > Desulfobulbia > Desulfobulbales > Desulfobulbaceae > Desulfobulbus > Desulfobulbus oralis. The sequence goes on along the minus strand of NZ_CP021255.1, from coordinate 2,221,546 downwards.
ACCATCCTTGTCCGTAGTGTTAACCCTTGCTCCGGCTTGGAGCAGGATTTTGACGGTTTCGGCATGGCGGTTTTCGGCGGCATTCATCAGGGCGGTTCTGCCGTCTTTGCTGGCAGCGTTGACGTCCGCTCCGGCTTTCAGCAGCAACCTGATGGCATCGGTGTGTTTGCCGTGGCGAGCGGCATGCATCAGGGCAGTTTCACCGTCTTTGGTTGTGGCATTGACGTTTGCCCCGGAGGCCAGCAGCAGGGCGACGACGTCGGCGTTGTCCTGCCATCCAGTGTTATCCATCAGCGCACCCATCAGCACGGTCTTGCCCCACTCGTCTTGTGCGTTGACATCCGCCCCTGCCTGCAGCAGCGCTGCTACGGAACCCACGTTTCCCACTTTCGTTGCCCGCATCAGCGCGGTCGTGCCGTCTTTGTCTCTGGCGTTCGGATTGGCGCCTTCCCTGAGCGCCTTGGCAACGGCAGTGGCGTATGCCTTGCCGGCCAGTTCCAGAAATTCCCCATCCGGCATGGCGGCCAGGGCCATACCCGGCAGCAGCAGGGCCAGTGTGAGCGCAATGCCCAGAAGTTTCTTCATGATCTCCTCCCATTGGGTCCGCCAGAACAGTGACCGTTTGCTTTCCTGATTCGCTTTTTGCCCTAGCGCGGCTGCCAGGGCAAGGACTTTTGCCCGCGCGGGCCGCCTGCCGGAAAATGTGCGGCTTTCCCGGCTTCTGTTGCTGCGGCCAGGCAAATGCGGTATTTTTGGAAGCGACGGCTGTGTTCGCCTGCCGGAAGGATATTTTCCCAACAGCGGCCGCATTCTTCCGCACATCTTCAACCAGATGCCCGAGGAGAGCCTATGACATTCATGATGATCATCCAACTGCTTGTTGTGCTGATTGCCCTGTGGGTTGGCGCGCGCTACGGTTCGCTGGCGCTGGGCGCGATTTCGGGCATCGGCCTGGCCGTGCTGGTCTTCGCCTTTCACCTGAAGCCCGGCACGCCGCCCACCGAGGTCATTTACATCATCATCGCGGCCGTGACCTGCGCCGGCGTTCTGCAGGCCTCCGGCGGCATGGACTGGATGATCCAGATCGCGGAAAAGCTGCTGCGCAAACACCCCGACCGCATCACCCTCATGGCGCCCTTTGTCACCTTTTTCCTGACCGTGCTGGTCGGCACCGGCCACGTGATCTATACGCTCATGCCCATCATCTGCGACATTGCGCTGAAAAAGGGCATCCGGCCGGAACGGCCCTGCAGCATTGCCAGCATCGCCTCGCAGATCGCCATCACCTGTTCGCCCATTGCCGCGGCCGTGGTGGCCTTTTCCGCCATTTCCGCGGAAAACGGCTTTGAAGTGACCAATGTGCAGATCGTGCTGCTGACCCTGCCGGCCTGCATCATCGGCATTCTCATGGCCATCATCTACAGCTATCGCCGCGGCCTTGACCTGGACAAAGACCCGGAATTTCAGAAGAAGATTCAGGACCCGAATCAGCGGGCCTACATCTACGGCGGCGGCGCCACCACTCTGGGCAAGGAAATCCCCCAGCACAGCAAGAACGCGGTCTACATCTTCATGACGGCACTCGGCGTCATTCTGGTCATTTCCCTGCTCAAGATGGCCGGCATCGACATTTTGCCCGGCTACGACACGGTCAGGGTGGTTGAAAAGGGCGCGAGCATTCCCATTACCGAGGGCGTGAAGGCCACGGCCAAGCAGTTGGCCAGTCTGGGCATTGTGATTCCCGGCATCACGGCCAGGGACGTCAAGGTGCTGTCCATGAGCGTGGTGATTCAGATCATCATGATTGTCGCTGCGGCCCTGATGATCATCTTCTGCAAGGCCAAGCCCAAGGCCGCCATGCAGGGTGTGGTCTGGCAGAACGGCATGGTTGCCGTGGTCGCCATCTACGGCATTGCCTGGATGAGCAATACCTATTTCGACAACTATCAGGTCCAGATGCAGAACATCCTGTCCGAGGTGGTGACAAAATACCCGTGGACCATCGCCCTGGCCTTCTTCTTCGTCTCTGTGCTCATCAATTCCCAGGGCGCGGTGGTGGTGAGCATGCTGCCCCTGACCTACACCCTGGGCATCGAGGGCTGGATTCTTCTGGGGGTGATGCCGTCGGTGTACGGCTACTTCTTCATCCCCAACTATCCTTCGGACATCGCGACCGTAAACTTTGACCGATCAGGCACCACGATCATCGGCAAATACCTGCTCAACCATTCCTTCATGATTCCAGGTCTTATTCACGTGGTCTGCGCAACCATTGCCGGCCTGGGCATCAGCTACGTGTATCACTTCATCTTCAAGCTGTACTGACAGGCACTGCCGTCTCCTCCGCCTGAGGCTTCGGGGCGGAGGAGGGCGGGCGGCTGCTCAGGTGTTTCCCTGCCCCTTCGGGCGGCGGGGCCTCGCCCAGGCCGAAGCCGGCCGACGAGCTGGTCGCACCTGCGGCGGCAGGCGGATGGCACAGAGGGGATTCGCCGCGGCCGGTACGGACGGAAGCGTCCTGGCCCCGCTCCTGCGGGCCAGCCCGATTCCGGCTTTTTGGTTGCAATTCAGCCTCAGGGCATTAGTGTATGGCCGCGCCTGCCAGCGCCTTATTATGCCTTTTTTGCAGCCGGCATCCCGGCTTTCACCCTGTCAACGGAGGACAATATGAGCAGTTCATGCGGAAGTTCCTGCAGCAGCCAGCAGGGCAGCACCTGCAACAGCGGCGACGCCCGTCTGGCCCAGCAGGATTTGGCCATCAACCGGTCGCTTGGCAAAATCAAAAACAAGATCCTCGTGATGAGCGGCAAGGGCGGCGTCGGCAAGTCCACGGTCGCGGTCAACCTGGCGCTGGGTCTTTCCAGACTGGGTCACAAGGTCGGCCTGATGGATGTCGATCTGCACGGGCCGGACGTCTGCCGGATGCTCAGCCTTTCCGGCGAGCTGGTCGCCGCCTCCGACGAGCCGGATGCCCTGGTCGAGCCGCTGACCTGCGGCACCATGAAAGTCGTGTCGCTGGAATATATGATGAAGGACAAGGATGATGCCGTTATCTGGCGCGGGCCCCTCAAGATTCAGGCCATCCGCCAGTTTGTGGCCGATATGGACTGGGGCGAGCTGGACTATCTGGTGGTGGACGCGCCTCCGGGCACCGGCGATGAACCGCTCACCGTGGCGCAGACCATGCCCGGCGTGCAGGCCGTGATTGTGACCACGCCGCAGGAAGTGGCGCTGGCCGACGTGCGCAAGTCCATCAACTTCTGCAGGACCGTGGAGATGCCGGTGCTGGGGCTGATCGAGAATATGTCCGGCTTTGTCTGCCCGCACTGCGGCAAGACGGTCGATGTCTTCGGGGCCGGCGGTGGCAAGCGCACGGCCGAGGAGTTCGATCTGCCCTTTTTGGGCGCCGTGCCCATGGATCCGCAGGTTGTGGCCGGCGGCGATGCCGGCAAGCCCTATCTGAGCTCCGACGCCGCCGCACCGGCAGTGCAGGCCTTTGCGGCCGTGGTCAGGGCCGTGGAAACCCGCCTGCCGCCGGGCCGGGCCATACCGCCGATTCCCATGGCCTCTGCCGGCTCCTGCCGCATCTGACATGCAGGTCAGCCAGTTGATAGTCGGCCCGATGGCCGTGTGCTGCTATGTCGCGTCCTGCGAGCGGAGCGGCGAGGCAGTGGTGATCGATCCGGGCGGAGACGAGGAGCGGATTCTGGACTACGTGCAGGGCCGGCAGCTCAGGGTCCGCTACATCATCAACACCCATTGCCACCCGGATCACTGCTGCGGCAATGGGCCGGTCAGGGCGGCCACGGGCGCCAGCATCGTGATGCACGAGGCTGACATCGCCTATGCGGCCGATCCCCGGGTGGCGGGCTACTTCGCCATGCTGGGCCTGCCCGCTTCGCCGCCCGCAGACATTGCGGTAGTGGATGGCGACACCGTGTCCTTCGGCCAGGAAACGCTCACCGTACTGCACACCCCGGGCCACTCGCCAGGCGGCATCTGTCTCTACAGCGCGCCCCACTGTTTTACCGGCGACACGCTCTTTGTGAACGGGGTGGGGCGCACGGATTTTCCCGGTTGTTCCTACGAGAGGCTGGTGGAGAGCATCGGCACGAAGCTCTTCACGCTGCCCGAGGCAACCATTGTCTGGCCGGGCCATGCCTATGGCGGCACCAGCTCCACCATTGGCCGGGAGGCGGCGAACAATCCCTGTCTGTGACCCCGCAAACGGCAACAGCAGGCCCTGAGAGAACCGGAACCGTCGAAGGTTCCGGTTCATTTTTTTCAGAGAGGCTGGAGCGAAAGCGGGGGAGCAGGCAGGCCGCAGCAGCCTGTCTGGTTCAACCGGGGCCCCCTGGCCGCCTGTGGCGGGCGGCACTGCGCCCGGAGTTCGGAACAAAGGAAACGTTGAGCAGGCCTGGGCCCGATGCAGCGGCCGGCCTGGGTCAGGACAGTGTTGCTGCCGGACACAGGCTTTCCCAGCCATCGGGCAGGGCATCGGCCACGCAGAGCTCCTGGGCCAGGAGCAGGAGGTCGCTGGCCTGGCAGTTCACGGAAGCGGCCTGCTCGCCGCATTCCTGCCCGGCTTTTTCCTGTGTCAGATACGCCAGCAAGGCCTTGCCCGCTTCGGTCTGAAACCTGGTGGTTGCAATCCCCCTGCTCCCGCAAAATTTGGTATAGCGCTGCCAGTTGACGAGCGCCCTGGCCAAACCCCGGAAGCGGAGCTTGTCCCGGTTCTCCAGCTTCAGATCACGGCGGATGATGCTCTCGTAGCTGAGGGCCGTGGTATGGGCCAATTCGGCCAGCTCCTCCTGGCTCAGGCTGAGATGCGGGCCATCCGCCTCTTCCTGCAGATAGTACAGGCTGGCGGCCAGTGCCAGTTCGGGCAGCTCACCGGCATTGGTCAGCATGAGCAGTTCGTTTTCTATAAGTTGGCGGCGTGTCTCCGTTTCCGGCATCATTTATCTCCGTCTCTTGCTTTAATCCTGCTGCTGTCTTTGCGCCCGCTTGCCGGGCTGCGGCATAGCCGCTTTCCTCTGTCAGGTCGAATTGTTGGCAGCTGCCGTCTGAAAATTTAACCTGAAAATGGCGTATTGCGCAACGGGCCTGAATCCAGATCTCGCTCCTCCCCGGGAACTCATTCTGATTTTTTTTCGACCGGCACCGGCGCCAGCTCGTCCAGCGCGAAGATGCTCCGCACGATATGAATGCGGTCCTGCAGACTGGTCCGTTTGCTGTCCATTTTCAGGTACTGCAGGGGATTGGCGAGCAGGCGGCCGGCAATGGCCTGACCCATGCGCCTGAACGCAGCCCGCTCCGCCTCGTCTCGCAAGTTCAGGCGGCCCGCGGTCTTTTCCACCTCCAGCTGCACCATGGCCTCCACCTGGGCCTGCAACTGCAGGATCGTGGGCGTGGAGGCCAGATTCTCCAGCCAGTGGCCGAACTTCAGCACCTCCTCGGCAATGATGCGCTCTGCCTTGACCGCCTCCCGTCTCCGCTCCTCCTGGTTCAGCTTCACCACGTCCTGCAGGTCGTCAATGTCGTAGAGATAGACATTGTCGAGCTCATTGATGGCCGGATCCAGGTCGCGCGGCACAGCGATATCGATAAAAAACAGGGGCCGGTTGCGGCGGCCCCGCATGACCTTGCGCACGTCTTCCTTATACAGCAGCAGATCCGGCGCGCCGGTGGAACCGATGATGACATCGACCAGCGCAAGCTGCTCCGGCACCTCGGCCAGCCCCACGGCCCTGCCGTTGAAACGCCGGGCCAGCGCCACCGCCCGCTCCAGCGTGCGGTTCGCCACCGTGACCGAGGCCACGCCGTGGCTCAGGAGATGCTCGGCCGCCAGCTCCGCCATTTCACCCGCGCCGATCAGCAGCGCCTTCTTGCCGGTGAGGTCGCCAAAGATCTTGCGGCCCAATTCCACCGCCGCATAGCTGATGGACACCGCACTGGCGCCGATTCGGGTTTCGGTGCGCACACGCTTGGCCACGGAAAAGGTCTTGTGCAACAGCCTGTTCAGCACCAGACGCGTGCCTCCTGCCCTGGCCGCCGCGCGGTAGGCGGCCTTGATCTGCCCCAGAATCTGCGCCTCGCCCACCACCATGGAATCCAGACTGGCCGCGACCCGGAACAGGTGCTCCACTGCGGCCGCCCCCTCGTACTGATAAAGATGCGGCGCCAGCTCCGCCTCGCTGACCTTTGGCGCAAAGAGTGCGGCCAAAAGCCCGGTGCGCGCCTGGAGCATGTCGTCGCAGACAAAGGCCATCTCCACCCGATTGCAGGTGGAAAGCAGGTAGAATTCCTTCAGGAGCTGAAGCCTGGACAGCGCGGCCAGCGGCGGATCATAGCCCTCTTGAAAGGCCAGTTGTTCGCGCAATTCCAGAGGCGCCGTTTTGTGATTGACGCCGATCAGCACAATGGTTTCAGAATTGGCCATGATAACCGGCGAATAATGCGGACACGCCCCAGAAGGTGAAGACGGCGAAGACCAGCGCCGCAATACTGAGCCAGGCCGCCCGGCGGCCGCGCCAGCCAACGGTAAAGCGCTGGTGGCACAGTCCGGCATAGAGCAGCCACGAGACCAGGGACCAGACTTCGGTCGGGTTCCAGATCCAGTAGGCCCCATGCACCTGTTTGGCCCAGAGGGAGCCGGTCACCATGCCGAGGGTCAGGAGCGGAAAACCCACGGTCAGGCAGTGGTGGTTCAGCCTGTCGAGCACTTCCAGCGAAGGCAGGCGGCTGTACATGAGGCCAAAATGCTTGCGTTTGATGGTGCGCTCCTGCAGGAGGTACATCAGCCCGCCCAGGCCGGCCAGCGCAAAACAACTGTAGGACAACAGCGAGAGCGAGGCGTGCACCGGCAGCCAGCCCGATTGCAGGGCAGGCGTTGGAACTGTGGGCGTTTTGGCGGCAAAGGCCGCGACCAGCATGAGCGCCAGCACCAGCAGGCTCACAAAGGCGCCCAGGTTTTTCACGGGAAAGCGCCAGATGCTGCTCAGGTAGCAGCAGGCCACTCCCCAGGCAAAGAAGGACAGGGTTTCGTGGGGCGTGGTGAGAGGCGCGTAATCGAAGGCGCAGAAGCGCGCCACAAAGGTGAGTGCCTGTACGATAAAGGCTGCGATGAAGAACTGGCGTGCCTTTTGCCGTATTTCGGATTTCCCGCCGAAGAAGAAAACCAGAGAGGCGGCCGCAGCCAGCAGGTACAGGGCCAGACTGGCCAGAAAGAGCAGAAAGAGTGCCGAATTCATGGATTCGTATCCGTCCAGGGCGCGTCGGGAAGAGCGTCGAGTATCCGCCCGACCGGGAGCAGATGGCCGAAGACTGCCTCGACATGGGCTGCAGCCCGTTGCTTCCGGCCATCCCGGAGCCACTGGAGTATATCGCTGTCCAGCATTTTTTGAAACAGCATCTTTTTTGCCGGGCCTGACAGCGGAAGTTTCAGGAGCGGTGTCCGCAGCGCAGCCAGGAGCCGGGCCAGCACCGCATATTCGGGGCCGATTTCCCGCTCCAGCCGGGCCCGCAGAACGGCCGCCAGTGCCGGGCTCGCGCCCGAGGTGGCGACACTGAGCAGCAGGCCGTCCCGCCGCAGGACGGCCGGCACCTGAAAATCGCAGGCCTCGGGCATATCGACCACATTGACCAGCGCCCCCGCTTCCTGCGCCGCCCGGAGTACCGCCTGCTGCACCAGGGGGCGATTTGTGGCGGCGAAGATCAGAAAGGCTCCGGCCGCATCCTCAGGCACAAAGGCCCGCTGCTGCCAGCCGATGCGACCCGCCTGCGCCAGCTCCCGAAGGGCCGGCGACAGGTCGGGGCTCACCAGAGAAACTTTGGCCTCCGCCGCCAAAAGGCCTTGCACCTTGCGCTCCGCCACGGCGCCCCCGCCCACAACCAGGCAGCGCCGGCCCCGCAGATTGAGAGTAATGGGGTACATCAGCCAAGCCGGGTCAGCATGCCCCGCCCCTTGACCCGGGCAGGTATCCGTTCGTACAGCAGGCTTCAGGCCGAGGCAGGTTTTTCGGGTCCATGATTCATCCGGAAAGAGCACATACAAGAGCTTGAGCGCGCTGCACGCTGCAACGCTCAGGGGGTAAAGACAAAACCGGCGCTGGGCAGAATGACCAGCGCCGGCGCATCGTCAAAACCTGTGCATGAACGTCGTGAACGAACGCCGCTGACCGCATGCAGCCCTACATGCCGCAGGAACCGCCGCAACTGCTGCAGCCGCCGCCCGCGCCTGGCACAGGCTTTTCACTGGTAATGGCAAAACCCGAGCGATAGCCGGCATCGACAAAATCCACCTTGATGGCCCCAACTTCCTCGAGCAGGTCCTGGGCGATCACGAACTTGAGGTCGCCCTCCTCAAAAACCTGATCCAGCTCGCCCGGCTGATCCAGCGTCAGACCGAGCGCCGCGCCGCTGCAGCCGCCCGACATCACGGTCACCCGCACTGGAGAAACGGGTTCGATCTTGTTCTGGGTAAAATAGTCCTTGAGAACACTTGCCGCCGTCTCAGTCACTTCAAACATGGTCGTATCTCCCTGCAAAGTCGCAAATAGTCACACAGGGCAAAGGCGTGCCCCGCACCATGGACAGGCAAGGTCTGGAAGGCGGCAAGCCCGGTCAACCGCAGGAACCGCCGCAGCTCCCGGAACTGCAGCCGCCGCCCGCACCCGGCAGAGGTTTTTCTGTGGAAATGGAAAAGCCGGACTGATAGCCCGCTTCGATGAAATCCACCTTGATGGCCCCGACCTGAGCGATGAGCTGCTCGTCCACCACAAACTTCAGCGTACCTTCCTCAAAAACCTTGTCATTGTCCTTTGGCTCATCCAGAGCCAATCCCAAAGAGGGGCCGCTTCAGCCGCCCTGCATTAACGCCACCCGAATCGGGGACGTGATTCTGTTCTGAGTCAGATACGCGGTCAGATTGCTGGCCGCCGACTCGGTCACTGCAAACATATGAGCCTCCATGTTCATGATAGGCCGGCCAAAGACAAAAAAAGCCGGCAGGGTAAAGAGTGGGCTCACAATAAGAAACAAAACGCGGGACGTCAACAGGCGGACGCAGCTCCCGCCCTCGGAGAGGCAAAAGAAAAAAAGAGATTGTCAAGCCCCTGCCTTCCCCCTACAATCCAGGCAACAGCAAAGGAGCCGCAAAGCGGGAAGGCCAGCGGCAAACAACAGGTGGCGCCAAGGTTCGTGCGCCCCATTTTCTTTTCACGTGTGAGTGCACTATGAGCGAAAGGCTGGTTATCTCCACCGGCGGCGGAGACGCGCCCGGGCTGAATGCGGTTATCTTTGCGGTTGTCAATGCCGCCACCAGAAAGGGCTGGGAAGTCTACGGCAGCAAGTACGGTTATGGCGGCTTTCTGGAAAAGGACGAACTCATCCGTCTGACTCCGGACGATGTCGAGGGCATCCTCAGCCAGGGCGGCACCATTCTGGGCACCACCAACAAGGGCAATCCCTTTGCCAAGCCGGTGGAAAACCTGGCTGGCGAAATCCAGATCATGGACATCTCCGACAAGATCATGCGCGGCTTCCTGCGCATGGGTTTCTCCTGCCACATCGCGGTCGGCGGCGACGGCAGCCTGGAAATCGCCCACCGTTTCGCGCAGAAAGGCATGCCGGTCATCGGCGTGCCCAAAACCATCGACAACGATCTCGAAGCCACGGACCGCACCTTTGGCTTTGACACTGCCGTGTCCACGGCCACCGATGCCATCGACAAACTGCACTCCACAGCCAAGTCCCACGACCGGGTGATGGTGGTCGAGGTCATGGGCCGGGATTCGGGCTGGATCGCCCTGTACTCGGGCATTGCCGGCGGCGCGGACGTCATCCTCATCCCGGAAATCCCCTTTGACATGGAGGCGGTGTGCAACAAGATCGCGGAAAACGAGCTGCACGAAAAGCACTACTCCATCGTGGTGGTGGCAGAGGGGGCGCGTGCCGAAGGCCAGGAGGTCATCAACAAGGGCAAGGGCGAGATGGGCCGCTCCGAAATGGTGCTGGGCGGCGTGGGCGAATGGGTGGCCAAGGAAATCCGGCAGCGGCTGGGCAAGGACACCCGCTCGCTGGTCCTGGGCCATCTGCAGCGCGGCGGCTCACCCACCAATTTCGACCGACTCCTGGCCCTGCGCTTCGGCACCGCGGCGGTGCGGCTGGCCGAGCAGCAGGTCTATGATCACATGGTCGCCTGGGTGCCGCCCAACATGACCGCCGTACCCATCGCCGAGGCCATCAGAAAGCGCAAGAAGGTGGATCTGGCGAACGACAAGGTGCAGACCGCCCGCGATATCGGCATCTGCATGGGCGACGAATATTCCGCCCCGCTGTACTGATGCCCAGGCAGGCGGAACAGTTGCGCGCCATCTTCGACCGCCTGTACGCGCACTTCGGCCCCCAGGGCTGGTGGCCCGGCAACAGCGCCTTCGAGGTGGTGGTGGGCGCGATTCTGACCCAAAATACCAACTGGAAGAATGTGGAGCGGGCCATCGCCAATCTCAAGGAGGCGGGCCTGCTTGCATTCTCCGCCATGCTGGCCCTGCCTCCCGATCTGCTGGCCGAATATATCCGGCCGGCCGGCTATTACCGGATCAAGGCCCAGCGCCTGCAGAATCTGCTGCACATGGTGGCTGAGGAATACGGGAGTCTGGAGGACTTCCTTGCCCTGCCGGTCGGGCCGCTCAGAGAACGGCTGCTTCAGGTCAGGGGTATTGGCCCGGAAACCGCCGATGCGATCACTCTGTACGCTGCGGAAAAGCCGGTCTTCGTGGTGGACGCCTACACCTTCCGCATTCTGCTGCGCCACAATCTCGTTGACGAAGACGCCGACTATGCGGGCATGCAGGAGCTGTTCATGGACAGCCTGCCGCCGGATACCAAGCTATACGGCGAATACCACGCCCTGTTGGTGCAGCTCGGCAAGCAGTTCTGCAAAAAGACAAAGCCCGACTGCGAGCACTGTCCACTCCGAGGGCTGTGACCAGGCTTGCACTGGCCGCAGCGTCTCTTCTTTTTTACAAAATGGTGCGCAGGATCAGAAACAGGCCCAGTGCGCAGCACAGTGCGCCGATACAGCGGCGCAGTACCAACTGGGGCAGATGCCTGGCAATGAGCAGCCCCAGCAGCGTGCCCGTGATATTTGCCAGACAGACCTTCAGAAGCAGAGCCCACAGGATGTTGCCGACCAGCGCGTTGCCCACAGTGCCGGACAGACTGGTCGCCACCTGATAGGCAAAGCTGAGCGCAACCGCTGAAAGCGGGGCAAAGCCCACCACAATCATGAAGGGGATGGTCAGAACCGGGCCGCCCGCGCCCGTGAGGCCGGCCAGCACGCCGGTGACAAGGCCAATGAGAAAGATGCCCCGGCCAGTATGCCAGAATGCGTAGTGCCCCGACGCGGAAGGCGGCCGAAAGGCCCCGACGCCGCAAAAGATGATCAGCAGCGCCAAAAGCGCCACCAGATAATCGCTCTGCACCTGTGCGCCTAGAAGCGCGCCGGGGCCGGTTCCGGCCAGTCCTCCCGCGCACAGGGGCAGGGCCTGGGGCCAGGAAAGGACTTTGGTCTGGACGGCATAGCGATAGATGCCGACGAGTGCAAGCGGCAGAAAGGAGGCCAGCGCCGTGCCCATGGCCTGGTGGGCCTCAACGCCCCCCAGCAGCATGAGTGCGGGGGGCATAAGGATGCCGCCGATCCCGGTCGCGCCGACAAGCACGCCCACCAGCAGGCAGACCAGCAGAATGGAAATCAACATGCAGCCAGTCCGCCCTGGCGATTCATCGGAGCCATTGCTTTGCCTTCAAAAGTCCCGGAGGAACGTTTCAGTCCTTCAGCCCCAGAATGTGTCGGGCATTGTTGTACATGATATCCTCGAGCGCCCCGTCGCTTAAGGGAAAGTCCCTGTAGGCCTCCAGTGCATCGGAGAGTTCGATAAAGGGATGAGCGCTGGCGAACACCACCTTCTTGCGGATGGGGCCGTTCATGGCCTTCACGTAGGTCTCGACCATGGGTGAGCGCTCATACTCCGAAATGTCCATATACACGTTGGCGTTGCGCTGGCAGGCGTAGATGGCCTCGTGCACAAAGGGGTAGCCGCCGTGGCTCATGATGAGCGTGAGTTCAGGGAAATCCCGGGCTACCCGGTCCACATCGCAGGGATTGGCATAATCCAGAATCGCGCCCGGCACCTGCGGCGGCGGGGCCATGGTGATAAAGACCGGAATCCCCAACTCGCAGCACTTGGCATAAAGCGGGTAGAAGCGCGCTTCGCTGGCCGGAATGTGCGCCAGATAGGGGTCAATGGCAATACCCTTCATGCCGTATTCCTTGACCACCTGCTCTATCTCGCGCAAAGCCGCCATCTGCTTGTGCGGGTCTATGCCCCAGAAGCCTACGAACTTTTTGGGATAGGCACGGCAGAATTCCAGCACACTCTTGTTGTTGGCCGGAAAGCCGTAGGTGGTTTCACAGTCGCGGCCGGTAATAACGCCAAGTTCGACCCCAAGGCTGTCCAGGCTCGCCACGATATCGGCAAGCGGCTGCGGCTTGCGGGCGTCAAAGCCAATGGCTTTACAGGAAGCCTTGAACATGGAGCTTTCCTTGATGCCGGTAATAATCTCCGGCGTATTGGGGCGGAAACGGAAATCGATGACTTTCATAGGCCCTCCTTACATGGGTTTGTTTCAGTGATGACCCACAATGCACAGCGGCACCTGTGGGAGGTAGGTACAGATCAAAAGAACCAGGAGCATCAGGGCGATCATGGGCAGCGCCATGCCGGAAATCCTTTCCAGCCTGGCTCTGGCCACACCGCTTGCGACAAACAGGTTGACACCCACCGGCGGCGTAATGAAGCCGATGGCCAGATTCACCACGATGATAACACCAAAATGCAGGGGTGTCACTCCCACCCCCGTGACAACCGGCAACAAGATGGGCGTCAGAATGACAATGGCGGCCAGGGCCTCCATGAACGTGCCCACAATGAGCAACAGCACATTGATGAGCAGCAGCACGATGATTTTGCTTGTGGTCAGGCCCAGGATGCCGCGGGCGATGGTGCCCGGCACGTCCTCGATGGTCATGATATTGCCGAACAGGGTGGCCATGGCCATGAGAACGATAATAATGGACGAGGTTTCGCAGGATTCCACGCAGGCCGCACAGAAGCGCCGAACCCCCATTTCGCGGTAGAGAAAGAGCCCCACGATCATGCCGTAAAATGCCGCGATGGCCGCAGCCTCGGTGGGCGTCATGATGCCGCCATAGATGCCGCCCAGCACAATGACAGGCACCATCAGCGCCCATTTGGCATCCCAGGCGGCCTGCCCCAGGGTGGCCGCGGTGCGCTTTCTGGCAGCGCCGCTCCAGCCGCGTTTGCGGGCATAGAAGTAGCAATAGCCCATGAGCACGAGTCCGGTCATGATGCCGGGCACAATCCCGCTCATAAACAGGTCGCCGATGGAAACCTGGGCCGAAATGCCGTACACCACAAAGGGGTTGCTGGGCGGGATCATCACGCCCACGCAGCCGGCGGCAGCGACAAGCGCGGCGGCGAAGTATTTGTCGTAGCCCCGTTCGGTCATGGCCGGGATGGTCAACGCGCCAATGGCCGCCACCGTTGCCGGACCCGAACCGCTGATCGCGCCGAAAAACATGCAGGTCACGACTGTGGCCAGGCCTATGCCGCCGTGCAGCCCGCCCACGAGTTCGTCGGCCAGGGTCAGCAGCCGCCGCGACAAACCGCCCGCCCCCATAAACACGCCTGCAGCAATAAAAAAGGGGATGGCCATGATGGGAAAGCTGTCGATGGCGGTAAAGGAGATCTGCGCCATGTACTCCATGGGCAGCGTCTCGGCGCTGATAATGGTAGCCAGCGTGGAAAGCCCAAGCGAGATGGCAATGGGCACGCCGATGACGCAGAGGAGGACAAAATAGCCGAAGAGAGCGACCAGAGGCTCGATGTAGTCCAGCAAAAAACAGGGGGAGACGATCAGTCCGGTGATGCAAAGACCGCTAATCGTGTCCAGCGGACCGCACAGCCGAACCTGTTTGTACAGGGACTGCAACAGCCTGAGACACATCAGCCCGAAGCCGAAAGGCAAAATGAGATACGGCACCAGATAGGGCAGCCTCAGGGCTGTGGTGTACTGCGGAAAATCGAGCAGGCGTTCGATCTGGGCCCAGCCAAACCAGGCAATGGTGGCCGTCAGACAGAGAAACAGGGTCTCGACGATGATCCAGCTGATCTGCTGCGCGCGCTTCGGCAGATGATCGTAGATGATGTCTACCCGGATGGACGAGCGTTTTCTGATGGCCACGGAGAGTGCCAGATAGGAGATCCAGATGAAGATGTAGCGGGAAATCTCCTCCGTCCATACGGCGGCGCCGGCACGGGCCACAAATTTTGTGATGATGTAGCGGTAAATCACCTGCCAGGTGATAAACAGGATGATGCTGAGCAGGCCGCTGATCATGAAAATGCCTTCAAAATGCTCGTCTAGCCAGGGGAGAATGCCTGTTTTCCGGGAGCGGATCTCCATGTCGGTTTCTCGTGGTGGTTGTAATGCTTGAAAAGGATCAGGGCAGCCTCAGGGGCCTGAGCCGGGAAGCGCCCTGAAAAAACTGTTTCGTCGTTTTCAGGTCATGGTTCGTCGTGATCGCTCTGTTGGGCAACCTGGGCGGAACAGAGCTCCAGGCACACAGAGAGGCGCGGCCCTGCCTGCACTTTCCTGGAGATCAGGCGGATACTGAGGATGATCTGCGCCCATCAGGAGTGGCTGCGCAGATCACCCAGGTCGTCCAAAAAAAAACTTCAAGCCAATCCGCCGTTCACCTTGATCCCTGCCTCTGTTCCTTCAGGGCGCTGTACCTTTTCCGGGGCCGGCTATTTCCTGAAATAGTCGCGCGCAAGCCTGACCACTGTACCGGACAGCAGGAACACTGCAATGAGGTTCGGGATGGCCATCAGTCCGTTGAAGGTATCGGCCACGCCCCACACGATCCCGAGATCAACCGTGGCCCCGATGATTGCAACCGCAGAGTAGACGGCGATAAACGGTTTGATGATCTTCTTGCCGAAAAGGTACTCGATGCATCTCAGGCCGTACAGTCCCCAGCCAAGGGTCGTCGAGAAAGCGAAGCAGCACAGCGCCACCGCCAGAAGCGCCGATATCCAGCCGCCAAAGGTGCTTGTGAAGCCCTGTATGGTGAGCTCCGCTCCGGCAGCCGCCCCGTAGTGGATCGGAATCCCGCTGCAGAGGATCACAAGCGCTGTCAGCGTGCAGATAATGATGGTATCCGCAAACACCTCGAAGATGCCCCACATGCCCTGTTGGACCGGATGGCTGACATCCGCGCACGCATGGGCGATCGAACCGGTTCCGATGCCTGCTTCGTTGGAAAAGATGCCCCGCGAGATGCCCCTTCGCATGCTGATGAGCAGACTGCCGACAACTCCGCCCGTGACCGCCTTCGGTGCGAAAGCGCCCTCGAAGATGGCCGCGAAAACAGCGGGTACCGTCTCAATGTGCACAAAGACCAGTGCCAGACCCAGGATGATGTAGAACAGCGCCATGAAGGGCACCAGCCGCGCCGTGACATTGCCGATTCGCTTGATTCCTCCGAAAAGAATGATCCCCAACAGCAGCGTGATGATGATCCCGATCGTGAGATTGACGCGGGGAATCCCGGCGCTGCTGACAACGTGAAAGTTGAGCAGGGCCGCATCTATTGCCGCGGTGATCGTGTTGACCTGCGTGGCGTTTCCCGTGCCGAACACGGCCAGCACACCGAACAGTGAATAGCAGATCGCCAGCCACCGCCATTTTGTGCTCAATCCGTTCTTGATATAGTACATCGGACCGCCGACCCAGTCGCCGTGATCATTGCGCTCTCTGAAATGCACGGCCAGCGTCACCTCCGCGAACTTCGTGCACATTCCGAGAAGGGCGGAGACCCACATCCAGAAGATAGCTCCCGGGCCGCCAAGTGCGATTGCTCCGGCCACGCCGGCAATATTCCCTGTCCCGACAGTTGCCGCCAGTGCTGTACACAAGGACTGGAAAGAGGTCAGTGCCCCGCCCCCGGCTTTTTTCCTTTCAAATATAGAGCCAAAGGTATGCGCCAGGACATAGAAGAATTTCCTGAACTGCAGGAATCTGGTCCGCCATGTCAGCCAAAGCCCGACTCCGAGAATGCAGGCCATAGAGGGAACGCCCCAAACGACAGCATTCACCGTATTGTTGATCTCTTCTATCAGCGCTAACATAAATCTCTCCCAAATTGCGTGGTCATCTCTACGTACCTGTGAATGCTGTTCTGACAATCAAAGGCTCATGTTTCGTTGTGTCGCTCAGCATGTTGTCTGGTCATATCTCTCTGAAAATCTACAGTAAAGATGTTCTCAACAGTGCAGGTACTGCTTGTACATACGGCCCGGCAAAGTGGTCAGGGAAAAAGCCCCAACTACTTCTGTGTGTTCGCAATCAACGACAGCAGCTCGGCCGGGATTTCCCTGGCGAATTTCTGACGTACAGCCTCGGTCTTTTGCTTCAGTTCTTCCCGCTGTTTGGGACTGAGCATGTGAATTTGGATGCCCTTGTCCCTGAAGGCCTGCCAGGCTTTTTCCTCCAGCTTCACGCTTTCCTTGCGCTGCCAGACCAGCGCTTCCCGGGCGGCCTCGGTGATGATCTGCTGCTGCTCAGGGGACAGACCATCCCACCTCTTCTTGTTCATCAAAAGGATGTGCATGGAGTAGTTGTGCTGTGAATCCATGGCATACTTGAGTACTTCCGTATGCTTGGCGTCATTCAGAAGTGAGAAGGTGTTGCCTTCGGCGTCAACCGTGCCCTGCTGCAGGGCGGTGTAGGTCTCGCCCCAGGCCACGGGCGCGGGATTCATGCCCAATTCAGTGGCCACGGCCACTTCCACGGGCGAATCGGTGGTGCGGATCTTCAGATTCATCAGATCAGCCACATCGTTCAGGGGCTTTTTTGCGGAAACGAAGTTGCGGTAGCCGTATTCGCTGAACATGATGGTCTTCAGACCAATGCCTTCCGCCACTTTGTCCAGCGCCTTGCCCAGTTCGCCCTCATCCAGCGCCTTGTAAAGCTTTTCCTGATTTTTGGGATCCGTGACGTAGGGCAGGTCAATGGCCATGTAGGCCCTGGAAAAGCTGGCCAGATTCGGGGTGGAGCTGGAAGACATGTCCAGCGTGCCGGCCTGGGCGGCCTCGGTGGTCACCCGGTCGCTGCCCAACTGGCAGTTGCCGAAGATCTGGATGCGGATCTTTTTCCCGCTTTTCTGTTCCACCAGCTCTTTGAACTTCTCGTAGCCGACGGTCACGTTGTTGCCTGGCGCCATGGGGTGACCAAGCCGCAGGGTCAGGGGCTTGGCCGCATAGGCTTCATAGGTGAAACCGGCCAGAATAAAGCTGGCGGCCGCCAGGCAGAGTCCCCGCAAAAACAGGTTACGCATCGTTATGCCTCCCAAAGGTAGAAAGAATAAATTGCAGTGCCTCATGCCTGACTCTCAGTGAATGCGCAGAGGTGTCCTGTCCTCCTGGGGACTTTCTTCTCCCCCGGCTTGAACAGCCCGATGAGACACTGCCTTGCACGCTGCCTCGAACCATAGGCAACTCCGTTTATTTTCACGATAAGCTACACGCTCGGGCAGCATTACGCCAGCCCGAACAGGCGTATGGCCCTTTTTTGCGGCTCAGCCTGCAGCGGGAAGGCCTTGCAGGATGAGGTGCGTCCGCCAGCTCCACGCCGGGTCTGTCCACCCGGCCGCGGTCCCCAGGCAGAGTCTGGGCTGTGCGGGCGCCAAAGCCCATGGCCTTGAGGCCGTCTTGAACGAGGCGCTCTTTTTGATGCCATCAATCACCTGCCTTCTGTCTCGTAAACGCCTGCCGTGCCCGCCGGGCTGCCGGCCCTGCCAGCAGGGCAGAGCACCGCCTTCCTGTTTGCATCACGCCCCTGCAAATGCTATATGAAGGAGCCGGAGGCATCCATAAGCTGACAGAAATGCCGCTTCAGCAACGAAAGAGGCGCATGGGGGAAACCTCAATATGGGAACAGACAGGACCCGGAATATCACGCCGGAGCAGGTGCTCGCCTGCGCCATCGATATCGGGGAGCAGCTTTTGATCAACGGCGCAGAGGCCTGGCGTGTCGAGGATACGATCCGGCGGCTCAGTAAAGCCTACGGCATGAAGCAGGTGCATGTTTTTTCGATGACCTCGATGATCATGGCCACGGTCGAAACGCCGGACGGACACTGGGAGAGCCAGTCGCGGCGCGTGTTGCGCTATGGCATCGACATGACCAGGCTGGATGCGCTCAACAGCCTGTCCAGAAGCATCTGTCGGGAGCAGTACGACTATGCGACGGTGCGGGAGAAATTTGACGCTGCGCGCGCCGGGAAACGCTACTCCTGGCCAGTGCAGTGTCTGGTCGGCGCCTTGATCGGCGCCTCCTTTACGGTATTTTTCGGCGGTTCCCTGCGCGACGCGTGCGCGGCCTGCCTGGTGGGTGCCATTATCCGTGCTCTGGTCTTTCTGCTGGACCGGCCGCAGATCATGCCCATGTTCTCCAACACCCTGACCTCCTTTCTGGCGGGACTGGCCTGCATCGCCGTCTGCAGCACAGGCTTGGGGCGGAATCTGGATGCCATCATGATCGGAAGCATCATGCTGCTGATTCCGGGCGTCATCCTGACCAACTCCTTTCGCGATTTCATCAGTGGCGACATGATGACAGGATTGCTGCATTTTATGGAGGCGATGCTGATTGCGCTGTGCGTAGCAGGCGGTTTCGCAGCAGCGATTCTGGCCACAGGAGGCCAATTGTGACTCAGGCATATATGGCGGTCCTCGCTGCCTTTTTTGGTTCTCTGGGTTTTGCCCTGCTGTACAACATGCGGGGAAAGCGCATTCTGGTGCCGGCAGTGGGCGGCGCCTTCTTCTGGGGCTTTTATCTGGTCTTCGTTCAGGTGACCGGCAATCCCTATCTCGGTTTTTTCATTTCGGCGGTGCTGCTCACCGCCTATGCGGAGGTCTGGGCCATCGTTCTGAAAACGCCGGTCACCGTGCCGCTGATTCCCACTGTCATCCCCTTCATCCCCGGCGGCGGCCTGTACTATTCGGTCAACGCCCTGCTGCGGGGAGACCTCCATGCCTTCGCCGGGAAGGCAGCGCAGACCATGGGGCTCGCTCTGGCCCTGGCGGTGGGCATCATGCTGGCCACCTCCCTGGCCAAGCTCCTGCGGTTTTACTACGAAAACATCCGCTGAAGCCGATCATCCGGGGCGCCCGCCTGCCGAGGATTCGGCATGAGGCAGGACTCTCACTCCAGGTTCACCTTCGCAGCAGGCTGAGAAGCCACAGCGCCGGTTTCGGAAAGGTCGCCAACAGGGGCAATCTTGCCAGCCAGGAAATCTTTTCAAGGCGGACATGATCACCTGAACTTGCGTTCGCGGCGCATGGAACACCAATGAACAGGGCGTAGAAGATGGTGGCGCGGCGATCTGCCTGCTTCCGCAGCGGCGGTGTAAACAAACCGGTATGCTCCGGTCACGGGACGGGGGCGCCGATGGCCTTTCTGACCGATCGGCGCAGCGATTCCCGTGAGCAGGGCAGCAGCACCCTGTTACTTTCCGATAAGTGGAGAGCGCGGATCAGGAACAGGGTGACGATCATGATGCATGATAAGCCTACCGTAAAACCAGGTAATGGACCCTGGCCTGATACGCTGTAAATTCGCCATGGGGCTCAAGGGCATGTCAACCCCACGTCACCTGCGGTGACAGCGTAACCCCTGCTGTCATCGCTGCCTGCCTGAAATTTTTTCAGGGACAGAACTATTTCCGTTTGAAAAAGATCGGCATGTCCGCCTTACCCAAAATGAGGGTAGAAAATTCTTCGGTCTTCATGGACTTCAGGTCCGCACGCCTGATCATGTAGAAAATGGCACCAAGGCCGCACCAGACCAGCAGGGCATACCAGGATTCGATGGCAATGGCTGCCGGAGAACCAGGAATGGTCAGCAGTCCCAGACACAGAAGTGATGTGCATACGCCGATGACGGCATAAACTTTGTCGCGGCCGGACCCGGGCAGTGTCGGATGTGCCGCCATGAAACGGTATGCGGTCATGGCTGTGAATCCGTAGGCGATGACCGTGCCAATGGCCGACATGTCCACCACCCAGTTCAAGGCTTCCCGACCGAACCACGGTGCGGTGAGGGCCACGATCATGGTGAATACGACGGTGCAATGTGGGGAATGATGTTTATGATGAACCCTGTTGAAGCATTCCGGCAGGAATTTGGCGCGGGCCATGCCGAACAGCAGACGACTGGTGGCGATATAAAAGCCATTGATGCCGGTGAGGATGGCCGCCAACACGGTCAGGGCGAGAATGATGCTCCCCACGGAGCCCAACGTGAACCTGGCGACATAGCCTGTGGTCCAGACATGATTTGCAGCCAGCAGTTCGGGATACGGGAGAACAACGCCCACACCCAGCGTGACCAGCGCGTATATGCCTCCGCCAAGCAGAATGGCAGCCACCATGAGGAACGTGGACTTGTTCGGCGGAAAGTCGAATTCCTCCGCCGCCTGAGGGATGGTATCAAAACCCACGTACAACCAAGGGGCTATGGCCACTATGGAGGCCACGGCGCCCAGAGGCGATACGTTTTGTGCGAAGAATGGGCGCAAATTGTCCAGATGCGCTGTAGGTGCGAAAAAGGAGCCGCAGCAGAAAACAACTACGCCGGTCACCAGAATCAGGGCCAGAATTGCCTGTGTGCCACCTGCAAAGCTCACGCCCCGGTAATTGATGAAACCAAAAAGCAACACGGCTCCGGAAAGTAACATCAGCTCTCCGGCGTACACATCCCATCCCGCGATGGTATACATGTATCCCCATTCGAACAGGCCTGGCAGCAGGAACCGGGTGAGCAGTGCAATGGCTGTGGCATTCAAGGCGATGATACAGGTGTAACCGAGTGCCAGGGCCCACCCACAGATGAATGCGGCTGTCGGACCGAATCCGGCGTAGGCATAGGCGAATTCTCCGCCCGCCACAGGATAGTATTCGATCATTTTCCCATAACTCAGGGCGATAAAAGCGAGCAGGCCGGCACCGAGGATAAAGCCGATGCACGCGGCTATGGGGCCGGCTTGGGGAAGAAAACGAATGCCCGGCAATACGAAGCACCCCCAGCCGAGGATGCAACCCAAAGCCAGTGTCCAGACCTGAAACGGCGACAGGGACTTCTTGAGTACGATACGGTCCTCTTCGAGTACGGCACAGTCTGCTGCTTGTTCCGGCGAATGTGAGTTCATAATTCCTCCTTCAATGTGTTCAGCGCCATTTCTGCTCCATCTCATTAATGGTTCATGCGGATCAGTAATGGTTCATGCGGATCGGCTGGCTTCCCTGGAGGCAATGACTACCGGTTCATGGCTCATTCTTGGAGGAAATGTGTTGATCTTCCAAAAAAGATGCACCCGTTCATGCACAAAACAACGAATAATACCAGCGTACCGCAATGCGCGGAGAGGTGATTTCGGCCTCGTTGTCCAATTGAATTGGTCGAAAAAGAACAGTTATGCTTCAAATTTTCCTTTCAGGTTCACCTCCACATCATTTGAACACCTGACCGCTGACAAGCCCCGCCTGAATTCCAGGGGCTCCGATAGCGGCTTGCTGGATAGTGGGGGCAACCATGGTATGATCGATATACGTTCCATGCCAGGCTCCCCCACTGTTGCAAAAGAAGAAAGAATAATCGTAACAATCAGCCGCACTGCAAGACAAAGCTTTCGACGGCTTTACGTGCTCCTGAAGCGGATAAAGCGTCCGTGCTCCGGATCTGGGCTCAGTTCTCGAAATTCGCCTCCAACAGGGCCAGAATCTGGTCGCGACTGGCCTTTCTGGGGTTGTTGTCCAGCAGGCGCTTGGCGGCAAAGGCGCGGTCGGCACTGGCCGGCAGGTCTTCTTTCTTCACCTTGTAGTGGGCAAGGCCGGTCTTGATGTCGAGATCCCGCAGCAGATCGCGGAAAGCGGCCTCCACATCGGCGGCGCGGTCAAGCACACTCATCATGCCGACGCGGTCTTCGCCACGCAGAATATCGGCCACAGTGGCGTACTTGTCCGGATTGGCGATGTAGTTGAAGCCCACGGAGAAGGGGGAACAAATGGCTATCGCCAGGCCATGAGGGATGTGGCACTCCACAGGCAAGGTGGTGCCCACCGCATGAATGATGCCGTTTTGCGTGTTGCCAAAGCCCATGCCGGCCAGGGCCGAGCCGTAGAGCATGGCGTCCCGGGCGGCCAGATTGCCACCGTTGGCGTAGGCCTGCCGGATGTTGGCGCCCACCATTTTCATGGCGGCCAGGTTGAGGGCGTCGGTGATGGGGGTGGCCGCGATGCCGCAGAAGGACTCCATGGCGTGCACGAAGGCGTCAACGCCGGTCATCGCGGTGACACGCGGGGGCAAGCCCACGGTGAGCGACGCGTCGAGCAGCACCACGTCGGCGTACATGTGCTCGGAAACCACGCCCTTCTTGCCGCCGTTCTTGGTGTCGGCCAGAACGGAGATGTTGGTCATTTCGCTGCCCGTTCCCGCTGTGGTGGGAATCAGTATCTTGGGCAGGGACGGATTGGGCACCAGGTTCATACCGAAATATTTGTCAATCGGCCCCTCGTTGGAGAGCAGCACAGCGGCGGCCTTGGTGGTGTCCAGGGCGCTGCCGCCGCCGAAGCCGATGAGCACATCGGCCTTGAAGTCCTTGGCCGCGTCGGCGCAGGCCTGGATGGAATCCATGCTGGGCTCGAGCTCGGCCTTGGCGAAGAGTTCCCAGGCAATGCTGCCCGCGGTCAGAACCTCTTCCAGAGGCTGCTGCACGTTCAGCTTGGCCAGACCGGGATCGGTAACGATCAGGGCACGGGAGCCCTTGAGGCTCTTGACTTCCTTGGCGGCATCCTTGATGGAGCCGTTGCCGTGAACGATCTTTTTGACGGTGAAATGAGAAAAAGGCATGACGTGATGTCCTCCTGTGTGCAGGTTGTGGGTTGGACTGGACTCCGGGCTGTTTGAGGCGGACCGGACTTTTGGCAGCCCGGCCCGCCTGGCCGCTCACTACTTTAGAGGCCGAATTTCTTTTCGATGTCGACGAAGGCCTTGTCGATGCCGCCGACGATCTCTTCGATGTCGGACTTGGTGGCGATCAGAGCCGGGCACAGCGTCAGGGTATTGTTAAGCTCGCGGAAGGACCGGGAGGTCTTGCCGATAAGCACTCCATTGGCCTTGGCCGCGCCCACCATGGCGTTGGCCACAGCCTCGGCGATGGGTTCCTTGGTGGCGCGATCCTTCACAATCTCGATGCCCGCAAACAGGCCACGGCCCCGCACGTCGCCAATGATGGCGTGTTTCTCCATCAGCCCCTTGAGGCCTTCCAGCAGGTAGTCGCCCATGGTCACGCAGTTTTCCAGCAGCTTCTCCCGCTCGATGATCTCCATGTTGGCCAACGCCGCTGTCGGGCCTGCAGTGCAACCGCCAAAGGTGCTGATGTCGCGGAAATAGGCGTCGTGATCCGCCGGGTCGGCCAGGAAGTCCTGGAACACCTTTTCGGTGGTCACTGTGCAGGAAATCGCCGCATAGCCAGAGGCCACGCCCTTGGCCATGGTCACGATATCGGGCTGCACGTTCCAGTACTGATAGCCGAACCACTTGCCGGTACGGCCCAGGCCACAAACCACCTCGTCGAAAATCAGCAGGATGCCATACTTGTCGCAGATTTCGCGCATGGTTTCGTAATAGCCCTCTGGCGGCACCAGAATGCCTCCGCCTGCGGTCATGGTTTCCACGATCACGCCGCCGATTTCATCCGGGCCGACACTGAGGATGACCTCTTCCAGTTGCTTCGCCATCTTCACGCCCAGGTCGGCGCAGGGGCCAAACTTGGAGCGATACACATCGCAGTCCGGGAAGACATGGAAGCCAGGGGTAAAGGGGCCGTACTGCACCCGACGCTCGAACTGCCCGCAGGCGCTCAAGGCGGTGATGGTCGTGCCGTGGTAGTCGCGGTCACGATAGATGATGCCGGTCTTTTTGCCCTTGTGCTTGAGCTGGCCAATCTGACGAACGATCTTGAAAGCCTTCTCGTTGGCCTCGGAACCGGAGTTGGAAAGATACACACGGCTCAGGCCGGGCATCTTGGCAATCAGCTTTTCGGAAAATTTGATGGTGGGCACGTTGCCAATGCCGTTGGCGAAGTAGCACAGATCCATCATCTGCGCGGCCACCGCATCCACGATTTCCTTGCGGCCATAACCCACGTTCACTGTCCACACGCCGCCGGAAACGGCATCGAGATAGGTCTTGCCGCCAATATCCGTGACGCGCATGCCCTCGCCCTTGACATAGATGGCTGGCTCGAAGCCCTTATGCTGGGTCAGATGATGCCAGACGTGCGTCTTGTCCAAGGTGATCAGCTCTTCCTTGTTAAAAGACATGGTCTTGTCCTCCTCTCGTAAAAAGGTTGTGTAGGGGGAGGAGTGTGCAGAGCCCGCTCCCCCATGATGTTGTGCCACCCTCAGTCTGCACGCGAGGCGGGGCACTGCCCCATCTCACTTCAGCAGATCGGCGACGTTTTCAAGCTTATAGTTCAGGGCTTCGGCCACAGCCTTGAAGTACACCTTGCCATCGCAGGTGTTGATGCCACGGGCCAGGGCTTTGTCATCCCTGCAGGCCTGTGTCCAGCCCTTGTCTGCCAGGGCGACCATGTACGGCATGGTGGCGTTGGTCAGAGTGAAGGTGGCCGTACGGGCCACAGCGCCTGGCATGTTGCCCACAGAGTAGCAGACCAGCTCGCCCTTCTTGATTTTATGCCTGAAGGTAGGCTTATCGTGATAGGTGGCGCCATGCTTGGCTGTAGGCTCGATGCAGCCGCCCTGATCGATGGCTACGTCCACAATGGCAGCGCCGGCCTTCATCTCCTGCACCATGTCCTCGGTCACCAGCTTCGGCGTCAGGGCGCCGGGAATCAGCACGGAACCGACGACCAGATCGGCATCCTTCACCGCCGCGGCTATGTTGAAGGCATTGGAGGCCAGGGTCTGGATGCGGCCGCCGTAGATGTCGTCGATCTGGCGCAGGCGGAACAGATTGTTGTCGATAATGGTCACCCGGGCGCCCATGCCCATAGCCACCTTGGCCGCGGACAGACCCACCGTGCCGGCGCCGATGACGACAACGTGGGCGGCCTGCACGCCGGCGGTTCCACCCATCAGCACGCCCATGCCACCCTCGATCTTGGTCAGCATCTGGGCACCGACCTGCACGGACATGCGGCCAGCGATTTCGGACATTGGCGCCAGCAGGGGCAGGCCGCCATTGTCAAACTGGACGGTTTCGTAGGCAATGCCCACGACCTTTTTGTCGATCAGGGCCTTGGTCAGGGCGGGCTCGGGGGCGAGGTGCAGATAGGTGAACAGAATCAGCCCCTCATGGAACAGGTCGTACTCGGGCGGCAAGGGTTCCTTCACCTTCACGACCATCTCGGCATCCCAGCATTCCTTGGCGGTGCCGACCATCTTGGCCCCTGCGGCTACGAACTCTTCGTCAGTGATCATGCTGCCCAAACCGGCGCCTTTCTCCACAACGACCTTGTGGCCAGCGCCAACCAGAGCGTAAACTCCGGCGGGAGTGATGCCAACACGGTTCTCCTGTGCCTTGATTTCTTTGGGAACACCTACTAGCATTTGCTGTACTCCTTTGTTGTGTATGAATGTTTAATGTACTGCTGCCCTGCCAGACAGCCCGGGCCCTGGCTGCTTTTCATTATAAAGCACAATGCGTGCCACCCATTCGGCGCAATCCTGCAACATGCGGCCAAGGTCGTTCAAAGCCATTATTGCCTTGATTTACCTGGTTTTTCGCTCTGTTTTCAAAGTCTTATATCAATTGGCCAGGGGCTTTGCCCTATCCGAGTAGTGCAATAACCGTCGCAAAAACACATCATTTTCCCCGGGGCAGGGATGCGCAGGAGTGCCGGGTAATTATGCAGTAATATTAATGGGAAATATAATATACTTTGATGAATGGGCCTGGGCATGCCCGGGCAATCCGCTGCAATTTTGCACCATCAAAAGGAATTGGAGTAATATTGACTTTCAAGAGGTGCAAATTCGCAACAGTTCACGTCTGTGTGGGCAGCGCTGCGGGCAATTTTGCGCACCGCTTCCCCATGATAACTATATTTCAGCGAGTTACATCCCGGTTCGGACAGATTGCCGGAGGCTGCGAATATGGCATGGCTTATGCTACTATAAAAATGCCAATTGAGGTATGAGCAATCGGGCGCAGCAGCTTTTTTTACTCACATTTTTTTCAAGGAGTTGAGCCATGTACAATCCCGTGCCGACCTGCGAGTGTCAGTCTCCCCAGGAACAACGCGTCTTTGACCAGATTGAGGGCAAGGAAGACAAGTTCCGCAAAACCCACTCCCGCGTCTTCAAACTGCTGGACCGTTTTGAAGGCCAAAAGCCGCGTATCGACATCGAACGCGCCCTGTACTTCACACAGTCCATGCAGGAGACCGAAGGCCAGCCTCTGGTGCTGCGCTGGGCCAAGGCGCTGATGCACATCGCCCGCAACATCACGGTGTATGTGCAGGACGATCAGCTTCTGTTGGGCCGGGCCGGCTGCGATGGCCGTTATGGCATCCTGTATCCCGAGCTGGACGGCGATTTTCTGGACATTGCCGTGCGCGATCTGCCCACCCGCAAGACCTCTCCGGCGACCATCACCCCCGAGGACGCCAAGCGCGTCATCGAGGAGATCGCACCCTACTGGAAGGGCAAGACCTTTCACGAGTCCCTGAACGCGGCCCTGCCGCCGGAGGTGCACAAACTGACCTACGATGATCCCCGGGGCCTGATCTCCCGCTTCATCGTCAATGAGACCGCTTCCTTCCGTTCGTCCATTCAGTGGGTGCACGACTATGGCAAAATTCTGAAGCGGGGCTTCAACGGCATCAAAAAAGAGGCCGAGGAGAAGCTGGCCGCCCTTGACCCGATGAGCCCGAAGGACCGGTGCGAGAAACGCCCCTTTCTGGAAGCCATCGTCATCGTGTGCGACGCCATTGTGCTCTGGGCGAAACGTCACGCCGAGGCGGCCCGCCAAAAGGCTGCCGTGGAGACGGACCCCGTCCGCAAGGCAGAGCTTTTGCGCATGGCGGAAAACGCCGAGCATGTGCCGGGCGAGCCGGCCCGCAATTTCTACGAGGCCTGCCAAAGCCAGTGGTTCACCCAGATGTTCTCCCGTATGGAGCAGAAGACAGGCACCACCATTTCCAACGGTCGCATGGACCAGTATTTTTATCCCTACTACCAGCAGGACCGGGCGGCGGGGATCCTGACCGACAGCCAGGCCATGGAGCTTCTGGAATGCATGTGGGTGGGCATGGCCGAATTCATCGACATGTACATTTCCCCCACTGGCGGCGCCTTCAACGAGGGCTATGCCCACTGGGAGGCCGTGACCGTTGGCGGCCAGACTCCCGACGGCCGTGACGCCAGCAACGAGCTGACCTCGCTTATCCTCAAGTCCAAGCGGGAGTTTCCGCTGCACTACCCGGATCTGGCGGCCCGCATCCATTCCCGCGCGCCCGAGTCTTATCTCTGGGATGTGGCTGAGACCATCAAGTTCGGATCCGGCTTCCCCAAGCTGATCAACGACGAGGAGGTGGTGCCGCTGTACGTCTCCAAGGGCGCGACCTTCGAGGAAGCGCTGGATTATGCCGTGTCCGGTTGCACCGAGGCCCGGATGCCCAACCGCGACACCTACACCTCTGGCGGCGCCTACATCAATTTTGCCGCTGCGCTGGAAATGGTGCTGCGCAACGGCCGGATGAAGAAGTATGGTGATCAGGTTTTGGGCATTGAGACCGGCGATCCCCGCAGTTTCAAGACCTGGGATGAATTCTGGAACGCCTATGTGCAGCAGCATCTGCTGTTCGTCAAGACGGCCTTTACCCAGCAGTATATCATCAACAAGCTGCGGGCACAGCATTTTGCGCAGCCCATGGGTTCAGCCATGCACGACCTGAGCATGAAGCACTGCATCGACCTGCACCAGGAGCAGATTCCGGAAGGCATCAACCTGGGCTACTTCGAGTATATTGGTTTCGGTACGGTGGTGGATTCGCTGGCAGCGGTGAAGAAGCTGGTCTTTGAGGAGAAGAAGCTGAGCATGGACAAACTGATCCAGGCCATTGACGCGGACTTCGAAGGCTATGAAGATGTGCGCGCCTTGCTGCGCTCCACGCCCTGCTATGGCAACAACGACGAATATGCAGACGCTATCGGCCGCGAGGTTGACAAACTTTCCGTGGAATACGGCGGCAAGTACTCCATGCGGGATCTGGGCATGCACAACGACGTGCGCTACGTGCCCTTTACCTCCCACGTGCCCTTTGGCAAAGTGGTTTCCGCCACGCCCAACGGCCGCACCGACGGCTTCCCGCTCTCCGACGGTTCCTCCGCCTCCCATGGCGCTGACGTCAACGGGCCCACGGCCATCCTGCTCTCGAACTACACCACCAAGAATATGGGTATGCGCGACCGCGCCGCCCGTATGCTGAACATCAAATTCACCCCCAAGTGTCTTGAAGGTGAACAGGGCACCGAGAAGCTGGTTTCCTTCATCCGGACTTTCTGCGACCTGAAACTCTGGCACGTGCAGTTCAACGTGCTGAACCGGGAAACTCTCCTGGCCGCACAGAAAGATCCCCAGAAGTACCGCAATCTGATCGTCCGCATTGCCGGATACAGCGCCTATTTTGTGGATCTGTCTCCTGATCTGCAGAATGACCTCATCGCCCGTACCGAACACGGAACCATGTAAGTCCGGGCTTGATGCCGGGGAGGCTTTTCGGAAGCCTCCCCGTTTTTTTTAAACGCATAAAGGGAAATTGCCATGTCAGGTGTCGATAAGGATCAGGATCTTGCACAGACTGGGACGGTCTTCAACATCCAGAAATATTCGGTGCATGACGGCCCGGGGATCAGAACCATCGTCTTTTCCAAGGGATGCTCCCTGCGTTGCCGCTGGTGCAGCAATCCGGAATCCCAACTGGTGGTTCCGGAACTGGCCTACAATCGGGGTCGCTGCCTTGAGGTGGACAAATGCGGCCACTGCATTGACGCCTGTCCCAGCCATGCCATTCGCCGCGGCGATGATGACAAGCCGGTGCTTGACCGTAAGTACTGTGCCGATTGCGCTGCCATGCCCTGCGTGGCGGCCTGCCCGGCGCAGGCGCTTCTGGTTTACGGGAGCACACGCTCTGTCGCGGATGTGCTCTCGGCGGTGCAAAAGGACGCCATCTTCTACTCGCGCTCGGGTGGCGGCATGACCATCTCCGGAGGCGAGCCGCTCCTCCACGCCGACTTTGCCGTGGCACTGCTGCGGCAGGCGCGCGCCCACCGTCTCAAGACCGCAGTGGAAACCTGCGCCATGGTGCCGGCTGCAACCCTGCGTGCCGCAGCGCCATACCTCAACTACGTGCTCTTTGACCTCAAGCACATGGACAGCGCCGTACACAAGGAACAGACCGGCCACTCCAACGAGACCATCCTGGAGAATTTCCGGATTCTGGTCACGGAATTCCCCGAACTGCCGGTGCTCGCCCGAACGCCGGTCATTCCCGGCTTCAACGACAACGAGGCAAGCATCCGGGCCATCGCCGAGTTCATCAAACCCTACGGACAGGTGGAGTATGAGATGCTGCCCTACCACCGGCTGGGTACCCAGAAGTACGAATTTCTGGGACGTACCCCGCCCATGGGCGCGACCAAACTGGACGAGGTCCTGTTCTCCCGGCTCCTGGGCGTTGCGAAGGAGGTTCTGGGAGCGCGCGTACGCAATCCCGCATGAAGTTTCAAAGCCTTGCGGATCTGAAGCCTGATTGCCGGGATCGCCGACATTTTTGACGGAGCACGCAAAAACGGGGAGCCAAAGGACGGCATTGCCACCGTCGCGCCCAATCGATATAATGAATCGGCAGCAGAAGACCCGCCCAGCCATTTGGTGGCAGCTTTTGGCGCAAGCCCTGTAAGATATATCCTATCTTCTTCATGTCGCCATGGGACGCTCCAACGAAATTCTCGCCCGATATGTCGAGCGCATCCTCGACACCCTGCCCGATGGGCTGTTCATTTCCGACGTTTCCGGCATGACCCTCTACATCAACCGGATGTACGAGCAACTGACCGGCCTGAAGCAGGAGCGTGTGGTGGGCAAGAACGTGCGTTCCCTGGTCCAGGAAGGTATTTTTGATCACATCCTCAACCCGGAAATCGTTCGGACCGGCAAACCCACCACCCGTGTGCAGCAACTCAGTGACGGAAAGAAACTGGTGCTGTCGGGCTTTCCGGTCTTTGATCAGACGGGCGCCATTTGCCTGGTGCTCACCTTTGCCCGGGACGTCACCAGTTTGACCGATCTCCAGGAACGGCTGGACGGGCAGCGCCAGCTCATTGAGCAGATCAATGATCAACTGGCCCACATGGCCCAGGAACACGAACCCGACGCGCTGGTTTTCGCCAGTCAGTCCATGAGCAGAATCATGGCGCTCCTGGAGCGTTTCGCCGCCACCGACGCCACTGTGCTGATTCTTGGGGAAACCGGTTCGGGCAAGGACGTGTTCGCCCGCCTGACCCACAGTCTGAGCCTGCGCAAAGGCAAGGTCATGCTCAAGGTGGACTGCGGCGGCATTTCTGAATCGCTGACCGAATCCGAGCTGTTCGGCTACAATCCCGGCGCCTTTACCGGCGCTTCCAGCAGGGGCAAGGCGGGCTATTTTGAAATCGCTGATGGCGGCACCATCTTTCTGGATGAAGTGGGAGAGCTGTCCCTGCCCATGCAGACCCGTCTTCTGCGGGTTCTGCAGGACGGGGAAATCATGCGGGTGGGCGCCTCGTCGCCCCGCAAGGTGAACGTGCGTGTCATCGCGGCCACCAATCGCAACCTGGCCGAATGCGTAGAGGCCGGCGCCTTTCGTCGCGACCTGTACTATCGGCTCAACGTGGCCACGGTGCGCATCCCTCCGCTTAGGGAACGGCCCGAGGACATCCCCCCCCTGGCCGAGTATTTCCTGAAACAGTACATGGGCAAATACCACAAGGCGCTGGCCTTCATGGGCGTCACACTCGACATGATGGCAACCTATCCCTGGCCCGGCAATGTACGGGAGCTGCAGAACATGGTGCACAGTCTGGTCATCACCCACAATGGCCCGCTTGTGGCCCCTCAGGACCTGCCGGCCAACATCACAGGCGGTCATACGGGTGATGGACGCTACTATTCCGAGGAAATCCTGACCGGTCATCGTCCCCTGAAGGACATCATGGCGGAAATGGAGCGGGATTTTCTCCGCAAGGCCATTGAAGTGCATGGGTCTGTGCAAAAGGTGGCCGGCCTTTTCCATATCAATCGCAGTACCATCTTTCGCAAGCTTCAGAACGGACGCCGCTCAGAGGAATGATGTGGCGGAAAACCTGCAGTTGCCGGGATAGCATATTCCGGACATCAGAATGGGGAAAGCATGAACTGAACAAGGAGTCGGGAATGAAGATCCCAGGAAACGTGCAATTGGCTCCCGGACAGTGAGGAGATGCTGATGGAGATGCCACGCAACACATCAAGAACACCAAAGCCCAGCTTATCGAACAATTTTCTTCCCATAGCATCCCGTTGAAAAAATATTTCAGGTTTCGGGAATTGCAAATTTTAAGTGACGCAGAATCAGTGAGTCGCTCATCTGCCTTACGAAATTTTTTACTCAAAATGTGTGTGTTATTGCGGATTCTTCAACGGACTGTTAAGTCTCCTCACCATTCAGAATATATTCGCCGCCTTCTGGAATTGTACCGATTGGCTTTCCCATGGCGCTTGAAACAAGCTTGCTCAATCTCTTTCGACGATCATTAATAAACGCGCTGTAATCATCCGCTCTAAGTAGATTCGGGTCGAGCGCATGGCTGCCCAATATCTCGCTCATCTCTTCGGCAGTAAGTTGCACATTCTTTTCAGCTTGAAGGCGCGGGATATAAACGGAAGGTGCATTCCCACCAATTTTACGATTAGCCTTGTATGACAGCGGCGTTTTGTTCAGAATCGAGTCGTAGGATTCTTTTTTTATTCCCTGCTCTTCGCACCAAGTTCGTGGGAAGATATGATGAATATCAAGGGCAACTTCGTCGAGATCCAGTTCTTTTATTCCTGCTTTCCAGAGCCAATCCTGCGCGCCTTCCCGCAATACCAGCACATTGATTCCCTTGTAGGCAGCACTTAGACGCGAACGTAAGGTATCAAAACGGTCCGGCTGGAAGTTGGCATCTAACACGGTACGCGGTAGCGATTTGTCATTTTCAAACCATTGGATCAACTCTTCATAGTCATTTGCAATCCGCGTTTCTACTGCACCACCATAAAGCTCACCAAGCACACCACACCAAAACCACTGAGCCAACTTGCCATAGATTTTCGGCTCCAGCCATTTTTCCCCCAGATACGTCAAAATGGCAGCCAATGGCACAATCTGAGTGCTGTACGGCAGCTCTTTGCGGTTGTAAAAGGACTCTTTTTTCAGAAACTTTGCGGCTAATTTGAAACCTTGCTCCAGCTTATCTGCCCAATCTTTCCAAGCAGAAAGCGGAAGTTCCAATACGTCGGCGCGCTTGGCACTGACAGGACGTACTGCATTGCCGTTTTTTCCGGATTCAATATCTGTCTGTTTGCGCTGCCACGTATATACAAGGGTAATTGCTTGCAAAAATTCGGTAGGTTCCACGCCAGTCAATAGTGGATTTTCTGCAATTCGTTTTTTTCTGGAATCGACTTTTCGCAATTCTGAGCCAAACCAGTCGTCACGCAAATTGAATCCCTCTGCAGCATAGCTTGCCGTAATCAACTCGAATACGGTGAGCTGCACACCACCGGTATTTACTTTTTCAAACACTAGGCAAACGGCTTCCTTAGAAGTGTTTTTATGTAATTGAATTACCGGAAGATGGTATTTGCGGAACGATTCCGGGATCTGGCTGCGAAATTTCATGTAAGTGTCCCAGTGTTTAGGGGCCACACTATGCAGGCATTTTTCCCATTCGTCTGAATTCATCAATTGCGTACAAGGAAAATACAATTGCTTACACTCCTGTTCGCGTGTTGACAAATCCAAGACCACGCGGCCAAAGTTGCTATACAATTGACGGTTTTCATCAACGGCGATGATTGCCGAATCTAGATCATAGGGCGATTCGACGGCCAAATTTATATCAAAATAATAATACAGCCGGATCTTCTTTCCCTTGCTTGTGCGTGTCTGCACGGGGGTAGGTAGTGCCAAAGTTTGGTTTAAGGTTGTCAGGCGCTGCTGACCATCAAGGATTAGCTTTTCCGGTGCGACATCTTTGGCTGCGGCCGTTTCCAATCCTTCCAATGGCCGCGTCTGTAATTTAACATCACCACCGGTTTCAAGCAACATTACAGCGCCAATAGGGAAAGACCGTGCGACACTGGCCAGAAGGTCACGTATGTGGTCATCATCCCAAACCCAACCACGCTGAAAATCCGGTAGCTGTATTTTACCAGTACAAATATCCTGAAGAAGTGTGTCGAGGGATATTTTCGTGCTATCAAATGTGCTCATTCTGGCTCTCCATACTGTTATTAGATTGCCGGCTTCACAATTCTGAACGCAATCAGAAACGATTTATTGGTAAATTGCAACTTGCAATTGGGTGCATTCAAATTGCAAATGCACCGGTGAGGGCGTGATTAAAAACCTCAGCGGGAGTCTGGTAGTGTGGTTCCTCGCTGTTTCATGTGGGCAAGGTGTTTTTTCCTTGTTTCCCTTCTTGAGGTTTTCATCCATGCGTGACACCGACCTTTTCCAAATGGCCCTTGGTTTGACTCCGCCGTGGCAGGTGGAGTCCTGCGAGTTTGCCGCAGAGCAAAAGCGCCTGGATATTCGTTTGGCCTTTCCCCGGGGCAGCGTCTTTGTCTGTCCGCAATGCGGCCAGGCAGACCTCAAGGCATACGACACCACGGAAAAGAGCTGGCGGCACCTGAACTTCTTCCAGCACGAAGCCTGGCTGACCGCGAAGCTGCCCCGAGTCAAATGCGACCATTGCGGCGTCAAGCAGGTATCCGTGCCCTGGGCGCGTCCAGGCAGCGGCTTCACCCTGCTGTTTGAGGCCCTGGTCATGAGCCTCGCCAAGGCCATGCCAACACGAAGCCTGGCAAAGCATGTGGGCGAGCATGACACCCGGCTCTGGCGCGTGGTGAATCACCATGTGGAGGAGGCCAGAACGAGCATCTCCTGCGCCGACGTCGCTTCCTTTGGCGTGGACGAGACAGCCAGCAAACGCGGCCACAACTACGTCACCGTGTTCGCCCGCCTGCGAAGCCACAAGGTGCTGTTCGCCACCGAGGGCCGGGATGCCGCCACAATCCAGCGCTTCAAGGAAGAGCTTGCGGCCCACGGCGCGATCCCGCAAAGGTAAACGAGGTGTGTTGCAACATGTCGCCCGCGTTCATTTCCGGCGTGGAGGCGAACTGCCCCGGGGCGCACATCACCTTTGACCGGTTCCACATCATGAAGGTGCCGGGCGACGCGGTGGACCAGGTGCGGCGCGAGGAGGCGAAGACTCGGCCCGAGCTGGCGAAGAGCCGGTATGTGTGGCTGAAAAACCGTGACAAATTACCTGCCTCGCAACAGGAGTGTCTGGCGGCACTCACCATGTCCGGGCTGAATCTGAAAACGGCCCGGGCCTGGCAACTGAAAACGACATTTCAGGACTTGTTCCAGCAGGCCCCCGGCCAGGCGGAGACCTTCCTGAAGAGGTGGTACTTCTGGGCGACGCACTGCCGGCTGGAACCCATGAAACAGGCAGCGGCGACCATCAAACGGCACTGGGACGGCATCTTGCGCTGGTTCACTTCAAGGATCAGCAACGGCATTCTGGAAGGCACGAACAGCCTGATCCAGGCGGCCAGGTCTCGGGCGCGTGGCTACCGGTCCACGAAGAATTTGATCGCCATGATCTACCTCCTGGGTGCGGGACTCTCTTTTGCCCTACCCACATGAAACAGCGAGGAACCAGATTGTGCCTTGATTGTCACTGCTGTCCCGCAAAATATCAATGATTTCTAGAGAAAATGAAGGCTTGGAATCCCTGGTGTGTTATAATGGGTTTACAAAAAGTTCATTAAAACCAAGGAGATCCAAGCCATGGAGCATTGTAACACGATTTTGAGCCAAGTGCTTAGAGTTTTTCCGAGACATGAGTTTGAGCAAGTCCGTCGAGCGGTGTTGCCCAAAGTGCATCGCCGGGCAGTTCCCGTTTGGACACAGTTTGTGGTCATGATGACAGGGCAACTCACCGGGCGCGACAGCTTGCGCGGCATAATGGCTACTTTCTCGCCACAACTCCACAAACTCTACCACCTGGGCCTGGACTCATTCAGCCGTTCCAGCCTGGCACGGGCCAACGAAAGCACTCCCCCGGAGCTCTTTGAGAAAGTGTTTCAGGCGCTTTTGGCCCGTTGTCAGGCGTTCGCTCCACCCAAGCAAAAGTTCCACTTCAAGGACGGCAGTAAGGTCTATCTGCTTGACGCCACGGTGATTGAACTGCCGCTGTCGCTGTTCTCCCGGGCCAGCTGCCGCACCGGCAAAGGCGCGGTGAAAATGCAGGTGGGTGTCTCCGCGGACGGCTAGCTTCCCGATTTTGTGGACATGACGACAGGGAAGGTTCATGAGATCAACATGGCCCGAAAACTGAGTCTGCCCCGAGGCTCATGGGTGGTCTTTGATCGCGGCTACACGGACTACCAGTGGTACCAGGAACTGACGGAGGAAGGCGGTCGTTTCGTGACGCGGCTGAAGCACGGGGCAGTGATTCATCCTGGCGCGAAACGTCGAGGGCGCAAAAGTCCTGGCGTACTGGAAGACAGGAAAATCCAGCTCAAAGGCGTGAAAGGCACGTTGTGCAAGGTGCGCTTTCTGGATGAGTCTACAGGCGAGGAATACGAGTTTTTGACCAATGCGCCTGGGATTCCGGCTACCACAGTGGCGGCGCTGTACAAGGAGCGGTGGCAGGTGGAACTCTTTTTCAAGTGGATCAAGCAACACCTGAAAGTGAAGAGCTTCGTGGGCACCAGCATGAACGCGGTTCGGACGCAACTGTGGATTGCCTTGTGCGCGTATCTTCTGGTGGCGTTCACCAAATTTCAGAGCCGCCTGGGGCAGTCTATCTTGCAGATTTTGCGGCTTCTTCAGCTCAACCTGTTTGAACGGCGAGATTTAGACAAACTTTTTGTCCGGAAAAACAAAAAATACCATTAAATAACAACCAGTTATCGCTATTCCAAATTTAGTGGGACAGCAGTGGTCCGACCCCGCTTCATGACCTCACAAGCAATTCATGTTAGCACATTAATGTCAGATATAAATTGATTAACAACGTTGCTAAAATGATCAAAATCAATACTTGAAGAATTTAGGCCCAACGGATATTCAGGGTATTTGTTCGATGCATCTTCATATAATTTCCAGATTAAATTTACATTACCCTCAAGAATATAGATTACTGTAGAAAAATCATCAAAAGACTCGCATATATTTAATAAATATCGCGTATGATCATATTCCACATCATAGATGTACCTATACACTTCTTCAGGTTTCATTAATTTGAATTCATTTCTCCTTAAATGCTCTGGCTGAGACATTTTTACGTAAAAATAATGCTTTACTGTCAAGAGCATAACATCTTCTTCTATGTTTCCAATATATAAATCATTAACCCAAAGACACATTCTTCCCATTAAATAAGGAGTTTTCTCGCATATCACATATTCAATGGCAAATTGACTTTTATTGCCAATACATACGAAATCACTCATATAATTAAATTATCGGATATTTTCTGGAACATCTTGAAGTTTGATCCTATTTGGATTTCCTGATTTTGTCATACCATTTGTAGAGCCGCCCCAATGATAATTACCATTACCATCATTTAAAAATCTATAATATTCAGCTTTTTTCCCTTCACCTATTTTTGTCCACCTATTTCCATCCAATCATCGTTGACTTTGTTGCCAAAGTTCTTCATGGTTCTCAGGTAAAACACTTTTTTTCTTGTTGTACTGGTTAGGGCCAGAATTAGAAGGATCATGATGGCCAGGATTTTCATATTGATCTTCACATTTTTACATTTACAAAGACCACCCGCCTTCCCATTAGGTGCAGGGATATAAACGTCGTAGTATTCTCCTCTGTCTTTGCAAAATCTTTCACAACCTAAAGGACTTCCTTCATATTCGGGATGTCCTGGCCATAAATCAAATACCGAAAAAAGTCCCCATGGATCCACCCAATTCACCGGATCATTTTCCTCATAGGCATAGAGGTTGAGTCCACCATCGAGGCCGATGGGATCTGGTGAGAGGTATCTTCCGGTCTCCGGATCGTAGTTTCTGTTCCAGTTGTAGTGCAGCCCGGTCTCGGTGTCAAAGTACCAGCCGCTCGTAAAAGACATGCCCCTGACTCTGGGGCAGCTGATCATAGATCAGCCACATGCTCTTCTGCTCTGCCTGCCTCCGGCCAGGACTCATACTGCCTCCTCGACAAACTTTGATCGCCTGTGCACCATTATGCCTTACCTGAAGACTTTTTCAACGGGCTGGGAAGGCACTCTTCGTGCAATTCTCAAGCAGGCCGGTATTTCGCCTGATGATTTTCTGAATAAAAAATAAACGCCAATCAGCCGCCACACCGGGCGAAGCCGGTGAGCTTTTCATTGGCAAGAGTCAAGCAAAGATCTGACCCTCTGCAATATATTGCATGATGACATCGTCTGTGACATTGCCTGAACTGGCGGCAAAATATCCGCGACCCCACAGATGACGGCCCCAAAATTGCCCGGACAAACGTCGGTTTTCTGCAAGCAGCTTGCGTGAGGTTTTCCCTTTTATGCGGCCAACCAATTTACTCACAGAAATCTGTGGAGGAAGCGAAACAAACAGATGTACTGAAGTCTTCGCCTCAAGGCGAGGGATTTTCTCCCATTCCCAGAAAGAGACATTAAATGAATGGGATATTAAACTCGGCCATAAACGTTATTTTGATAGAGATACTTTTCGCTCTATATTTGAAAAATCTGGACTGATTATAACAAAAGAAGAAGGATTGATGCTTAAACCTTTTGCAACATCGCAAATTAGTTCATTAAATCTTTCAGAAACGGTTTGGAATGTTCTTGTCCATTCTGGTGATTTATCCCCACGATATGCTTACTGCCTTTATGTTGAGATTTGCATACCAGAGAAATAAATAATGAAGAATGCTATTGTTGTAGGTGGAGGTGGTTTTCAAGGGCTCTCTGTTTTGAGAAGTCTACGTGCGCTCAAATGGTGTGTTATAATTGCTGATAGTATTCCTGAAAGCTTAAATCGATTTGAAGCCGATATTTTTCATGTAATGCCTGAGGTAAAATATGCCGAAGATTTTCGAAATTCTTTAATTGCTCTAATTAACAAATACTCTGTTAAAGCTCTCTTCCCAACTACCATGTACGATCTGCCCATTTTATCCAGACTACGGGTAGAATTGGAGACTTTGGGGATAAAAGTGTTTTCTAGCAAGCCAAGCCTTGTTGACCTATTGAGCGATAAATTACAAACTACGCTTGCGGCACAGTCGGCCGGATTGCCAATTTTACCTCCAGAAGATCCTATGCAACATGACTTTTCTTATCCTCTGTTGGGCAAACCAATTCGAGGTTGGGGAGGGACAGGATTGTTACGGCTTGCCCATAGGCAGCAATATTGTGAAAATGTACAAAAGGAAAAGGAGAGAGAATATTTGTGGCAACGTGAATTGTCGTGTTTTACGGAATGGTCTGTTGATTTTGCTTTAGGAGAAAAAGGCGATTGTTCTCCTGTAGTTTGCCGACGCCGGCTTCGGACGACGGGAGGATTTGCCGTGGTGAGTGAAATTGATAATCATCCTGAGCTGGAACAATTAGTGGCTGCAACGGCGAATTGGCTTATAAAAAATGGTTGGTATGGATTATTCAATGTGCAGTTTCTTGAAGAATTAGATAGCTCCATTTGGTTGAGTGATATAAATCCGCGACCCGGGACATCATCAGTGTGTGCTTTGGCTGCAGGGGTAAATTTGGTAGATTTTCTTCTTCATGGCAACCGAAATTTTAAGCCGGCACGTTCTGGATACGTTGTTCGTACTTTGCATGAAAGCTTTATTCCTAAATTTAATCAACAAATCAAGGGAATTGTTTTTGATCTTGATGAAATATTAATATGTCAAAAAAGATGGATGCACGAAAAACTTAAAATTACGTTAGAAAAAATTAAAAAAAATATTGATAATGCATCCGTAAAACTCTTTCAAGAAGAAGCATTACGCCTTATTGATGAAGGTCCATGGAACAAACTGATCGATATTGCTCTTTATAGAGCTGGGTTACCAAGTAATCTTTCAGAAATTTTAATTTCCATGTGGCATAATGCTCATCCAGATAACCTTTTTTTGCATCAAGATGCAGAAGTTTTTTTTCAGAAACTTCTAGACCTTGGCATACCGACCGCTTTAATAACCGATAACCCTGCAAATTCACAGTGGCAAAAAATAGAACGATTGCCAAAATATTTTAAATTCAAATCAATTATTCTTACAGAAGAGATATCATCTCCTAAACCTGCCGCCAGAGGTTTTTTGGATGTCGCAGATAGGTTATCTCTAAATCCAGATGATTTATTGATGATTGGAGATAGTGTATGGCGTGATGGGTTGGGAGCCATGAGAGCTGGATATGCTGGAGCTTTGATAGTCCAGAGAAATGGATCTATGCATAATTCTTTAAAGAATTTATTTGAGAATGAATATCCTGAATATTCGAATAAAATTATATGGACAGATTCTCTTTTGAAAGCGCAATGGATATTTAATTATGCTAGATAACTTCTATAAAGGTAGCATAAAATATGTAGAGGGTATGGTTTAAACAGTTGGCCCGATATGGAATATTGGGCATAATAAATAATATTGGCGGATATATTCTTTATTTGTTGTTGATAAGTTTTGGATTAACTCCAAAATTAACAATGACAATGCTTTATGGGTTAGGAGTATTTGTAGGATTCTTTTGTGCAAAAAGATTCATTTTCTCTTGTGTTGGAAGTATTACTTATATAGGAATAAGATATGTTGTAGCGCATTTTTTTGGATATATATTGAACTTCTTGATTCTTTTTCTTTTTGTTGATGTTATGAAATATTCACATCAATTAGTTCAAGCCTTTTCTATTATAACGGTGGCAGGGTTTCTTTTCTTGACCTTTAAATTTTACGTTTTTCGATAGCAATTTTCTTAAATTTTTAAATTTTAAAGACAATGAAACGGTGTTTGCAATGCGCGGCATGCTTTACCTCCTGCCATTGGCGCTGTCCCTCCTGTGGCTGGCAGGCTAAGATGCTCGACGGCCGCCCTGCCTTTGCCCCGGAATTAGCGCAGGGGGGAGCTGGTTTCTATGCGGAGGCCTTTGAGGAGCTGGCGGGGCTTGAGCAGGGCAGCTTTTGGTTTCGCAGCCGCAACCAGCTTATCCTTTGGGCCTTGCGAACCTATTTTCCCCAAGCCCAATCTTTTTTTGAGGTCGGCTGTGGCACGGGATTTGTATTGTCTGGTATTGGGGCCGCCAATCCGGGGATACGGCTGGTGGGCAGCGAGGTGTTTACGAAAGGGCTGCGTTTTGCCGCCCGGCGTTTGCCTGCCGCCGAACTGATGCAGATGGATGCACGCGATATTCCCTTTGTCGATGAGTTTGACGTCATAGGTATTTTTGATGTCCTGGAGCACATCGAAGAGGACGAACGAGTGCTTGGGCAGATTTTTCAGGCACTCAGACCAGGAGGAGGGCTGCTTATCACTGTGCCGCAGCATATGTTCTTGTGGAGCGCGGTGGATGAGGCTGCCTGTCATGTGCGACGCTATGCTGCTGCGGATTTGCGGGCCAAGGTGGAAGGAGCGGGCTTCCAAGTGCTCCGTTCTACCTCGTTTGTTAGCCTGCTGTTGCCTGCCTTGCTGCTCTCCCGCCTGAAAGGACATGTCTGTAAAAAGGCAGAGTCGACTTGCGAGCTGACTTTGCCCAAAACTTGGGACACCTTTTTGAGTCGCATTATGGCATGTGAATTGATTCTTATCCGCCAGGGTGTCAATTTTCCGTATGGCGGGTCTCGGTTTTTGGTGGCGAAAAAACTGCAGTAGATGTCCCGTGGGCAGGCCGATGCATTCAAATTGCAAGTGCACCGGTGAGGGCAGGGTTAAAAACTTCAACTGAAGTCTGGTAGGTGGACCATTTTCGAGGCCGCTCATTCAGCCGTTTTGCTATGTTCCTGAGCAGTCTTCCGTGATCTTGCGCAAGCTGATGCCCCTTGGGCAGTACGGTCGCAAGAGGCCACCTTCGTTCTCGTTGCTGCCGCGCTGCCAGGGCGAATGTGGCCTGCACAAGGAGGCGCGTGAGGCCTGTCCGCTCCAGCTCCCTGAACCCGGCCTTTTCCGAACCGTTATCAAGCGTCAGAGTTTGCCGCAGCTCTGGTGGCAGCTCGCACAAACGCGGCACAAGCGCCTCGCCCGAAGCAGCGGCCGTCTTGTTCTCAAGCCTGGTCAGCACCAAAACCGATTTGTGCGCTCCTTGCAACTGGGCAGCGCTGCCTGGCCTCCTGCAGCACAGACCAAATCCGCCTCCACTCCCCAGCGGGTTTTGCCGGCAACAGGCTGCGGCCGCCGGGCCATATTGATACGCCCGGGCAACCGGCCTCTCCCCGGTCGTACCTGCTTTGCCGCCTGCGGCGGCGGTAGGCGCGGCGCAAATGGCGATGGCTTGTATCTCCAGGCTGTGCGGCAGCGTAGATCCAGCGGTAGATGCTCTCCCTTTGATGCGCATGGTTTGATCCCTCTGGATAGTCCAGGCGAATACGCCCTGCAATTTGCACAGGAGACCAGTCGCTACGGAGCTTCTCGTCGACCCCGGTGACCAGATCAAAGCGGCTCATGCAAGCGGTCGTGGCGCGGCATCTTTGGTCTTGCGCGGGCCTGGTGATCAGCAGTCCGGGCACAGTAGTCGGATTTGGCGCTGCCAACTCCCCCCAGAATCCCGCCCTGTCCCTTTCACCTTTGCTCACCCTGGGTGGTGCCTTGGCAATGAGAATCTGCCCTGCCTGGTCTTCAACCCTGGAGGAGTTTCGCGAGAGTCTGGATGATGGGCATAATGATTTTGCCGATGATGCCCAGGTAGAACAGGACCAGCACCAGAATAATGCCGTAGGGTTCCAGTCCGGCGAACCTGTATGCCGCGCTGGGGGGCAAGACTCCCATCAGAATGCGGGAGCCGTCCAGGGGCGGGATCGGCAACAGATTGAAGATTGCGAGCATCACGTTGATCCAGACGCTGCTTTTCAGGAGGAGCAGCAGAATGGTCAGCGCATAGCCCGGCTGTCCGGGGTCCAGGGCCGTCAGCAGGCGCAGGAGGATGGCGCTGGCAATGGCCAGGGCCACGTTGGCGGCCGGGCCGGCCAGCGCTACGGCCAGCATGTCTTTTTGCGGATTCCTGAAGTAGCGCGGATCGACCGGCACCGGTTTGGCCCAGCCGACATTGAAAAAGATAAAGGCCAGAACGCCCAGAATATCCAGGTGTTTCAGTGGATTCATGGTCAGGCGGCCGGCCTGTTTGGCGGTGGGATCGCCCAGTTGCAGGGCCACATAGCCGTGGGCCAGCTCGTGCAGGCTCAGGGCCAGGAGCAGTGGCGGGGCGGAAATGAGCAGTCTCAGCAGAAATTCCGGGTCAAGGTGCATAACGGGTCCTGATGCGGTTGGGATGAGATGGGCGGATTTTCATTTGCGGCCGGGCAGCGGATACTCGCGCGCCAGAAAGCTTTCGGCTTCGTCCCGCGTGCGGATTTCGCCGTCGAACTGGTGCGTCAGGAGACTCTTGTGCATGACGCTGAACTGTGGCCCGGGCCGGTAGCCCAGGGCTTTCAGACCAGCGCCGTCCACCAGGGGTTTCATGCCGCGCAGGCGGGTGACGAAGTGGGCGATCCGGTTGATGATGGCTCGTTTGCGCGCAATGGCCCGCAGGTACAGCAGGGCCTCCTCGCTCAGCGCCCTGAGGGGCCAGTAGCTGGCGCTCGGCGGCATTTCCGGATGTCTGAACAGCTCCTGCTCCAGAGCTTCGGCCTTTTCCTTCTGGCACAGGAGGCTCAGACGCTGTCTTTCCGGCATGTCCAGCCTCTGGCACAGGCTGTCCAGTTCAGCCGTGGTGCGGCCGCAGCTCAGGGTCAGCATATAGACCAGCCACTGTTCCAGCGGCGTGTTGTCCTGGAGCAGGCGGAACCAGGCAATGGCCTCCCGGGCCATGCCCAGGACATGGAGCACGCGGCGGCCGATTTTGAAGGGCTGCGCCAGACCTGGCCAGAGGAAGGGAAAGAGCTGGAAATCCTCCATGCGCCTGAGCGCCGGAATGGGATTGTCCTCGCTCAGAATGAGGCGCAGCTCGTGCAGGCAGCGCAGGCCCTCGATCTGCCGCGGCAGCCCCAGCCGGATGGCGTTGCGGATCAGGCGTTCGGAGTTGCGGGTGATATGGAAGCCCAGCCGGCTTTCAAAGCGGATGGCCCGGTAAATCCGGGTCGGGTCTTCCACAAAGCTCAGGTTGTGCAGCACCTGAATGCGATGCGCCATCAGGTCGTTCTGGGAATTGTAGAAATCCGCCAGGGTGCCGAAGCGTTCCGGATTCAGGGCAATGGCCATGGCGTTGATGGTGAAGTCGCGGCGGTGCAGGTCGCGCTTGATGGAGCCCACCGCCACTGTGGGCAGGGCCACCGGATGCTCGTAGTATTCCAGGCGGGCGGTGGCCACGTCGATGCGCAGGCCATCCGGCAGCACGACGGTGGCGGTGTTGAACTTGAGGTGCGGGCGGACAATGCCGCCTTTGATCCTGGCGAAGGCACCGGCAAAGGCAATGCCGTTGCCCTCCACCACAATGTCGATGTCCAGGTTGCTGTGGCCCAGCAACAGATCGCGCACGAAACCGCCCACCACGAAGGCCTGGCAGCCCTGTGTCTTCGCGGTTTCGCCGAGTTCGCGGAGCAGCACGATGGCATCCCGGGACAGCCGGCGCACCATGAGATCGCTCAGATTTCTGCCGCGCCTGATCGACGGATGCCGGTCGGCCCGGAGCAGGTCGGGCGAGACATTGCCGGGGTCGTCCACCAGGAGGCTCAGAAGGTCGGTGCGGGTGATGACGCCTGTCAGCGC
The DNA here is from genome assembly GCF_002952055.1 of Desulfobulbus oralis. Lineage (NCBI taxonomy): Bacteria > Pseudomonadati > Thermodesulfobacteriota > Desulfobulbia > Desulfobulbales > Desulfobulbaceae > Desulfobulbus > Desulfobulbus oralis. Next base: position 2,177,132 of record NZ_CP021255.1, on the reverse strand, counting down.
CTCCCCGCGCAGCACCGGAATGAGCCGTTGCCGGTTGGCCACCATGATGTCGATGATGTCCGCCAGACCGGAGTCTTCGGACAGCGCGGCAAGGCCCGTGGTCATGTATTCGGAGACCGGCGCCTTGCCCAGGGCGTGGTAAATGGCCTTTTCCACCACCGTCCGTGAGATCATGCCCAAAAGGCCGGTGGGCGGCACGCTGCCATCCGGGCTGCCTGGCAACTGCACCACCGGCAGCACGGTGAAATTGTAGCGGGTCAGCATCTCGGCGGCCTCGCTGAGCGTCACGCCGGCCGTGACCGCGATGACCGGCGTACTCATCAGTTCGCCGGCCCGATCCTTTGGCCTGACGCTGCCCTGCAGCAGCCGCAGCAGTTTTTCCTCGGCTTCTTCCCGGGTCATGTCCGGAATGCTGGCAACGGCTTCGGCAGCCTGACCGCTGCCGCCAAAGGAGCGGGCAATGGCAGCGGCGTTGATCTCCGGCAGATTGCTGCGGCAGAGGAAGTGCAGGGCGCCGCGTATCGTCATGAAGGCGAAGAGCACTTCCAGGCCATCCATGTTCATGACCCGCTGCAGCAGGGTCTGCGCGTCGTCGATGTACTCCCGGGATTCGAGCCAGGTGATCACTACCCGTATGCCATGGATGACATAGGGGGCGCTGTTCTTCTGCAACTGGGCAAGCAGTTCCGCCTGCCGCTCCGTGAGGGCCCGGGAAAAATAGCGGGCGATCGTCTCCAGGTGTGCACCCTGCCCAAGGAGCCAGGAGGCGGTGCGCAGATCCTCCCGGTTGGTGCCGGGCGCGAGAAAGGCACCGGTGCTGTCGTAGATGCCGAGCGCCATCAGGGTCGCTTCCCAGGGCGTGAGCACCAGGTGCTGCCCGCGGATCAGCCTGACCATCAGGGTGCTGGTGGCGCCATAGGGCGCCACGTGCTCCACCTGGGCCCGGATGTCGCCCTCATGGGGTGGATGGTGGTCGTACACGTGGAGTTCAAGGCCTGGATTGCTCAGGCAGGCGGCCAGAGAACCGAGCTGTCCGGCCTGCCGGGTCCCCACCAGTACCAGCCGCTGCACCGCGGGCAGGTCGATGTCGCCCGGTTGGCTGAACAGGTAGAGGTTGTCGAATTCCCGGCTCAGATAGCGCCGTACCTTGTCTCCGGGCGGGCCGGGGAGCACCAGGGCGGCTTCCGGATAGAGGCGCTTGGCCGCAATCATGGCTGCCAGACTGTCAAAATCCGTGTGCGTATGGGTCGTGATCAGTTCCATGCCCGGGATTATACCGTGCGCGGTGCTGCTGTAAAGCAGCTTACGCACTTTGGACGGACCCCTGCCTCCTGCCGCAGGGCCGGGGAACTCTGCTTTCCCCTGTGTTGCCGCTTGACATTTCACGAGCGATACCGTATGCTGCCCCAATTTTCAGGAATGGGGTGCGGGTGTAGCTCAGTTGGCAGAGCACAAGCTTCCCAAGCTTGGGGTCGCGGGTTCGACCCCCGTCGCCCGCTCCACAGAAACACGGGCCTGTTCCTGTCCGTTTCTGCAATCCATTCTGCAGTTTGCTGAAAAGTGGGCTTTGCCCGCTTTTTTTTTGCTGTTGCGCCCACCACTTCCCGTTGTAGGCGCATGGAAACCGGAGTCGAAGATCAGGGTCAGGCTGTGCAGGCAAATGTGTCCGATCCCCTTGTAAGCAGGATTGCCGCCCAGGCCGGCCCTTTGGTGGCGGCTCTGGGCATGGAGCTGGTGGAGACCCAGTTCCGTCTCGAAGGGCAGCGCTGGGTGCTCAGATTCTTTATCGACAGGGCAGGCGGCGTCACGGTGGACGACTGCGCGGCTGTGAGCCGCAGGCTGGACGACTGGCTGGAAGAGGAGGCGCTGATCAGGCATGCCTACACCCTGGAGGTGTCGTCGCCGGGGCTGGAGCGGCCGCTCAGAAAGCCGGAGGACTTCGTCCGCTTTGCCGGCAGGCGGGTGCGTCTCAGGCTGCACCGGGACGAGGGACAGGGCAAGACCCTGACCGGGACGCTTTTGGGCCTTGAGAACGGGGAGATAGCGCTTTTGATGGACAACAAGGAAAAACTCGGGCTGCGCATGGAACAGATTGCCAGGGCGCGTCTGACTCTGGATTGAAGGAGCGAATGCGGCCCGGCGCGGGTGAGCGCTGGGGCAGGGGTGATGTATATGGCGGGCATGGAGAATTTACGCAGGATTGTTGACCAGATTTGTCGGGACAAGGGCATAGACCGGGACCTGTTGATTGATGCCATTGAAGAGGCGGTACGCTCGGCGGTCAAGAAAAAGTACGGCGGGCAGCGCGATATCGAAGTGCAGTACAACGATGAGCTGGGCGAGGTCGAGGTCTTTCAGTACCGCACGGTGGTGGAAAAGGTGGTCAACGAGGCCCGGGAGATTTCCCTGGAAGAGGCGAGACGACGTGACCCGGAAGCCGGGCTGGATGACGATATCGGCGAGCGGCTGACCGATATCTCGGAACTGGGCCGCATTGCCGCCCAGTCGGCCAAGCAGGTCATCATCCACCGCATGCGCGAGGCCGAGCGGGAAGTGGTGTACGAGATGTACCGCGACCGGGAGGGCACGGTGGTGAACGGCATTGTCCAGCGCTTCGAACGCGGCGACATGATCGTCAACCTGGGCCGCACCGACGCGCTCCTGCCGCGGGACGGCCAGATCCTGAAACAGCGTACCTACAAGCAGGGCGACCGCATTCGCGCCTATCTGCAGCAGGTGCGCCGGAGCCGCAGCGAGCTGGCGGAGGAGGAGGCGCAGGGCCGCTCCCGCTACCGCGACGCCCAGCTTATCCTGAGCCGGACCTGCAACGAATTTCTGGTCAAACTTTTCGAGCTGGAGGTGCCGGAGATTGCGGAGGGTACGGTCAAGATCATGGGTGTGAGTCGCGACCCGGGCTTTCGGGCCAAGATTGCCGTGTCCTCGTTGGAGTCGGATGTGGACCCGGTGGGCGCCTGCGTGGGCCTCAAGGGCTCCCGCGTGCAGAACGTGGTCCAGGAGCTGCAGGGCGAGCGCATCGACATCGTGCCCTGGAGTCCGGATCCGGTGAAGTATGTGTGCAATGCCCTGGCCCCGGCCCAGGTGAACATGGTGGAGGTGGATGACGAGCACAAGACGCTCCTGGTGGTGGTGCCGGATGATCAGCTTTCCCTGGCCATCGGCCGGCAGGGCCAGAACGTGCGGCTGGCCTACCGGCTTTTGGGCTGGCGCATTGACGTGAAGAGTCAGCAGCGGTACACCAATCTGGAAAATCCGGGCTACCGCAGCCTGCTGCTGGTGCAGGGCATTGATGAAAATCTGGCGGACCGGCTCTTTGCCGGCGGCATTCTGACCGCTGCCATGCTGGCCGAAAGCGATACCAACGAGCTGGTCCGGCTGCTCAAGGCGGACGAAGCGGTTGTCAGAGTGGTGCAGGAACGTGCCCGCGAGGTGGCGTCTCCGATACTGTCCGGGACGGAAGCGGCAGGGAGTGCGGCCTCGGGGGCAGAGGCCCTGGCCGGGCAGACCGAGGTCGAAAATGACAGGCCGGACGCGGAGCAGTCCGGCAGTGCCGCAACCGGGGCCTGAGCGCGGGACGGGGCAAGGGGTGCAGAGTCAGGGAGGGCAGGCTTATATGGCAAAAGTTCGGGTTTACGATCTGGCAAGGGAATTCGGGATGAAGGGCAAGGAACTGGCGGACAGGCTGGTTGAACTGGGCTATGCGGTGACCAGTCACAGCTCCACCCTGGAAGATGACATGGTTGCGGATATTCGCAGGAAAATGGGTGGCGAACCGGTGAGCCCCTCTGTATCGGTGGGCCGGATCGAAGTCAGGGGACGCTCCGAGAGCAGCGGCCCCTGGGGCGGGACTGTTGTGCGGCGGCGTTCCAAGGCGGACAAGGAAGAGGCGGCCCGCCAGCAGGAGCTGGCCGAGACCCGGGCTCTGGAGGAAGAGGCCGAGGCCGCCCGGATCCGGCTCCTGGCCCAGGAGCAGGAAAATCGCGAGTCCCTGCCGGCCGAAGCGGCGGGGCTTTCGGAAAGCCAGGCGCCGGCGGTGCCGGAACAGGCCGAAGCCCCGGAACCGGAGCGGGCGGTGCCGGCCGAAGCGGAGCCTGGGATCGGGACCACGGCCCCCAGTGCCGAAGAGCCGGAAGCGGTGCAGGAGAGCGGGAGCCGGGAAAGCGCCGAATCCCGGCCGGCCACGGCTGCTCCCCCAGCAGCGAAGGACCAGACTCCGGCCCAGCAGAAAAGACCCAGGGTCAGGAAGGTCAGAACCACCCCCGGGCCCGGCACCGAGCCGGAACGGCCGAAACCGCTCGCCAGAATCGTGGGCCGGATGGAAATTCCCGTGCCCAGCGAGGCTTCCGCTTCCGAGCAGCGGCCCGCCAGACCAAAGCCCGGCAACCGTCCGGCAGCCCCGGCGCATGACGCCGCAGTTGGCCAGGATGCGGGCCGCGGCGCTGCCCGTGGTGGCAAGAAAAAGGACAAGGGCAACCGCCGGGTGGTGGCTGTCTCCGAGGACGAGGCGCTCGATCGCCGGATGGCCCGGGGCAGCGGCCGGAAGGGCAAAGGCGGCCGCGAGGATTTTCTGGGCGATGCGGAGGGCGACTACACGCGTCAGCGCGGGGGCAGGAGGAAAAAGAACCCGCGTCAGGCCCGGGAGCTGCCGCAGCCGGTTGCCGAAACCAGGGCCATCAAGCGCCGCATCAAGGTGGTGGCCAGCATCAGCGTGGCCGATCTGGCCAGACACATGAGCGTCAAGGCCACGGAAGTCATCACCGCGTTGATGAAGCTGGGTGTGATGGCAACCGTGAATCAGGCTTTGGACGTGGACACGGCAGCCCTCGTGGCCACGGATTTCGGTTTTGAGGTCGAGCAGGCCATGCACGCGGAGCTGGAAGTCGAGGCTTTGGAGGCCATGGAGGAAGAGCAGGGCGGCGAGGCCCTGCCCCGGCCGCCTGTGGTCACGGTCATGGGCCATGTCGACCACGGCAAGACCTCCATCCTGGACGCCATCCGAAAGACGGACGTGGCCCTGGGCGAGGCCGGCGGCATCACCCAGCACATCGGCGCCTATCATGTGCAGAATGCCCAGGGCGGCGGCATCACCTTTGTCGATACGCCGGGCCATGCGGCCTTCACCGAGATGCGTTCCCGCGGCGCCCAGGTCACGGATATCGTGGTCCTGGTCGTGGCGGCGGACGACGGCGTCATGGAGCAGACCAAGGAGGCCATTGCCCATGCCAAGGCTGCGGAGGTGCCCATTGTGGTGGCGGTCAATAAAATCGACAAGCCCGGCGCCGATGCGGAGCGGGTGCGCCGTGAGCTGAGCGACTACGGCCTGATCCCCGAAGACTGGGGCGGACAGACAATCTACTGCGAAACCTCGGCCAAAAAGGGACTCGGCATTCCCGAACTGCTGGAGTCCATCCAGATTCAGGCCGATATCCTGGAGCTGAAGGCCGATCCCAGCCGCAAGGCCAGGGGCGTGGTCATCGAGGCCCAACTGCACAAGGGGCGGGGCCCGGTGGCCACGGTGCTCGTGCAGGAAGGCACGCTTCGGCCCGGGGACAACTTCGTGGCCGGCATGTTCAGCGGCCGGGTGCGCCTGCTCTCGAACGAGCGCGGCGAGCGGGTCAAAGCCGCGGGCCCGGCCATTCCGGTGGAGATTCAGGGGCTCTCCGGTGTGCCCTCCGCAGGCGATCCCTTCATGGTGGTGACGGACGAGAAGATGGCCAAGGCCGTGGCCTCGGCCCGCCAGCTCAAGGCCCGGGAAACCGAGCTGGCGAGCGCCTCCAAGGTATCTCTGGACAACCTCTTCGAGAAGATGGCCGAGCAGGACATGAAGGAACTGAAGGTCATCCTGCGGGCCGACGTGCAGGGCACGCTGGAAGCCTTTGGCCAGGCAGCGGAGAATCTGTCCACCGACACCATCCGTGTGCATGTGCTGCATGAGGGCACGGGCTCCATTACGGAAAACGACATCCATCTGGCTTCCGCCTCCAATGCCATTGTCATCGGCTTCAACGTCCGCCCCTCTGTCAAGGTCAAGGAACTGGCCGGGCAGGAAGGCGTGGATGTGCGCGCCTATGATGTCATCTATCATGCGCTGGAAGATATCGAAAAGGCCATGAAGGGCATGCTGGAGCCGACCTTCGAGGAGCGGGTCATCGGCACGGCCGATGTGCGCCAGACCTTCCAGGTGCCGAAGGTGGGTCTGATCGCGGGCTGTACGGTGCTTTCCGGCAAAATGCAGCGGAACGCGAAAGTGCGGGTGCTGCGGGAGGGTGTGGTGATCTATACCGGTAAAATCGCCTCCCTGAAGCGCTTCAAGGACGACGCCAAGGAAGTGCTGACCGGCTTCGAGTGCGGCATCGGGGTGGAGCGCTTTAACGATATCAAGGTGGGCGATCAGCTCGAGGCCTTTGTCATGGATGAGGTGGAGGCTACACTGTAGCTTGGGCTATGGACTTCGATTTCAAACTGCCGGAGCTGGCCCGGCCGGAAAGCAAGCGGCCCAGGCGGGTGGCCGAGGCTGTCAAGAATGAGCTGAATCTGCTGTTGCGCCGTAGCGTCTCCGATCCCAGGCTTGCGGGCGCCGTCCTGAGCCGGGTCGAGGTCAGTGCGGACCTCAAGACCGCGAAGCTCTTTGTCCGGGCTGAAAGGCCGGAGGAGCGGGAGCGCGTGATGGCGGGCGCGAAGAAGGCCCGCGGTTTTTTCCGCAGCCATCTGGCCAGCGTGCTGAATCTGCGCCATACGCCGGAAATTCTGCTTGCCTATGATGATGTGGCTGAAGAAGCCGAACGGGTGGAGCTGCTCCTGAGCGCACTCGAACGTGAACGCAGGACGCGGGAGTAGACGGATGTCCCTCGAAGCCATTGCCCATGTGATCCGGGAGAAGAAGCGTTTTGTCCTCTGCGCCCACTACAATCCGGACGGCGATGCGGTGGGCTCCGTGTTGGGCCTGGCCGACATGCTGGATCATCTGGGCAGGGAGGCGCTTTGCTTTTTCGAAGAGCCGGTTCCGGTGATTTACCGTTTTCTGCCGGGCTCGGGCCGGGTGGTGAGCGATATCGGGGTGGTGCAGGGCTTTCTGCGGGCAGCGGGCGAGGAGGGTGCGGTCATCACCCTGGATTGCGGTGACAGGAGCCGGGTGGGCAGGTATGAGAACGAACTGCTGGCCTGGCATCCGGTTCTGGTGGTGGATCACCACCACAGCAACCCAGGTTTTGGCGACGTCAACTGGATCTCGCCGGACAGCGCCGCCACCGGAGAGATGATTTTCGAACTGGCGCAGGAACTGGGCCTGGACATTTCACCCGAGGCGGCCCAATGCCTGTACGCGGCCATCAGCACGGACACCGGCTCCTTTCATTATGCCAGTACGAGCAGCCACACCTTCGAAGTGGCTGCGGCGCTGGTGCGCGCCGGCGCAGACCCGGCAAACATGGCGAACCAGCTCTACAACAACTTCACCCCAGGCCGCCTGCGCCTGCTGCACGACGTTCTGGCCACCCTGAAGCTGTACCACCGGGAGCGCATCGCCGTGATCCGGGTGACCCGGGCCATGCGCGACCGCACCTTCACCACGCTGGAGGATGTGGAACACTTCGTCAACTATCCCCGGGCCATTCGTTCGGTCCGGGTGGCCGTGTTTCTGAAGGAAACCGAACCAGGCCATATCTCCGTGAGCCTGCGGGCCAAGGGCCAGTGCGACGTGTCGAGGATTGCGGCGCACTTTGGCGGCGGCGGGCACAAAAACGCGAGCGGCTGCACGTTTCGCGATGCGAGTTTGGATGAGGTGCATGGCCGGATTCTGCCCCTCATCATCGAGGGCATCAGGGCCCATGAGGCGGAATGAGTGAGGTGGAGGCCGGTACGGCGGAGCCGGTCGGCGTTTATCTGGTGGACAAGCCGGCCGGACTGAGTTCCTTTGCCGTGGTACGGCGGCTCCGCTGGCTTCTGAATATCAGAAAAGTCGGTCATGCGGGCACCCTGGATCCCTTTGCCAGCGGCCTGCTGCTGCTCTGTGCGGGCCGCACGGCGACCCGGCATATCGAAACCTTTATGGCAGGCACGAAGCGCTATCTGGCCAGACTGCAACTGGGGGTTGAGACCAGCACCCAGGACCCGGAAGGCCAGGTGCTGAGCCGGCAGGCGGTGGCGGTGGACACGGCGGCCATTCGCTCCTGTCTGGCCGGCATGCAGGGCGAGCAGATGCAGGTTCCGCCCGCCTTTTCGGCCCTGAAACACCATGGCCGGCCGCTCTACAGCTATGCGCGCCAGGGCATTTACATCGAGAAGGCGGCCCGTCCGGTGCAGATTTACCGCCTGGAAATGCTGGCCTACGATGACAGGCGCCACGAGCTGGATATTGCAGTCACCTGCAGCCGGGGCACCTATATCCGCGTGTTGGCGGGGGATATCGGCACGGCCCTGGGCTGCGGCGCCCATCTCTCCGCACTCCGCCGTACGCAGAGCGGCCCCTTTGGGGTCGGAGAGGCGGTCGATGGCCGGCTGCTCCTTGGCGATGCCGGCGAACAGGGCAGGGCGCTGCTCATGGCCGCGAGAATGCCGGTGGCGGAAGCCGTGCTCCGGGCGGAGCGGCACAGGGCGGACAGCCGATTTCAGCTTGCCGGAATTCCCTGAAACCGGTTATACAGACTGCATAAATTTTCCGGCCCTGCCGTTTCCTTCCCCAGAAGCGGGACCAACAGGGCCATGTATCCAGACTCCAGCGCGGCCGGGGCGGAAAAGCTTCGCTGGCAGCAGAAGGACAACAGGAGATACTGCCATGGTGCAGACAACAGAGCAGAAAAAAGAGATTATCGAGCAGTTCAAGACCCATGCGACCGATACCGGTTCCTGCGAGGTGCAGATTGCCCTGATCACGAGCCGGATCAAGTACCTGACCGAGCATTTTCAGACGCATATCAAGGATCACCATTCCCGCCGCGGTTTGCTGAAGCTGGTTGGTCAGCGTCGTAATTTGTTGAAGTATTTGCAGAAAAAAGACATCACCAAGTATCGCGACCTCATTCAGGCACTCGGCATCCGCAAGTAGGGCCTTCGCAGGCGCAGCAACAGGCGGAGGAGGGGTAAAACTCTTCCGCCTCTTTTTTGATGGCGCAGGCGCAGCCGGCACTGCTGCAAAGACACGAAGAAAGGCGGATGCCTGCTGCTTCCTTCTTTCTTTGTGGCTTGGCGTATGAGGCCGGCAGGCGCCCGGCGGCCATCGGGCAACAGGGCGCTGGCAGGGCCCAGCGTCAGGAGGACAAGAACAGCATGAAACAGACAGTATCAGCACAGATCGGCGATCAGAGCATCTCCTTCGAAACCGGCAAGATGGCCAGGCAGGCCAATGGCTCGGTGGTGGTTTCCTGTGGTGAAACCATGGTTCTGGTGACCGTGGTGGCGGAAAAGACCGGCAAGGACCTGGGCTTTCTGCCCCTGACCATCGAGTATCAGGAAAAGATGTACGCTGCCGGCCGCATTCCGGGCAGCTATTTTCGCCGGGAAATCGGCCGTCCGAGCGAGCGGGAGATTCTGACCTGCCGCCTGATTGACCGGCCGCTCCGGCCCCTTTTTCCCAAAGGCTACGCTTCGGAGACCCAGGTCATTGCCACGGTCTTTTCCGCTGATCCCCAGATCGAGCCGGACCTCCTGGCCATGAACGGCGCGTCCATGGCGCTCTGCCTCTCCGACATCCCCTTCGCCGGCCCGGTGGGCGCCGCGCGCGTGGCCCTGATCGACGGCCAGTATCTGCTGAATCCGACCCGGGCGCAGCAGGAAAAGGCGAGCATCAACCTGGTGGTGGCGGGCACGAAGAACGCGGTGGTCATGGTGGAAGGCAAGGCGCTGGAGGCCAGCGAGGCCGAAGTGCTGGAGGCCATCTTTTTCGCCCACGCAGGCATTCAACCGCTGATCGACGTGCAGATGCAGTGGCAGCAGCAGCTTGGCAAAAGCAAACGGCCGGTCAGCGCACCGGTGCTTGACGAGGCGCTGAAGGCCAAAGTGGAGGCCGCGGCCCAGCCGGGCATCGAAACCGTGTTGAACACGCCGGGCAAACTCGAGCGGGCCGATGCCTACAGCGCGCTTTGCCAGGACGTGCAGGCGCAGCTCGCCTCGGAGGGCGAGGAGGCGCAGGCGCAGATCGGCGGACTGCTGGATGCCTTTCTGAAGGGCCGGATGCGTGCCCAGATCCTGGAGCAGGGCCGCCGTCTGGACAATCGCTCCTTTACCGAAGTACGGCCCATTACCTGTGAGGTCGGCGTACTGCCCCGGGCCCATGGCTCGGCGCTGTTCACCCGCGGCGAAACCCAGGCTTTGGTCATCAGCACGCTTGGCAGCGAGCGGGACGAGCAGCATGTGGAAGGCCTGAGCGGCGATGTTTTCCGCCGTTTCATGCTCCACTACAATTTTCCGCCCTTCTGCGTGGGCGAGGTTCGCCCCCTGCGGGGGCCCAGCCGCCGCGACATCGGGCATGGCACCTTGGCCCGGCGCGGTGTGGAGCCGGTGCTGCCGGACGGCGACAGCTTTCCCTATACCCTCCGCGTGGTTTCCGAAATCCTGGAGTCCAACGGTTCCTCGTCCATGGCCACGGTCTGCGGCTCCAGTCTGGCGCTCATGGATGCGGGCGTGCCCATCAAGGCGCCGGTCGCAGGCGTGGCCATGGGCTTGATCAAGGAAGGCGAGCAGGTGGTGGTGCTCACCGACATCCTGGGCGATGAAGACCACCTGGGCGACATGGACTTCAAGGTCGTGGGCACCAGCGTGGGCATCACCGGCCTGCAGATGGACATCAAGATCGACGGCGTCGACCGCGCTGTCATGGGACGTGCCCTGAATCAGGCCAGGGACGGCCGGCTGCACATTCTGGGCAGGATGGCAGAGGCCATTGCCGCGCCGCGGGAGAGCATTTCCCGGCATGCGCCGCGTTTCCTCACCATGCACATTCATCCGGACAAGATTCGCGACATCATCGGCCCCGGGGGCAAGGTGATCCGCGAGATGACCACCGAGTTCGACTCCAAGATCGATGTGGAGGATGATGGCACGGTCAAGATTTTCAGTAACAACACCGAGTCCGCCAATGCGCTGGTGCAGCGCATCGAGGAGATGACCGCCATGCCGGAGATCGGGCGCGTGTATGAGGGAACGGTGCGCACCATCAAGGACTTCGGCGCCTTCGTGGAGATCCTGCCTGGAACCGACGGCATGGTGCACATCTCCGAGCTGAAGCACGAGCGGGTCAAGAAGGTGACCGACGTGGTGCGTGAAGGGGACAAGGTCAGGGTCAAGGTGGTCGACATTGACAACCACGGCCGCATCCGCCTGAGCCGCAAGGCCGCGCTTGGGCCGGGGGAGGAATAGCCGCCTCTGGCTGGGAAAAGCGGTCCCATCCCGCCGCCAGGATTCCGGCTTGTGGGCGCTCCCTGCGATTTTCTGCGAACCAGAACGTGTACCAGGGCCTGTTCAGCTCTGTCATCCAGAGAGAAAAGCCGGGGGCTCCTGCTCCCGGCTTTTTCGTGTTCCGGCTGCCATCAGCTTGAAATACAGTCCCTTTTGCATACAATGGCAGTAGCCATATTTTTCCATCACTGAATGAGCCGCAGCATGTCCTGTCCCCAGTCCGATCCACCCCGGCCGCTGATCCTTGTGGTCAGCGGGGAGCGAAGCCTGCATACCGTGTTACGCGGGTTTCTGGAAGGTGAGGGCTTCCTGATCATGGCGGCGGAGGACGGCGCTTCCGCCCTTGCCCTCCTGCAGCGGCAGGCGGTGGACATGGTGCTTCTGGACCTGCATCTGTCCGGCATGAGCGGGCGGGAGCTGTGCCTGACCATCAATCGGCAGATGGCCGAGCCGCCGCCGCTTCTGGTCATGATCGAAAGGTACCAGGATGTGGAGGCGCACCAGCTCCACGAGGCCGGGGTGGCGGATTATGTCCGCAAACCGCCGCATCTGCCGGTGCTGCTCCAGCGGATCCGTACTCTGCTCAGGGCGCAGCAGACCTGCCGTGCCCTGGGTCTGCTCACGCAGAAATACGAAATGATCCTGGATACGGTGGACAGCGGCATCTGCGGCGTCGACTGCCATGGCCTGATCGCCTACATGAACCAGGCGGGCCGGCATCTGCTCGGCTACACAACGGACGAGCTGCTGGGCCGGCACTGCCGGGAGATTTTCCATATTGCCCTGGCAGGCAGCGAGTCCTTTGAGGAAAACTGCTTTCCCTTTCTGGATTCAGACCAGGAGGATGCGCCGGCCCATTTCAACGAGGCGCGTATGGAGCGCCGGGACGGCAGCACCTTTCTGGCCGAGCTGCGCTCCGCACCGCTCATTCTGGACGGCCGCCTCACCGGCGGCGTGGCGGTGTTCCAGGATATCACCGAACGCCAGAAGGCGGAGCAGCTCATCCGCCACATGGCCAATCACGACGCCCTGACCAATCTGCCCAACCGCAACCATCTGCTGGCGCGCCTGCCCCAGGCCATTTGTCTGGCCCGGCGGCAGGAGCGGCCGCTTTTTCTGCTCTTTATCGATCTGGACCGCTTCAAGCCCGTGAACGACCTCCATGGCCATGCCGTGGGCGATGAAGTGCTGATTCAGGTGGGCAAACGGCTGAAAAGCGCTGTCCGCACCGCAGACTCGGTGTGCCGTCTGGGCGGGGATGAATTTGTGATCCTTCTGGAAAGCGCGTCCTCGCTCCACGGCGCCATCATGGTGGCCGAGCGGGCCATCGAGCTGCTGAACCAGCCGGTGGATGTGCACGGGCTCTGCTGTTCCATCGGTGCGAGCATCGGCATTGCCGCATATCCGGACAATGCCGCCACCGCAGACGAGCTGCTGCGTCATGCCGACCAGGCCATGTACGAGGCCAAGAAAATGGGCCGCAACTGCTGGCGTCTGTACGGCGACCAGGGCGGCGGGCGGAACGCCGCCAGGCCCTTCAGACCTGCTGCACCATTGCCCGAATGATATCGGTCTTGCCGATGACCCCCACGATCTGACCCTCAGCCACCACGGGCAGGGTGTGGACGCGCCTTTCCGCCATGATGGTGGCCACTTCCTCCATGGTTGCCTCGGGAGAGACGGTCACCGGGTTTCCGGTGCAGATGTCGCCCACCCGCGAACCTGCGATCTTCTGCATCTCATGCCGCATCTTGTCCGGACTGTCCAGAAAGAAAAAGGCATCCAGGATGGCGATGCTTCTGGGCAGTTGCACCCGCTTGCGGGTAAAGATCAGATCGTTTCGGGTGACGATCCCGATCAGTTTGCCCGCCCCATCCACAACCGGCGCACCACTGAAGTTTTTGCGCAGAAAGAGTTCGGCCAGCTCGCGTACATTCTGATCCGCCTGCACGGTGATGACTTCCCTGTTCATCAGGTCTTTCGCTGTCAGCATATCTGCTCCTCCCCAGAGTCAGGGCTTTGCCTTTTTTTGCGCCTGTCCGCGAACAAACGGGGCAGGGCTGCGGCCACTTCGCCCGCAGTGTAGCCGAAGGGCCGTTCTTTTGCCAGGAGGTCGGCTGCTGCCCCGTGCAGCCACACGCCCGCGCAGGCGGCCAGCCATGGCTCATGATGCTGGGCCAGGAGCCCGGCAATGACGCCGGCCAGCACGTCGCCCATGCCGCCGCTGGCCATGCCCGGATTGCCGCTGCTGTTGACGGCCCAAAGCCCGCCCGCCGCCTTGTTCGCCGCCACCACCGTGCCCGCGCCCTTGAGCAGGGCCACAATGGGCTGATGCGGACCGCAGAGGCTGCAGAGCCTCTGTGCCGAGGCGAGCCGGTCTCGCTGCAGTTCCGGCACGGGCAAGTCCAGCAGGCGGGCCATTTCTCCGGGATGCGGGCAGAGGATGCGCGGGCCGCCGGGAGCGGCGAGCGCCTCTCTGTCGGCAGCCAGGATATTGAGCGCGTCCGCGTCCACGACCATGGGCTCGGGTCGTTCCCGGTAGAGGGCCGTGACCAGCCCTGCGGTTTCCGGATGCCGGCCCAGGCCCGGGCCGATGAGCAGCGCCGCCTTGCCGGCACAGAGTCTGGCGACAGCGGCGAGATCCGCATGGGCCAGATGGTCGGAGGCGGCCAGTGGCTCGCTCATGGCCTCGGCCACGGCCGTGGCGAAAATGGGGAGCAGAGCGGCCGGCAGGGCGCAGCTCACCAGCCCGGCTCCGCTTGCCAGCGCGCCTTTGGCGGCCAGAATCGCGGCTCCGCTCTTGCCGGTGGAACCGGCCAGCACCAGCACGTGGCCATGACTGCCCTTGTGGCTGGTCCGGGCCCGAGGCGGCAAGCGGGCCAGCACCCGGCCGTCGAGCAGGCGGCCCGCCAGGTTGGCTGCCGCTGCCGCCTGCGACGGGATGCCGATGTCCGCCACCTCGAGGATGCCGATCCGGGGGCCGCCGTTGTGCAGATGCCCGGGCTTGGCCAGACCATAGGTGACGGTCAGATCCGCCTGGACGGCCTCGCCCAGAATGGCGCCGGTGTCGCTGTGCAGGCCGGAGGGCATGTCCGCCGCCACAATGGGGCAGGCGCTGGCCCGGGCCAGGTCCCGCATGGCGTGCAGCGCTGCGAGATAGCAGCCGCTGAGCGGCCTCGTCAGGCCAATGCCGAAGAGCGCGTCCACCACGCTGTGCAGGGGGCGGCTGGATGCCTCCTGCCAGTCTGTTGGCCATGCAGCGTTCGGATCGATCACCCTGCGCGCCACCTGCAGCCGCTCCAGGATGGCCCAGTTCCGGGCCGCGTCCGGCGGCAGTCTGGCGGGATCGCCCACCAGCAGTACAGAGGGCAAGGCGCCCCGGTCGGCAAGACAGCGGGCCATCACCAGTCCGTCGCCGCCGTTGTTGCCCGGCCCGGCAAAGATGATCACCCGCTTGCCGGCCGCCGGCCCGAAGTGCCGTTCCATGGCCGCCACCGTGGCCCGGCCCGCGTTCTCCATCAGCACCGCGCCTGGAATGCCGATTTCCTCGATGGTCTTTCTGTCCAGCGCCTGCATCTCGCCGGCAGAGGCCAGCAGATTCCCTGTGTCCATGATTCACCTGTCTGTCTTTTCTGCCGCATATCGGGCTGCGGCAGCCAGCATGCCTGCGGCCCATTCCGGGGTGGCGCTCGCCAGAACGTGGGTGTAGAGGGCCAGAACGTTTTTGTAAACCAGCCCGTCCCGGCCTGCATAAAAGCCGGTGCCCCGCTCCACCCGCATGCCGAGTGCGGCACTCCGGCCGCTCCAGTCCTGTACCGTGGAGTAACGGAATTCGTGGCCGCGGATGAGCTGGCCTGGCCTGTAAAAGGCGTTTTGGCCCTCGACCCGGAGCCTTGAATAGCCGTGGGCCTGCGGTTTTTTGCTGAGGGCAAAGCTGGCCGGAAACACGCCCGCCAGCGGATATTCCCTGCCGTCCAGCAAGAGCGATCTGCCCAGATAGATCAGCCCGCCGCATTCCGCATAGACGGGCAGCCCCGCATCTATCGCGGCCCGGAGCGAGGCGAGAAAGGCCGTGTTTTCCGCGAGCGCCTGGGCGCTGGTTTCCGGGAAACCGCCGCCGATGTACAGCGCATGCAGGCCGCTGGGCAGTGCGGGGGCTGTGAGCGCATTGATGGCCGCCAGCTCCGCCCCGCCGGCCCTGAGCGCTTCCAGATTCTCCTCGTAGTAGAACTGGAAGGCCGCATCCCTGAGCACGCCGATTTTCAGTCCGGCCGCTGCCCCGGGTACAGCGGCCGCGGCTGCGGCCGCCGGGGCCGTGGGCTGTGTGAGCGCCAGAATCGCATCGAGGTCGAAATGACGGGCCGCGAGCCCGCCCAGATGACTCACCGCCTGCTCCGCGCCTGCGTACTCCTGATGCGGAGTCACGCCCAGATGCCGCATGGGAAAGATGTCCCGGCCCAGCTTGGGAATGACCCCCAGAACCGGCATGTCGATACCTGCCAGGGCCTCGCGGATGACCTTTTCCTGCCGGGCGTTCGCCACCTGATTCAGCAGCACGCCCGCGAGCTTGAGCCGTGACTCGAAGTTCCGGCAGCCCAGGGCCAGCGCCGCCATGGTGCGGGTCGCCTTGGTGCAGTTCATCATCAGGAGCACCGGCAGGTGCAGGAGGATGGCCAGTTCGGCCGTGGAGGAGCTGCCCGCCGCGTCCACGCCGTCGAAAAGCCCCCGGTTGCCCTCGACAAGCGCCAGATCGGCGCCGGCCAGGTGCCCGTAAAAGGTGGCCTGCACCTGCTCCGGCCCGGCCAGATACGCGTCCAGATTGTAGCAGGGCCGGCCTGCCGCCTGCGCCAGCCAGCCGGCGTCGATGTAGTCCGGCCCTTTCTTGAAAGGCTGCACCTGAAGGCCGCGTGCCTTCAAGGCGGCCAGCAGCCCTACCGAGGCCACGGATTTGCCCGAGCCGCCGCTCAGACCGGCGATGACGAGTGCACGAGTGCTTTGCGTGTTCATATATGAAGCGTTTGTTGCCCGCTCGGTTGATTGTGCTGCCTGCCGCCTGCCACCGCATGGCGCCGACGGGCCCGGTTCCCGTCATGCGGCCCCTTGCCCAGCGCCTGCCAGGCCGCATGGTAGAGACGGTTCAGTTCGTCTTCCAGGTGTTGTCGCCAGGCCTCTGTCTCCGCAGCGGAGAGGTCCGGCGGCACAGGGATGGGCGGGCCGTGGTAGAGCACGATGCGGGAAAAGGGCAGGGGCAGGACCGTTCTGTCCCAACTGTGGAAAATGATGGCCCTGCTGGCAGCCCAGGCCACCGGAAAAATGGGACAGCCGGAGTGCGAGGCCATGAGGATGCAGCCGGCCTGCGCCCGCCTCGCCGGCCCCTGCGAGCCGTCGGCCACAATGCCTGCATTCAGGCCCCGGGCCAGCGCTGCCAGCATTTCCCGCAGCGCACGAAAACCCCGGCGGTGTGAGGAGCCGCGCACCGGCTGATGACCGAAGCACAGGGCCAGCCGGGCAATGTATTCGCCGTCCGTGCTGGCGCTCACCATGGTTGCCGCGTGCCGGCCCCGCAGATAGTAGAAGAGATAGAAAAAGCTGTAATGCCAGAAGCTGGCAATCATCTGGTCGCCGCGTTCCAGGCGCCCGTAAAATTCCTGCGCATCGCGGACCTCCAGCCTGCAGGTGCCGAACCAGAGCCGCATGAGCCTGGCCACGAGCGGCGGTAGAAGGGCCAGCGCGATCCTGCGGCCCAGCGCGCTGCATGCCAGGGATATGGACAAGGGCTTCTCCATTCGTTCAACTCCAAAAGCGGCGCTGCATGTGCGGCCCGTACCCTGCACGGATGGCAGATCTCGCCCCCCTTTATGATCACTGCATGCAATGCGGTCCTGGCTTCTTCAGACCTGTATCTCTGCCTGGAGATGAACCTGCCTGCAGGCTGCTGCAAGCGGTTCACACAATTTGTCAAGCACCCGGCTCATGCTGTGCGTCGCTGAGGGGACGAAACAGGGTGGATTCGCAAAAAAATCCATTAAAACCAAGGAGATTCGGGCCGGGGCGCATTGTAGCACAATTTCGGGCCAAATGCTTAGACTTTTCCGGTGCCAGCCAGCCTCCCACAGCCCGGGCAGGATCGGGTCTCCCAGGCCCCAAACCCGGCTCTGCCGGTCGCCATCGGTGGCTGCTCTGCGCGATCAATAATCGCGCAGGCGCTACTGTGCCATACCGGAGCGGAGCCCATGTCGCCAGGATGCCGGGCGCTGCTGGCAAAAACTTGTGGGAGCATACCCGCGGCGCTGATGGTATCTTGTGTTTTCATGGGGCACACTGCATTGGCAGAGTGATTGGCCTTGCTGTCAGAATGACGTAACTGACATGGTCAAGTCCGGTTTCCAGAAAAATACATGACACTTTATCTTGACAGTTTTAGTGTTAAAAAGGTATGCACATGACATCAAGGATGCTTTCTTTGGACGAGCTGTGCCGGCTGACCGGTTTCAGCAAACGCACGGTTCGCTACTACATCCAGCTTGGCCTGGTTTCCCGGCCCATAGGGGAAGCCAGGGCGGCCAAGTACAGCAGGGAGCATCTGGGCCAGTTGCTCAGGATCCGGGAGCTGTCCACGGCCGGGGTATCCCTGGAGTGTATCCGCGAGGTGCTGGCGGGCGCGGAGGCGCCCGTTCCGCCGCGGCAACGCCAGCCGGGAGATGTGGAGGTTCGCAGTCACATCCACATCGCACCGGGGATCGAGCTGCAGATTGCCCCCGAGGAAGCGGGGATAAGTCCTGAGCGACTACGGCTGTTCATCAAAGAAATTATGAGAGTGGTTGACAACATGCCGGATGAAACGGGGAATACCACCCACAATGAATAGCAACCCATGAACAGCCCGGGAGGATCGGATATGGTCCAGGAAGCCTGTATGGTCAGCACAGGCGGAAGGCGCATCGCCCTGAAATCGGTGCATATCGAAGGGCGGGTCGACGGACTGCTGGCAAGCATGGCGATGACCCAGCGCTACTGCAACGACAGCGCCAGGAATCTGGAAATCGTCTACACCTTTCCGCTTGCGGGGCGCCATATTTGTCGGCATGGACGTTGTCATGGCCGGCCGGCGGCTGCGGGCCCTTGTCCTGGAACGAACGGAGGCCCGGCAGGAGTACGAGAGGGGCATCGAGAGCGGCGATGCGCCTATCCTGGTGGAGCGGAGCGCTCCGGGCCTGTATACGGCCAATCTGGGGAATATCGAACACGGCAAAGACGTGGACGTGACACTGCGCTACGTCCAGTTGCTGTCCTGCGAACAGGGCGGGTTCCGCCTGACCATCCCCTGCACCATAGCGCCCCGCTACGGCGACCGGCATCTGGCGGGCGGTCTGGCGCCGCACGAAAACGCGGATGCGGACATACTGAGCAGATATCCCCTGACCCTGCGGCTCCTCCTGTGCGGAACGCTTGCCGGGGCCACGGTGCACTGCCCGAGTCACCCCTGCCAGGTCGGGAATACGGCGGAAGGCACAGTCGTCACCCTGGCTCCCGGAGCCATGCCGGATCGCGACTGCATCTTCACCATCAGTGCCCCGGGGCGGCCATCCTTTGCCCTGACCGGACCGGATCTGGACGGCCGGCACCTGATTCTGGCCGGCTTCCGGCCCGTCTTTCCCGCTGCCCTCTCCAAACCCCTGTGCCTGAAGATTCTGGCCGACTGCTCCGGCTCCATGGCCGGAGACAGTATCGGCAGTCTGAAAAGGGGATTGACCGGCCTGCTGGCGATGCTGGAGAACGGAGACCACGTTTCCTACAGCCGTTTCGGCAGCAAGGTGCGGCTCGAAACTCCCGGCTTTCTGCGCTGGTCTTTGGAGTCCGGAGATGTCCGGGAAAGACTGGCCGACGCCTTTGCCCGAACCGAAGCGGATATGGGCGGCACGGAGATGGAGCGCGCCCTGCTTGCGACTTTCAACGATATTCGCCTGCCGAAGGACGCGCCGCATGCGCCCTGTGTTCTGCTCATCACCGACGGAGCCGTCTGGGATGTGGATGCCGTTGTCCATGCGGCCCGCAGTTCGGGAGAACGCATCTTCGCCATCGGCGTGGGCAGCGCTCCGGCGGAAAGTCTGCTCAGGCAACTGGCCCTGCAAACGGGTGGCGCGTGTGCCTTCGTTTCTCCCAACGAGGATATTTTTCCGCCGCTGCGGAACATGGTGGACAGGATGCGCGGGCCGGAGACCGATTCCCTGCGGGTCGAATGGGGGCGTACACCGGCCTGGCAATCCGCCCTGCCCCTGCGTCTGTACAGCGGAGATACCGTGCATGTGTTCGCCTCGTTCACCGGATCGGCTGCATCCCGGACCGCACCGATCCTGCGCTGGCGCGGAGACGGCAAGGAGTGCGATCTTTCGGCCGGAATTCCGGACCTGATCGAAAGTGATGCCATTGCCCGTCTGGCCGGAGCCGCGCGCCTGGAAGCAGCCGCGACCCCGGAAGAAGCCCGTTCCCTGGCGCTCCGTTACCAACTGCTCAGTCAACATACCGCCCTGTTCCTGATCCACGAGCAGGAAGGAGAAAAGGGTATGGACTTTCCCGCGCTGCACCAGGTCCCCCAGATGATGGCCGCCGGTCACGGCGGCTTCGGTTCCGTGCGCGATCGACGCTGCTATGCGGTAGTGGAGGATCTCGGAGTCCCTGGCGGCCCGTCGGCCAGAGGTCTGGGCGCCGGTCCCTATGTACCTCCCGTCGACGCCGATGAAACCACTGCCTTCATCAAAGAGGCGGCGGCCTGCCTCGCTTCCTCCCGACCGGCCCTGTCACCGCTGGGCCTCCTGCGGGATTTCGAGGCCAGGGCCGCGGACGGCGTGCACGGCCTGAGCCAGATGGCAAGGGTCTTCGATGCACTGCGGCTAAACGGGCCGGAGCGTGTTTTTGCCGCCATCAGCGCCTGGGTGCACATGGGTGAAGATGCGGTCGGCGTATTGTTTCTGGACTGGCTGCGGCAACGCCTGGCCGATACCTACACCATGCCGGAGCAGACGCTTCTTGCGCTGCAAAATCTCCTGGCCTGGCTCGGCTGTATGGCCAGGGCGCGCGCGGAAAGAGTCGCGCGCGCCAACGCGCTCTTTGCCCGAATCTTCGCCGGTATCGGCCCGGACACCTGGGGAGGGCAGGAGAAAGGAGCAGGAGCGGAGGACAAAGCAGGCAAGTGATGCGGCCTGTTTTTCCAGCAAAATTGATTGGCCATATCCCAACTCGAGGAGAAGAGCTATGAAGTGCTTTGTCTTTTTTATTTTTTTGGTGCTTTTTATGGCTCGGAGGCCTTTGCCGAGACAAGGCTTGTCACGGCCGCCGACCCCGAGGCTATCCTGGAGGTGGCCAAAGGATATGGCAGGGCCAGTCTGGGCAAGGACTCCCAGGGTGACCCTCATATTGAGGGAAAGATGGGAGGGCTTCTATACCAAATTGTTTTTCATTATTGCACACAAGGTGCCAACTGCAAGAGTATACAGTTTTTTGCTGGATGGAGAAAGACTCAGAAAGAGGTTCCGTTGGATGTAATCAATAAATGGAACAGTGAACGGCTTTTTGCTTATGGATGTATTTTTTCCGTATGGAATGACGGAGGAGTTGCTTGATTCGTATTTTTCTGTATGGGAGATTTTGATGAAGGAGTTTCATGCTACAGTAATGGAGAAATTCTCATAAAGATATCGGAAACAATAGAGAATATCGTTTTTGGTCTAGGTTGACATTTTTTATATTTCAATGTCATTGTCAATGATTTTCAGTGTAACGATATGCTTTATTTGCAATGATGTCATTTGTACTTCCTGGAATGGATTTGAAAATATTCTTTACTCCATTGAATTTAGCGAGAAGATAATCGGTAAATATGAACTTGGTGGTATAATATCTTGTCGCCATTTATGCATGGCATGAACCAGTACCCACGAGTGTATGGCCGGAAAGATATCTGCGCCAGGCCAGAGCGTGCAAAGTATAACCTATCTCTTTTCACAACACAGGGAGGAAATGATGCAAGGAAATGGTGTAAAGCATGGATCGGGAAAAAGAGCAGAAAGGATGGATTCAGTGAGTTCAAGGTGCAGATGCGCTATCCTGCAGAAGCTGCAAACAGCCACAGGGATACGGCAGGTGCTTGTGCCCGGGCTGCTGCTGGGGCTTTCGCTTCTGATCCCCGCCCTTGCCGGGGCGGAAGAACGGCTGCCGCTGACCATCAGCTCCCACGGCAAGAGCTACACCATTGCCGCATTCACCCTGGGAACGAACGAAAAGGGCAGCACAACCATTACCATTTCCGGTTCGGGTTTTAACACCATGCCCCTGCGAAACGGGCAGATAGTCGTGCCGGTCCTCTGTTCGTTCACCACCGGCGGAGAGGAATACGGGTGGGAACAGGTCCAGGGTGGCGACGGTTCCCTCACCTTTGTCTTCGACACTGCAAAAAAGCCTGAAACAATCAGCTTTTATGCGGAAGATAAACAGGAAAAGAAATACGAATTCAAAGCCAGGTGATACGGACTGCTTGTTTGGCAAAGCCGGTTGGCGCTATTCCAACTCAGGGAGGAAAGATATGAAACGCTTTGTCCTGTTGCTCTCATTGCTTGGCGCTGCCCTCATGCTTGCCGGCTGCGTCAGCTGGTACACGTCTGCAACCATTATTCCCTACACCGGTGATGTGCCGGCGGAAAAACTCTGCACGCTCAACATCGAAGAAGCCATAACCGTACAGACGCTGGACGGACATCCCGTCACGTGGGCAAGGAAGAAATCCGACGACTGGGTGCAGGTACGTGTTCCGGCGGGCACGCATACCTTTGTCTTCGATTACCGCCACACATCGCTTCAAGGCGCGGGGGAGTATCCCACTAGAACGGTGTGGTCAAAAAAACCTCTGATGTTCACATATAATTTTCTGGCTGGCCGTGAATATTCGATCCTTGCCCGTGATGAGCCCGGCGTTGATATCGGCGTTTTTATCAAGGATGCCACCGGCCAACCCCATCTGGGGGTGACGAACTTTATGCCGCTCACCGGCGGGTGGGAGAAAGTCCCTGTCTATATAACGGAGGATGTCTCTGGGGGAGAAGACAGGGCGGCCGCCCTGCGCGGCGCGGCGGAAAAAGGCGATGCCCAGGCCCAGTTGAATTTGGGGCTGATGTACTACAAGGGCGATGGCGTGGCCAAAGACGACAAGGAGGCGGCCGCCTGGTTCCGCAGGGCCGCGGACCAGGGCCATGCCGGTGCCCAGAACAATCTGGGGGTGATGTACCGCGAAGGCAAAGGTGTGGTCAAAGACGACAAGGAGGCAGTCGCCTGGTTCCGCAGGGCCGCGGATCAGGACATTGCCCAGGCCCAGTTCAATCTGGGGCTGATGTACTACAACGGCGATGGCGTGGCCAAAGACGACAAGGAGGCGGCCGCCTGGTACCGCAGGGCCGCGGACCAGGGCCATGCCGGTGCCAGGGCCGCCCTGCAGAAGCTGCAGTAGGCGCGAATTTTCCCGGACAGGGCGCGCCGGTGGATCCGGCATGTTCCGCCAGCAGGGCTGCGGCGGGCACGCGGGCCGTGGCCCGTATTTTTCACACACAGGAGGATGACATGAGGTTGTGGTCGAGGTTGGGCTTTACCGTGGCGGCCGTGCTGCTGGTCTTCGCGGCTGCGGCCTGGGCAGGGGAAGACATGGCCGCGCTGCGTGCCAGGGCGGAGCAGGGCGATGCCCAGGCCCAGTTCAATTTGGGCGAGATGTACCGCACAGGTGAAGGCGTGGCTCAGGATTACAAGGAGGCGGCCGCCTGGTATCGCAAAGCCGCGGAGCAGGGCGATGCCCAGGCCCAGTTGAATCTGGGGCTGATGTACTACGAAGGCGCAGGCGTGGTCAAAGACAAGCAGGAGGCAATGGCCTGGGTTCGCAAAGCCGCGGAGCAGGGCGATGCCCAGGCCCAGTACAGTCTGGGGCTGATGTACAGCAAAGGCGAAGGTGTGGCCCAGGATTACAAGGAGGCGGCCGCCTGGTATCGCAAAGCCGCGGAGCAGGGCCATGCCCAGGCCCAGTTCATTCTGGGACTGATGTACGACAGTGGTGAGGGGGTGGCCCAGGATCACAAGCAGGCGGCGGCCTGGTGGCGCAGGGCCGCGGAGCAGGGCTTTGCCATGGCCCAGTTCAATCTGGGCAATAGCTACTACGAAGGCAAAGGCGTGGCCAAAGACGACAAGGAGGCAATGGCCTGGTTCCGCAAAGCCGCGGAGCAGGGCTTTGCCAAGGCCCAGTTCAATCTGGGGCTGATGTACCTCAACGGCGATGGCGTGGCTAAAGACAAGAAGGAGGCGGCCGCCTGGTTCCGCAAAGCCGCGGACCAGGGCCATGCCGATGCCAGGGCCGCCCTGCAGAAGCTGCAGTAGGCGCGAATTTTCCCGGACAGGGCGCGCCGGCGGATCCGGCATGTTCCGCCAGCGGAGCTGCGGCGGGCACGCGGGCCGTGGCCCGTATTTTTCACACACAGGAGGATGACATGAAGTTGTGGTCGAGGTTGGGCTTTACCGTGGCGGCCGTGCTGCTGGTCTTCGCGGCTGCGGCCCTTGCGGCGGCTGAGACGCCGGTCTTCTCCTCCGAACAGGAATATTCGGGAGAGATACCTTTCGAGAACTCGAAAAATGTGACGCTGAAGATGACTCTGTCAGCCGATTTGAAGCGAGTTACAAAAATCGCGATCTCCGGAAAGGAAATAGAACTCACGCCGGCCCATTTTGACAGGCAGCGCAAGGCGCCGGGCAGGGAAAGTATTTTCAAGTATTCGGAGCGATCGGAAATGCAAACGAATTTCGCCATCACTACGGTTAATGGCTATAACGTGATTGCAACGGATGCATCGGGACGCAGCAAGATTGAAAACCTGCAATTCAAAGGGGGAATCGAAACTACGGAGCCCATTGACGTCGCCGGCAACAAAATCGTTTTGGACGAAAGACCGTTTATCTGCAACCTGAGCGTCACGAAAGCCGAGATACACGGACAGGTGAAACTGGAATTGAACGGATGCGGGACAAAATCGGTGTATGCCGTGCTCAAGAACACCACCACGCCGCAGGACTGAGGACTATTCATCCAAACAAATCCAAATGAAATCAAAAAGGAAAAGGAAAATGAAAAGAAAAATGATGATGGTGATGTTGCCGATCATATTGGCGGCATCCGTCGGCCTTTACGGCCAGACCTTCGGGAGCAGTAAGAATAGGCCACCGCAAAAAGAAATGTTTCAAGTAAAGGTTAATTATCTGGAAGGGGAGAAAAATATCCCGAACGCGGATGTTTACTTCCTCTATTACGACGAAGCGGCATCGGCCTTGGTCGAGAAAAGGGCCAATACCGGCAACGGGAAGACCGTGAATTTTCGGGTGCCGCTAATGAGCGACGGGGCATCTTATGCCTTTGTCGTTTTATTTTCGAAGGAAGATGTGGCAGAGGCCAAAAAACTTGAACAAGCGGACAATCTGAGGATGTTTCGCCGTCCGCCCGGAGAAAACTGCGAATACCTCGAACTGCGTATTTGGAAAAATGGCAACGGCACCAACGAAGGCTGTGCCATACAGATAGAAATCAAATGAACATGTCAATCATATGAGTACAATAGAAAGACTTAGCCCGCAGGATTTCAGACGAGAATTCAATCCGGACTTGTTCTTCAGATGGAAAAACGCATACAACCGTGCGTATATTCATGGCATGGTAAACTTTGCAGTCGTCATGGCAGCGCCCCTCATAATTTATCCGCTAGCACTTCTCGGCCTTATACTTTGGTTTATTATTTCCATTACATGCATTGTACTGATGGTGAGGAAAAACAAAAAAGTTGACGTGCTCAATGCAGAGCTCGGAATCAACAAACAGGATATTGTCGAAGCAATCAGAAGATGCAAGAAAAGGGCATAAATCCCCAGCCGGGAACACGCAAAAGTGCCGGCGGATCCGGCATGTTCCGCCAGCAGGGCTGCGGCGGACACGCGGGCCGAGGCCCGTATTTCGACACAGGGAGGAGGGACGGCAAGACCATGGAACGTCAGCCGCCCGGAACGAAGAACCGTCAATCGTCCGCATGAAAGAGGAGGTGCGCCATGTAACGAAGAACAATGTC
Organism: Desulfobulbus oralis; assembly: GCF_002952055.1. Classification (NCBI taxonomy): domain Bacteria; kingdom Pseudomonadati; phylum Thermodesulfobacteriota; class Desulfobulbia; order Desulfobulbales; family Desulfobulbaceae; genus Desulfobulbus; species Desulfobulbus oralis. Next base: position 2,151,585 of record NZ_CP021255.1, on the reverse strand, counting down.
TGTCCACATCGTTTTACAAAGCTTTGTACAAGGCAATCACGAATTCTTTCCAGGAGAAACTGAAAATGAAGAAACATCTTGTTCTGCTTGTCGCTCTTGCCACATTTCTGCCGCTCTCTTCCTTTGCCGCCGATGCCGAGGGACTCTATGTCGGCGGCAACCTGGGCATGGCCATACTCAATGATGCTGACACTACTACAGATTCAGGTGTAGCAGTGAATATCGATTCCGACCTTGGTCTGGCGCTCGGGGCGGCGGTGGGCTATGCCTTCGAGAACATCCGGGTCGAGGGAGAGCTGGCCTGGCAGAAAAACGATTTCGATAAAGGCAAAGCTATGGGGCAGGAGGTGGATTTAAATGGCGATAGCTCCAGCCTTGCCTTCCTGTTCAACGGCTACTACGACTTCAAGAACTCCAGCGCCTTCACCCCCTTTGTCACCGCTGGCATCGGCATGGCCAGGGTCGAGGTCAACGACGTGGAAGTACCGGGTTCGGGCATACCTGCTGCCAGTGACCATGATACGGTCTTTGCCTTTCAGCTCGGCTTTGGCGTGAGCTATGCCGTCAGCGACAGGATCAGCCTCGATGTCAAGTACCGCTATTTCGACACACGAGAAGACGAATATTTCAGCCACAACATCTATGCCGGCATACGGGTCTTCTTCTGAGCGTTCCGGCCGCCACGCCAGAGACAGACGCGATCTTCTGTCTCTGGTTGCGGAGCGAGGCGGCAAAGCCGGCTTTTCCCCGACCGGGAACTGAAGCGGTCGCGGGTGTGCCGCCCTGAGCCTTTTACCCTCCGGGCCGTGTTCCGTCAAAGCGCGGCTGGCGGACGGCTACCCGGCGGCACGGGCTGGCCGGCTTTTTCTGAAGGAGCAGTACAATGAAGGATGAACGATGCAATCCGCGACGAAACTTTCGGCGCCGGTCCTTGCTCTGCCGCTGGTGTTCGTGGCGCTTGCAGCAAAGACGGCGGCTATGACGGCCAAAACCGGAACCGCTCCTGACTTGACCAATGGGGTATTTACGGGCGGCAGCCTGGAGGGTGGCTGATCCGCGCGCCCTCCCAGACGCTCGCGGTCTTACTGAAACAGAGGGAAAACATGAAATGGTTTATCAAGGCATTCCGGCAGTATGCCGATTTCAGCGGCCGGGCAGGCCGGCGAGAGCTTTGGATGTTTGTCCTGTTCAACCTGCTGTTTGCACTGGCATGGGGCTTTGCCGCCGGACTGCTGTCGGGGCTGTTCGGCTATTCATTCAGTCAGGGAAGCGACAGACTGTTGGCGATTTACTACAGCGCAACGGCTGTTCCCGCAATGGCGCTCGGCGTTCGCCGTCTGCACGACACGGGGCGCAGCGGCTGGTGGCTGCTCGTCAGTCTCGTTCCGTTGGTGGGCGGCATCTGGTTCATCGTACTGATGTGCCTGGATGGCAGTGCGGGCGGCAACCGCTACGGCAGTCGTCCCGACGGCACCACGGGGAATGTACCGAAACCCGGCTTGCGGCAAAAGGCATTGATGTGGCTGACGGCATTCGCTGTTTTCGGCATCCATCTGTGTTTGTTCAACCTTAGCCATGTATTCATTAACCCATATTATGACGCTACGGATCGACTACACATACTGCTGCCTTTTTCGGGTAAATTTTTAATCTTCGTCTCTTTTATCGTTATGGGAATCGCCTTCCTGCAGAAGAAGGACTACTCCCGCACGGTGGGCGGATGGATAATTGCCGCGTATGCTCTCCAGCTCATCTTAGAAATCCGGTGGACTACGCAAATGGCAGATTTCCACATCAATGCGAGGTTTATCCTGTATATTGCCGGAATTATTGCTTACCTCCTTTACGGCGGATTACTGCTGGCAAGAAAATGGCGTTTGCCATTGACAGATTATGTGCTGATGGCGGCAAGTGCTTGCAGCATTATCCTGCTTCTTTGGAACATGTGGCGATTTATCAGTTTCGGAAAAATGAATACCCATTATTTTGTTAATCAACTCCGCATCATCGTGCCGCTGTCGCTGTTTGCATACGCCATTGCAAACCGCCTGACAGTGGAACAAAAAACACAAACAGAACCGCTGGACATTCGCAATTTGAATGCACCGCCTGCCAGTCAATTGTTTGAAGACAAATCTGATGAAGGGGCAAAGTCTTTCCTTGGTGGTTTATCCTCTGCGGAAAGAGTGCGTGTCAGCGGCTTGAATCCTATTCTCTATCACGCTGTCATTAAAGAAAAAAAGGGTGAGGAGACGCCAGACATTATAATGGAAGATCAAAGTGCTTTGAGTTTGATTCGCCGTTTACGCATTGACGAACTTGAACAATTATTGGCATCAGTTGAAGCAGCACAGGAAGGCGATAGGACTGCGTCTTCAAACATGTCGAGGGCCGCAACCTGCTATAAGAAAGCCGCTGACATCAACCCATACAACGATACTGCTCTTATGAGTTATGGCTGTGCATTAGCGAATCAAGGCAATTTGCGTGAGGGTGTTAAATGGGTTGAAAAGGCTGTCAAGGTAAATCCCGCAAATGAACGAGCAAAACGTAACTTGCAGGGGATAAAAAGAAATTTGTAAGATTATCGGCCAGTTGAACCAGTCATCCAGACAGGGCATAATGGCGGATAGGCTATCTAATTTTGTTGAGGAGGATAGACTCACATTGCAAGTGCGCCATCAGGGGAGGCGCAGACAGTTAAAAGGCCAGGGCGGGATTCTGGTCGAGTTGGCAATATTCATACGGCATCTGACTGACTTTGTCGTTAAATTTATGCTAAATGGAGGAAATGGGTATGCTGTTAACAGTGAAGAGTAAAAATAAAAAAGAAAGCAGTCATGTAAAAGGACGAAAAAATAAAATTTTTTTAATAATTTTATCCTTATTATTTTTGACTGCCCATGTTTATGCCGAATCAACCAATCAAGCTAACTCTATCTTTTCAGTTGGAGACACTCAATTTAAAATATTAAATGTTTATGTAGGTAAAGGGTTAAATCGTGGCGGCATGATTTTAGCCCCAACAGGAATGACTGATGAACAAGCATGCCTGATTATTGAAGTAGAAGAGATTGCTGGTAGTATTCCAAAAATTATAAAAGGAGTAACCGATGAAAAAAACGTTATGTTTGACAACAAAGCATGTGTTTCTTTAAACAATATTTCACAATGCGCTATCGCCGTTAATAAGTCCTCGCATTCATTTACCTTGAATTTTTCTAACGGCAAGAGCATTAATTTATCGTCGTTTATAAAGTAGTTTTTACCAAGCAAAACAGCCGATCGCATGGTTCACGCCTTACGACACTGTTTATTTGTTCTGCTTATGAACATGCGCATTGTACAGGAGTACATACACCATGAAGAAAACAACCGGAGCAATAATCGGCATACTCATGGTCGCGGTCTTTGTCCTTGCGATCACTCCGGCCACACGTGACGAACTGCATTGGCAGTGGGTATCTCATAAGGACGAAACGGCCGGTTACGAATCCTACATCAGGGCATGGCCTGGCGGGCGTCACGCGGGCGAGGCGAAAACACGGTACGATCAACACGGCTGGACTGAGGCCACCGCCGCAAACACGGTTCAGGGCTTCGAGCGGTACCTTCAACTGCACGGCAACGGCCGGCACATTGCTGAAGCCAGAAACAACATCGAGTCCCTGCACTGGCAGGAGGCCACTGCGGCAAACACGGTTCAGGGCTTCGAGCGGTACCTTCAACTGCACGGCAACGGTCAGCACATTGCTGAAGCCAGAAACAACATCGACACCCTGTACTGGAAAGGCGCAGTTTCCACTAACACAATCCAGGGATTTGAAGAATACATTCAACTGCACAGTGATGGCCGGTACTTCACTGAAGCAAAAGAGCGCCTCGACACCCTGTTCTGGCAGGAAGCCACCAACAACAACACAGTTAAAGCGTACCTGGATTACAGCGCAGCTCAACCTCAGGGGCGACACCTGCCGGCAGCCAAGGCCAAGGCCGCTGAGCTGCTTAAGGAGCAAGCCCCGTTCCAGGCCGCTCTCAAAGATGGCACCGAGGCATCACTCAACAAATTTCTCGAAGAATTTCCAGGCCATCAAAAGGAAAGCGAAGCCCGGAAAGCCCTCAGGGACATCCGCGAAGGCCGGGATATAGTTGATCTCATTGCAGAAAAAAAGATCGAGGTACAGGCCACCGGCAGCGGCATTATGAAGGTTTCAGTACGTTTACGCAAGCGCGTGCCCTACCCGCTCACCGTGCACATTCCGGTTGGCACCTTTTTCGTTGCGGCAAAGACTTCATCGCAAAACATGGTTACCACGAGTGCGAGCCGGATTCTGCTCACAACGGACGAATGGAACACCGTATCGCCGGATGCCGCCTGCGCCAACAGACCAAAGGACATTCCAGGTGACAGCGACAGATTTACCGTACGGCGATCACCCCAACAGCGCGAATTGGCCAGACTCATGCCTGTCCTTGAACAGGCCCGGGTCGATAAAGCGACCCGCCAGGCGGCAATATGGATTGTTACAGATAATGCCAGTTATGAAGACCTGGGCATCCTTCTTGCCAGCCCATTCGGCTTCGGCGGTACCCGCGTGATTAATGAAGAGGAGGCTGCCCAGGCCATGCGAATCTGCGATGCCGCAGGCATCAATATCAGAAAAAAAGCAATATGGAGGGATAGACGTGAAATTATGTCAGGACTCAAGAACGATGACCTGAAAACATGGATGAGACAGAAGAAATAACCCGGAAAGGAGGTTGCCATACTCAGATTGAAACCCCGTGTTGATGTGCTTCCCGCGTGGGGAGATGTTCGCCTGTCGGAAGGCAGTCATACCTTTCTGGTTTCGTATAGTAGAAATGTACATGGCAAAAATGTATGAGGAGAAACATCACTAGAAATACACCACACAGGTAATGTTACGGTGAGCTGCGACCATTTTACCGCAGGCCATGCCTATCTGATGGCTGCCTTTGAGGGGGCGGAACACATGGGCTTTGCGGGAATGTTTCAGAATATTGTCCAGGCAATGGTGGATAACGCCCGAAAAGCATTCAGAATTGGCATCGAGGAAGCGCCAATGAGCCCGACTGGGCAAGCAAGGATAACGTATTCACCTGGCAGTCTGAATTTGAAATACAGCCCCTGGAGTAGAAGCTCTCGAGAAACAAACAAAAACAATACAAGAAGAATGGATTATGAAACGCATGGATCGTACCGTTGTTTGGTGGAGCAAGGTGCAGTATCGCACAGTCCACAGCCTTGCTGCAACCCCATGGATGATGGCGCGCCTGCCTGGAATACTGCTGGCATTTTGGATCGTTATGACGCCCCCTGTCGTAGCCGGAGCAGAAGAGCGGCTACCGCTGACCCTCACTTCGAACGGCAATACCTATACCATCGACACCTTCACCCCGGGGACGAACAAAGACGGCAAGACGACCGTCACCATCACCGGTTCAGGATATTTAGTGCCTTTCCGGGATGGGCGGATGATCGTGCCAGTATGGTGCTCATTCACCTCCGGGACAGAGGAATATGAGTGGGATGGAGTTACCCTAAATAATGATTCTTTCATCTTCTCGTTTTCCACATCAAAAAAACCGGAAACAGTCAAGTTTTATGCGGAGGACAGGCAGGATAAGAAGTACTCATTCAAGGTTAAATAACATGGGAGAACATTATGAAAAAAATGATAACAGTTATGGTCGCGCTCATGCTGGCGCCTGCTCTCTGCGCCTGCGATACGGCTCCCAAAGGGGATACGGCTCCCAAAGGGCGTAAGGCCGGAGAGGAATTTATACTTGGCGGAAGCACCTATGCGCTTGAGAAGGTAACGGTCGCCAAGCCTTCTGGAGACCAGGGCCAACAGACATTTGAGGTCGCCGTGCTGCAAAAAGAGAACAAGATCCCTCTAGCGTTCAGTCTGTCTGGGGGGAAGCCTGATTCAGGCACTTTATCTATTACCGGCGCCAAGAGCTTGTTAGGCATGACTCTCGACGAAACACACAAGAATAAGCGTGAAGACAAAATGACCTTTAATACGGTAACGGATGTGGATGGCTATGCCATGCGGGTCGTCTTTCGTTTTGATATGCTTGCGAACGGGAGTATCGGGAAAACTGCAAAAATATTTCATACTAAATCTAAGGAAGAACAGTTATTAAATCTGGATTCTGTGGAGGTAGAGCAGATTGACGAGACCAAGACAACAATAGATGCTGAAAGGCATGCAGAAAAAAATTCAGCAAATGAAAAACCGGAAACAGGAGATCAAAATCGTGATAGGAAAAATAGCATTCCATTGTCTAAAGAAAAAGCAGTTGAAGTCCCCTCAATGTCGGCTATTGTTGGGAAAGGTGAACTTATATTTCGGCAAGGAGATGGGCCAGACAAGTTAAAAATATCAATCAGTACTACCACTCCTATTATACAAGGTAAGGGTTGCTCTGGATGTGCCAAAATAATCAAGATTGATCCAAACCTGAAAATAGCAATTAAACCATTTTTATCGGATTACGAAGTTAAGGGCCAATATATCGGCACTGAAGAATCGACTCAACTTGAATTGACAGACTCTAATCCTACGGATGCCAAAGAATTTATTATGAGTGGACCGGCGGGAGCGACTCTGCAAAAGGAAGGAAAAAGGCTACGCCTTATGGAGGGCGAGGCTCATCTGCTCATTCTTGGTGATTAGAGTTTCTTTCCACTAGAGTATTTCAACTTTAAGATTGTATATAGCCACAAGATCTGAACCAGCCCTGGGCATCGTTTGCAGAAACGCAGTCCAGGGCTTCCCCGACTCCCGCAACCAGGTCTTCGTTGGTTCTGGCCTTGATTCCCCGCAATATCTGCTGCACCTTGCTCCACATCTTTTCGCTGGGATTCAGGTCGGGACTACAGGCCGGCAAGAACAGGCATTCAGCATACCTTGCCTGTATGGCATCACAGGCAGCCTGCGATTTATGAACGGAAAGATTGTCCATAATCACGACATCACCGGGCCGCAGAGCAGGGGCAGGCATGCTCCTGACATATGCATCGAACATCTTCCTCTCCACAGCTCCTGCAACGACAATAGGGCGCCTTTCAGAATGCAGTTATCCGTGTTTTCCGGATCTTGAGGGCGGATTTTTACCCGGGCCGCATGAGCCGGATTGCCGTTAAGGGAGCCGGCCGGCAGTCCTGCCGTATGTTTCCCGGGGGACTTTGTCCCCAGCCTGCTCGTTTTTGCCCTTTGTTCCGAACTCCGGGCGCAGCGCCACCCTGCAGACCCCGGCCAGAAAGCCCAGTCGGTCCATGTTGCAGGCCAGATGCCTGAGTCCGATCTTCGCGCCCGCCCTCTGTTCCCCTGCCGCTCCCATTTGCACAGGGGCCGCTGCCTTGGCCCCCTGCGCTGAATATGCTCCCTGTACCCGGCATGCTTCAGCCAATCCGGACGCTTTGCCCAACGATACGCCGAATCAGCCCACACAGCCCGGCTCGTATTCCCGCCCGGCAGTTCCTCAAACACCCGGCTTTCATGCACATCGGCCGCTGCCACCCTGTAGCCCCGTCGCTGCCCACGCTGCTTCGTCCACCGCGCGTCCACATCCTGTTGCCGTCGCTTCGCCTCAGATCACTCCCCCAGGCGATACCCTTTCATCTGGTGGCGGACAGGGGCCGCCACAAGCGAGAGGCCCATACAATGCCCATCACCTGAGGCCCTGAACATCAATCCAAAGCCAGCTCCAGCATCTTCAATGCCCGGATGCGGTCGCGATAGCCGGCCGCCTCCTCGAAGGCCAGCCTGGCTGCCGCCTCGCGCATCCTGCGCTCCAGCTCCCCAATGTCGCGCCGCAATTCCTCCCCGCTGTGATACACCCGCTCCGGTTCCGCGCTCTGGAACAGGGCCGGCTGCTCCTCTTCCGGAGTCCAGCCCGAAGCCCTGAGGTGCTGGTTCACCGAGTCCTTGATTTCCGAAATCACGGTGCGGGGCACAATGCCGTGCGCCTGGTTGTAGGCCTCCTGAATGCCGCGGCGGCGCTCGGTTTCACGGATGGTGGCCGCCATGGAGGGGGTGACCTGGTCGGCATACAGAATGACCATGCCGCTCGCGTTGCGTGCCGCCCGGCCGCAGGTCTGCACCAGCGAGCGCTCAGAGCGGAGAAAGCCTTCCTTGTCCGCGTCCAGGACCGCAACCAGCGAGACCTCCGGAATATCCAGCCCCTCGCGCAGCAGGTTGATGCCGATCAGCACATCGAATTTGCGCTGCCGCAGATTGCGGATCAGCTCCACCCGTTCGAGGGTCTTGATGTCTGAATGGAGATAGCGCACCCGGACGCCCAGGTCTTCGTAGTATCGCGTCAGATCCTCGGCCATGCGCTTGGTGAGGGTCGTCACCAGAACCGCCTCGTTGCGTTCCGCCCGCTGGCGGATCTCTGCCAGCAGATCGTCCACCTGGGCAGTGGCCGGCCGCACCTCTATGCGTGGATCCAGAAGGCCGGTCGGCCGGATCAGTTGTTCGACCACGTGGCCGTCCGCGAGCCGCAGTTCATGCGGGCCGGGCGTGGCGGAGACATAAATCGTCTGATGCCGGCGCGCCTCGAATTCGTCGAAGCGGAGCGGCCGGTTGTCCAGGGCCGAGGGCAGGCGGAAGCCGAAGTTCACGAGCGTCTGCTTGCGGGCGTGATCGCCGTTGTACATGCCGCCGATCTGCGGCACCGCGATGTGCGATTCGTCGATCATCAGCAGATAGTCCTCCGGAAAATAATCCAGGAGGTTCGGGGGCGGCGCGCCCGGCGCCTTGCCGGTCAGGTGGCGGCTGTAGTTCTCGATGCCCGTGCAGTAGCCCAGTTCCTCGATCATCTCCAGATCGAACTGGGTGCGCTGTTCCAGCCTCTGCTCCTCCACCAGACGGCCGGCGGCGTGCAGTTCGGCGAGCCGCATCTGCAGCTCGTCCCTGATGCTCTTTGTGGCCCGTTTGAGATTGTCCGCTCCGGTCACGAAGTGGCTGCCCGGAAAGACCGCCACTTCCTGTAGGTCTTCCAGCACCACGCCGCGCAGCGGGTCGATGAGCGTGATGCTGTCAATGGTGTCGCCGAAAAATTCCACCCTCAGCGCCCGTTCCTCCTCATGCACCGGAAAGATGTCCAGGACGTCGCCGCGCACCCGGAAGGTGCCGCGGTGGAAGGAGTAGTCGTTTCGCTCGTAGAGCATGAAGGCCAGTCGCCGGAGCACCTCTTCCATCGGATAGTCGGTTCCCCGCTCCAGATAGAGGTGCATGTTCTTGTACTCGTCCGGCGAGCCCAGACCGTAGATGCAGGACACCGAGGCCACGATCAGCACGTCCCGCCGGGTGAGGAGGGAGCGGGTGGCCGAGTGGCGCAGCTTGTCGATGGCGTCGTTGACGGCCGAGTCCTTCTCGATGTAGGTGTCTGAAGCCGGGATATAGGCTTCGGGCTGGTAATAGTCGTAATAGGAGACGAAGTATTCCACCGCGTTGTGCGGAAAGAGCTCGCGGAACTCGGCGAAAAGCTGGGCCGCGAGCGTCTTGTTGGGCGCCAGCACAAGAGTCGGCCGCTGGATCTGGGCCACCACCTGGGCCATGGTGAAGGTCTTGCCGCTGCCGGTGACGCCAAGCAGGACCTGATCCCGCAGTCCGGCTCTGATGCCGGCCGTCAGTCTGGCGATGGCCTCCGGCTGGTCGCCCGAGGGACTGAAGCTGGAGACCAGGGTAAAGGGTCTGGTATCATCGTAGGTGGGGGCGTGCTGTTCGGGCAAGGGCGCTTCTCCTGAAGTCTTTCGGTGGTTCGGGCCCCTGGGCGGCTGGGGCAGACGGAATATGGATATTGCGGACAAAACGGCAATGCCGGCCTGCCTCAGCGGTCCGGCAGGTCGTGCATGCGGGCCGAGAGCCACGCCTGCAGCACCAGCGCGTGGTTGCAGCCGGCGTTTCTGGCAGCGTACAGCAGGGTGACGTTCCGCTGCCGCAGCAGCTCGCGGCATGCCCCGGCAAAGTCCGAAGCCAGCGGATTGTGTTCCAGCTCGTTTCGGTAGGCCAGAGCGAATTCGTCAAAACGCTCTGCACGGTGCCCAAACCAGGTGCGCAGTGCGCTCGAGGGGGCCAGGTCCTTTTGCCACTGGTCGAGCTGCGCCTTCGCCCTGGACAGGCCGCGCGGCCAGAGACGATCCACCAGTACGCGGCAGCCGTCTTCGGATTCCGGCGGCAGATAGACACGTTTGCTGCGCAACTGTGGCATGGCATCTCCTGTCGGTTGAAGCGGTGCGGCGGGCCTGCCGCTTTTTTTGAAAGCGCCATTATACCGGAATTGTCCGGCAAGGGGTGCAGAAAGCGCAACTTGCCTCCAGGCGGCGAACCGTTTACCATGGCTGGTCAGGAGCCCCCCTGGCCGCAGCCGCGGGGCCAGCCATCGTTCTTGTCAAACATGGAGGAAAAGCATGAACCCCATTCTCGAAGCCATCCGGGACAGAAGAAGCGTGCGCCGGTACAAGCCGGAGATGGTGCCGCAGGCAGCAATCGACGAGGTCATTCGGGCCGGTCTGTGGGCGGCCAGCGGCCGGGGCCTGCAGGCGCCCATTGTGGTGGCGGTGACCAACCGAGACTTGCGCGACCGGCTTTCGGCCATGAACTGTCAAATCGGCGGCTGGCAGCCGGACTTCGATCCCTTTTACGGCGCGCCGGTGCTGCTGATCGTGCTGGCGCCCAAAAGTGTGGCCACCGGCCTCTATGACGCCTCTCTGGTCCTGGGCAACATGCTGCTGGCCGCCCACTCGCTGGGGCTGGGCTCCTGCTGGATCCATCGGGCCAGGGAAGAATTCGCCTCCGAGGAAGGCAGGGCCATTCTGCGGCAGCTCGGCGTCAGCGGCGATTACGAGGGCGTTGGCCACTGCATTCTGGGCTATGCCGACGTGGCGGCCTCCCCGGGAGCGGCCAGGAAGGACGGCCGGGTCTTTTACGCCAGATAGTCTGGACTCGGACGCCAAGGAAGCGCACTGCAAGATCACGGTTATTTGCAGGAAACCGTACCCGGAGGTTCAGGAACAGAAGCCGGATGGCACAGGGCATCAGAGCGCTTGTCTTCAAGGCAGATGGGCCGGACGAAGCCGAGTCCCTCCAGCGCCGGATCCGGCCCTCTCTTTCCGTTCCATCTGCCACGCCACTGCCCGGGAAAATCGGCTGCCCGCTATAGGGCCTTTTGCCGCCTCGCCCTGAAGAAATCGCGCAGCAGCGCAGCGCATTCATCGGCCATGAGTCCCCCCGCCACGGTCAGATCATGGTTGAGCCGGCCGTCGCGGCCGATGGCATAGCAGGAATGCAGCGCTCCGGCCCTGGGGTCGTCCGCGCCGTACACGATGCGCGCGATTCTGGCCTGAATGCAGACGCCTGCGCACATAATGCAGGGCTCCAACGTCACGAAGAGAGTGCAGCCAGGCAGGCGGTAATTGCCCAGCCGCTCCGCCGCCCTGCGGATGGCCAGCATTTCCGCATGGGCCGAGGGATCACAGCTCCGGATGCAGGCGTTGCCCGCTTCGGCGAGGAGCTCGCCGCCCCTGCCCATGAGCACCGCCCCGACCGGCACCTCCCCGCTCAGGGCCGCGGCCCTGGCCTGATCCAGCGCACGCTGCATGGCCCTGGCCTCTGTTTCCGAAAAGAAAGCGTTCAATTTCACTCTGCCATGGGGAAGATTTCAAATGGAATTCAGCAATGTAAAGCAGTTTACAGATTCCTTTTTTGGCTTATAATGACTGCCGCATGGCTTGTATTACATACGATAATTGTATTCAATCAGCGTTTCCCTCCGCAGGAAACACACAATTTTTTTGATGGGGTGTCGCATGAAAGACCACAAATTTCACCTCATTGCCTATAAGTGGCAGCCGGGCAACAGGCGGGAAATCGAGGCCGCGCTGGCCGATTCTTCCCGCATCACCTACGAGAGCGATCCGGACACCTTCCGCCTGAAGCTCGGCATGGAAAACTACGACGCGATCATCCTGGGGATCGACTCCGATAATATCAATACCTTCAGCATGCTGCGTGGTATCCGTCGGGATACGCCCTCAACCCCGGTGATCATCGCCAGCGCGGTCGAGCAGCCGCAACAGATTGTGGAGGCCATGCGGGAAGGGGCCAGTGATTTTATAGTGGCACCCTATCTGCCCGAGCGTATCCGCTGCTCCGTGGCAAGGGTGGTGGCCGACAGCAGCCTGAATCACGAGCTGAATTACCTGCGTCGTACCCAGGATGTGGTGTACAGTTTTGACGATGTGGTGGCGGAAACCCCGTCCTTCAGGCAGCTTGTGGACAATCTGCGCAAATTTGCGGCCTTTGACGCCGCCATGCTCTTTACCGGCCAGATCGGCACGGGCAAGAGCTTTTTGGCCGGAGCCGTGCACTTCAATTCGGCCCGCCGGGACAAGCCCTTCATCAGGATCAAGTGCACCAACGTGTCCGAGCAGGCGCTGGAAAGCGAGCTTTTCGGCCACGAGGCCGGCGCCTTTCCCGGTGCGGACAAGCAGCGCATCGGCCGGATCGAGCAGGCGAACGGCGGCACGGTGTATCTCAACGAAATCGGCGATCTGCCCCTCGATGTGCAGCTCAAGCTGTTGCGGCTGCTGGAGGAAAAATCCTTCGAACGCCTGGGCGGCGCCCGCACCATTTTCACGGATGTCCGCGTGATCGCGGCCACCAACAGCAATCTGGCCAGGCGGATCGCGGAGGGCCGTTTTCGCGAGGACCTGTTTTACCGGCTGAACGTGCTGCCGGTGCAGGTGCCGCCCCTGAAGGACCGGCCCGACTGCATCGCCCCTCTGGCCCGCAAGCTGCTCGGGAAGATTACGGGAAATGTCTGCAAGCCCATCAGCGGCTTCACCGATCAGGCCATGCAGCTTTTGACCTCATACCCCTGGCCAGGCAACATTCTGCAGCTTGCCAACGTGATCGAACGGGCGGTCATTCTGGAAGACGGCGAGTTGATCACGCCTGCGTCTCTGCTGAGTCCCGGCGATCTGGTGGCAGCGGGCGCGGCGGGCGAGGAAATCATTCCGGAGCTGGCGGACAGCGAGTACGCGCTGCTCGTGCGCGCACTCAGGGAATGCAACTGGGTGCAGAAACGGGCCGCGCAGAAGCTGGGCATCAGCCCCCGCGTGATGAATTACAAGATCCGGAAATTCAGAATTGCCCACCCTGGCTGGCGCAGGAACAAGGGCCGCTAGGGCCCCGGGCGCGAGGCCGCTCAGGGCAGTGCCTGGCCGGTGCTGGCGGTGGTGAGCTTGCCGTTTTTCACGCCCCTGAGCGCAATCATCTGCGCCGCCATGTCCTGAATCTGCGCCGCCCGGCCCTTGACAATGACCACCTCCAGGCAGTTGTGATGGTCCATATGCACATGGGTGGTCGAAGTGATCAGGTGAAAGTGGTCGTGCTGGATGTCGGCGAGCCTTTTTTGCAGTTGCGGCTGGTGGTGGTCGTACACCAGGGTCACCACGCCGACCACCTCGCCGTCCTCCTCCCACTCGCCGTTGACAAAATCCCTGCGGATGAGATCCCGGACCGCTTCCGAGCGGTTGACGTAGCCGCGGCTGCGGATAAAGGCGTCGAACTGCGCCAGCAGCTCTTCTTCAAGGGAGATGGAAAATCGTTTGAGCATGCTCAGGTTCCTTTCTTGATTTTATCGATCCCGGCCAGAATCTGCCCGGCCTCTTTGCGCATGGTCTCTGGCAGGCTCCGGTCCCGGCTGGCCCGCTTCAGGTTCTGCACGGCCAGCTCTTCCCGGCCCTGAAACAGGTAGTACTTGCCCAGGTAGAAGATGCCTTTGCCTGCGGCGCCGCGGCCCGTTTCGAGCTGGCCCAGTTCAAAGTACACCTGCGGGTATTCGGGCAGGGCGCGTGCCACCTGCTGGAACAGGAGCGCGGCCCGCTCGGTGTTTCCCAGCGCCGCCTCTGCCGTGGCCAGGTGAAAGCGCGCGTACATGTCGTTTGGGTTTTTGGCCGTCTGCCTGTCCAGAATGGCCCTGGCTTCGGCGTAGCGGCCGGCCTGCTGCAGGATGACCGCCCGGTCCACGTGCAGTATGTCTCTGTCTGGAAACTGGGCCTGCAGAAGGTCCATGTGGGCCAGGGCGGCATCGAAGCGCCGGTTTTGGGCCTCGATCAGGGCCAGGCCGTAGCGCGCCAGCCTGCCGGCCATGCTCTTGCCGTCCCGGCTCAGCGTGATGGTGCAGCCCTGCCGCAGTCGGGCCAGATCCGGAGACTGGGCCAGCACCCGGTAGCGGATGCGCAGAAAGTCGAAGTCGTCGGTCTGCTGCCAGACCGGGGCAGGCTTCTTGGCCCGATTCAGCTCGATCAGCGATTCCACATAGCCGATGCGGGACTCCGGGTCCGGATGGGTGAGCAGGTACTGGGGCACATTGCCCATGCTGTAGCGGACGACGCGCCGCAGGGTCTGCAGCATGGCGCGCATACTGTCCGGGTTGCGCCGCATGGCTACCATCCAGCCAAAGGCGAGCCGGTCGGCCTGTTCCTCGTCCTCGCGGCTGTACTGCAGATTGGCGGTCTGGCCAGCGGCCAGCGAGCCCGTGAAGATGCCCTGGGACAGCCCCGGCACGCCCAGCGCCAGCCCGGCCACCCCCAGAATCATGGAGGCCACGCTGGTCTTGCCACTCTTTTCCATCCGGTTGGCAATGTGGCGGCTGACCACGTGGCCGATTTCGTGGGCCATGACGCTGACCAGCTCGTCTTCGTTGTGCATGGCCTCCAGGAGGCCGCTGTAGAAAAAGACCATTCCGGCCGGGGCGGCGAAGGCATTCAACTGCTCGCTTCGCACCACGAAGAAGCGGTAGTCGAAGTACTGTGGTCCCACCACCTTGAGCACCTGCTGGCCCAGCCCGTTGATGTACTGGCTGATGTCCGGATCATCCAGCACCTGCAGCTCCTGGCGCACGGAGTAGAGGATTTTCTGACCTATGAGCCGCTCCTCGCCGATGCTCAGGGCCCATGCCGCCGGGGGCGGACAAAGCAGGGTGAACAGCAGGGGCAGGACAAGGGCGCATCGGGGATAGTGGATAACGGACATGGCTGCTCCGCTCGTGTGGAAATCAAAAGAAAACGGCCGCAGAATACCGTGTGGAACGGCGGGATGCAACGGCCTTCAGCAGAGACGCCGGTTCAGGCGGCGGTACAGGTATTCGCTCAGGCAGGAGCAGGGCAGGGTGAGCACCAGATAGAGCGCGGCCACGGTCAGCCAGACCTCGAAGCTCAGATAGGTGGAGGCCATGATCTGTGAGCCCTGCCAGGTCAGATCCTGGATGGCCAGCACCGAGACCATGGCCGAATCCTTGACCAGCGAGACCATCTGCCCGGCCAGAGGCGGCAGCACCCGGCGCAGGGCCTGGGGCAGGATCACGTGGCGATATGCCTGCCAGCGGCCGAGCCCCAGGGCCTGGCAGGCATCCCACTGGCCCCGGTGAATGGACTGAATGCCGGCGCGGAGGATTTCCGCCACATAGGCGCTTTCCAGCAGGGCCAGTGTCATCAGCGCCGCGAGAAAGGGCGCCAGTTCCGCTGGCGGCGCCCACAGTCGGGCCGCCAGATGGGCCAGAGATGGATGCGCTTCGGCCCAGCGGGGCCAGTCATCGGCCAGGAGCGCCGCGAACGGGTCGGCCAGAAAATAGTAGCCCAGAAAGAGCAGAACCAGGGGCGGCAGGTTGCGCAGGAGTTCGATCAGGGTGCGGGCCAGAAGCCGCAGATACAAGAGGCGGCCCAGACGGGCCAGGGCCGCGGCCAGTCCCAGAGGCAGCGCCAGCAGGGCTGCCCAGAAGCTGAGCCGGAGCGTGCACCAGAGCCCCTGGGTCAGCGAGCCCGCCGCCCAGCCCTGGTCTCCGCGGCGGAGCAGGTACTGCGGTATGGCCTCCCAGTGCCAGTGGTATTCCAGCTCCACTGCCGCCCGGTAGGCCAGCCAGGCGCCCGCTCCGGCCAGGAGCAGCAGGAGGAGGGCGTCCAGCCAGCCCCATTCCGGCCCGCTTTTTTTCATTGTACCCGACTGCGCCACTCCACGCCCTCGAACCAGTAGCGGTAGCGCTCCTGAATCCAGCCGCTGGCCTGTTCGCGGGCGATCCAGTTGTTCAGAAAGTTCAAGGTATCGACATCCCCCTTGCGCAGGCCCATGGCAATGGGCTCCAGGGCGAGTTTGTCCGGATAGGCGACCAGGGTTTCGGGCGCGGCCAGGGCCTGCTGCACCGGCAGCGGCTGACCGGAGACCATGCCGTGGGCCCGGCCGTTGCGCACCTCCTGCACCGCTGCCGGTTCGGTGTCGAAGAGTCGCAGTTCGGCCTTGGGAAACAGCTTTTTCGCGGTCAGGGCCGCGGTGGAACCCATGCGGGCCGCCACCGTGACTTCCGGCCGGTTGAAGTCGGCAACTTGCATGCCTTTGGCCAGTTTGCGGTTGGCCAGAAGCCCCTGGCTTGTGAAATAGTAGGGGTTTGTGAAGTTGATCTTCAGGTTGCGTTCGGCGGTGGCGGTCATGCCGCCGATAATGGCGTCGAACTTGCCGGTCAGCAGCGCCGGGATGATGCCCGACCATTCCGTGGGCACGAGTTCCAACTGCAGCCCCGCGTCCTCGGCCAGCTTTCTGGCCACATCCACCTCGAAGCCGATCAGTTGGCCGTTTTTATCCTTCATGGCCCAGGGCACAAAGACATCCAGCCCCACCCGGATGGTGCCGGTGCGGGTCATGCGGTCTATGGCCTTCTCCTGCGCTCCCTCCGCCGCAAAGGTCGGCAGAGCGAAACAGGCGAGCAGCAGTGCCATACAAAATGCCAGTCCTGTTTTCATGGTTTTCCTCCTGTGGTGAAAGCGAGCCGGGACCTACAGGATCCGGCTCAGAAAGTCCCGGGTGCGCGCCTCCCGCGGCCGGGCAAAAAAGCTCTTGCTGTCCCCGGTTTCGATCACCTCTCCCTGCTCCATGAAGATCACCCGCTCCCCGAGTTCCCGGGCAAAAGCCATTTCGTGGGTGACGACCAGCATGGTCATGCCGGCCTGGGCCAGATCGCGGATCACGCTCAGCACCTCGCCGATCATCTCCGGATCCAGGGCGCTGGTGACCTCGTCGAAGAGCATGATCCTGGGCTTCAGCGCCAGGGCGCGGGCAATGGCCACCCGCTGTTGCTGCCCTCCGGAAAGCTCCCCCGGCAGACTCCGGGCTTTGTCCGGCATGTTGACCCTGGCCAGCAGTTCGAGGCTTGCGGCCGTGGCCTCGGCCAGGCTTTTTTTCTGCACCAGCCGCTGGGCCAGATTGAGGTTGTCCAGCACCGTCAGGTGTGGAAACAGGTTGAAGGACTGGAACACCATGCCGATTTTGCGTCGCGTTTTTTCGTCCAGGGGGACGCCCTCTATCAGGATGCGGCCGGCATCCACGGGCTCCAGGCCGGCCAGACAGCGCAGCAGGGTGGACTTGCCAGAGCCGGACGGGCCGATGATGACCACTCTTTCGCCCTGTTGCACCTCCAGGCTCAGCTCTCTGAGGGCCGTCACGCCGCCGGCAAAGCTTTTGCTGGCCTGCAGGATTTGCACTGCTGGCACCGGGTTTTCTCTGTCCATATCGATAAGCTGGAACGCTGCGGCACAGGTGTGGAAGCGATAACAACGAGCACCTGACGCCGTCGGCTGTAGTGGTTGGTTGTTACTGTTGCTTGTTTTTAATCGATTCCGCAATAGATTTGAGGTAAGCATTCTGTTGCGCAAACAATTCATTCTGTTTTTCTACTAAGAGAAAACCCCTTTGCTGTGGAGAATTCTTTCCAGCGTATTTTCGTGTAAGCCATAGAAAAACCACAGTAATGAATAAGATAGGGGCCCAAATACCCAGCATTTGCGTGAACGCGTTATCTGATAATTTGGATTTTTTAGATACGCACGGTTTTTCCTGTGTCGAAGAGAGGATGTTGATTTTATAATTTGTATATACTTCTCGATTTTTTGTTGCATGAGTTAAAATTTTAAAAGCGGCCTCGCCATTAGCTGGAACTATATTTGAATATAGTTCTTCAGTGGCAACATCAATTAAATCCCCGTTTTTGTCGAAAAATTGTGATTCTATAACGATATCTTTTATTGGATATTGTTGTTTATTAATAAATTTACCGACTACATATACAGTCAAAAAATCTCCGTTCTTTATAAAATCCATTTTTGTATCTTTTATTTCAAGAGCAAATTCTTTATCTTCAGCAATAGAAATAGTTGGTGTCACAATTAATAATAACAAGCAAATAATATATTTTTTCATCGTTAATCTCCGTTTTCGTTCTTGTTTGTATTTATTGGATATTACTCATCGAGTTCAAAGGGTCATATGGGTTGCACCCAAGACTCCGCATAGGCGGCCGGCAAGGGTTCCCCGCGGCATTACCAGTCCTATTGGAGAACGTTGTTATGGGTTTGGAATCGCATGTGATTCACCCTGCCTTGATTTCCTTCAAGCGTTCAATCCGTTGCCTTTGACCCAGCAGCTCCCTGCATGCCCTCTTGTACAAGCCACGCAGGTATGGCTTTAAGTGTTCAAGGATCTCGGATTGAGATATACCCCCCAATGCAGCAAAGATCCCCAGCGCATGTATGACCTCGGCTTCTGAAAGATACCCAGACCGACTCGTACGCCAACCCTGGGAATCAAAGGCAGCGTACTGGGAAAACGTAACGACCGAATTTGCGGCGAAGATGCCGAAGCCCAGGAAGACGCTGGTTACATCGACAGCATATTCCCAGTTATCCCATCCTCCGGGAGGCTCTTCGGAAAATGACCCCGTGAGATAGTGCGACAACTCATGTGCAAATGTCGCGATGAGGGACATTGGATCAGAAATGCTGCCCGGATTGTACGTGATCACCACCCCCTCTGCCATCGCTGAAAACGTGCCCGCAGGTGCGGAAGGCGCGTCCTGGACGACAAGGGTGGGGGCCACGACCGGGTTCGGATCTTCGTCCTGCGCTTCCAGTTTACAGGGCCAGTCGCTCATCCCGGCGTACTCCTTCACCTGAAGGAACAAGGCCTCCGCGAGCTCTGGTCCGGTCATTCCCTGCTGAGGGAAAAACTGGCTGCTTGGCTGAACCAGCACGGTTTCTGAAAATACCTTAAATCCTCCCGTGTTTTTCAGGAGCCATTCAAAGCAGTCGAACTGCCAGTCCATCACTGCCGGCTCAATCAAAGGCGTCCTTTTAAAGAACCCAAACATAGGCCTGTCCCTTTCCTGCATGCATAACGTGGTCTTCGCTGGGAGGCGAAGGACCGTATTTCGACGATCCGCCGCAAGCCGGGCTTCTCTTACCGTCTTTCATGGCCTTATTTCCACCACCGTGCCATTTGGAACCAATTGCTCTATTTCTTCTATTTCCGTATCCGTAACGGCTATGCAGCCCTTTGTCCAGTCAAACCACGTGTTCAATCGGCCAAGCCACCCGAAGCCGTTCTTCATGCCATGAATCATGATATCGCCGCCGGGCGATACGCCAAGTTCTTTTGCCCGTTTCTTGTCATTGTCGTTTGGGTAGGAAATGTGGAGCGACAGGTGGTAGCCACTCTTTCTGTTGCGGGAATCAACAACATAGGTTCCTTCCGGAGTCTTGTTGTCGCCCTCCTGCTCCTTGACGCCTTCGGGCTTCCTGCCCAGGGCTATTTTGTAGGTCCTTATCTCCTGTCCTTTCGAAAGCAGTGTCTCAATCGTCTTGCCTGCTTCTCTATGAGGACTTTGTCTGCAATGACCGCATCAGCAGCCAAAGCGGAAAGTGGCAGGAAGAGGAGCATGGGCAGCATGTATTTTATGGAGCTTATACCGTTCATGACCTTACTCATATTTGTAGAACAGGCTGCTCAGGGTGGATCGGTTTATGCGCCACTTTTTGCAACAGACAGATTACGATCTTTCACTGCTGTCCCACTAAATTTGGAATAGCGATAACTGGTTGTTATGTAATGGTATTTTTTGTTTTTCCGGACAAAAAAGTTCGTCTAAATCCCGCCGTTCAAACAAATTGAGCTGAACAAGCCGTAAAATCTGCAGGATAGATTGCCCCAGGCGACTGCGAAATTTGATGAAGGCCACCAGAAGATACGCGCACAACGCGATCCACAGCTGCGTCCGCACCGCGTTCATGCTACCGCCCACAAAGCTCTTCACCTTCAGGTGCTGTTTGATCCACTTGAAGAACAGCTCCACTTGCCACCGCTCCTTGTACAGTGCCGCCACCGTGGTTGCCGCAATATCCACCGCGTTGGTCAGAAACTCGTATTCCTCACCTCTCGCTTCATCCAGAAAGCGGACTGTCCGGAACACGCCCTCCTCTCCTCTGAACCGGATTTCCCGGTCTTCCAGGATACCCGCGCTTTTGCACCCCCGGCGTTTCGCGCCAGGCTGCACCGCAGCACCACGCTTCAGGCGTGTGACGAAATGCACACCATCCTTCGTCAACTCCTGATACCACTGGTAATCCGTGTAGCCCCGGTCAAAGACCACCCAGGAACCTCGGGGAAGACGCAGTTCACGCGCCTTGTTGATCTCGTGGACTCGCCCTGCCGTCATATCCACGAAGCTGGGCAAATAGCCGTCCGCTGCAAGCCCCACATGCAACTGCATCGCCCCCTTGCTGGCGGTACGTGGCCCAGTGAAACAGCGAGAGCGGCAGCTCAATCACCGTGGCATCAAGGAGATAGACCTTGCCGCCGTCTTTGAAGCGGAACTTTTGGTTGGGAGGCGCAAGCGATTGACAACGAGCCAAAAGCGCTACGAACACCTTTTCGAACAGCTCGGCGGGTGTCTTTTCATTAGCCCGCGCCAGACTGGAACGACTGAATGAGCCGAGGCCCAGATGATACAGTTTGCGACTTTGCGGTGAAAAGGCATCCACAATGCCGCGTAAACTGTCGCGTCCAGCGAGTTGCCCCACCAGCATGGCCACAAACTGCGTCCACGCAGAAAGGGCGCGGCGGTGTTTCTTTGGTTGAACCGCCCGGCGGACTTGCTCAAATTCATGTCTCGGAAAAACTCTAAGCAATTGGCCGACAACCGTGCTACAATATCCCCTGGCTTGGACCTCTTTGGTTTTAATGAACTTTTTGTCAAATCCATTATACCACACCAGGGGCTCCAAGCCTTTATTTTATCCCGAAATCATTGATATTTTGTGGGACAGCAGTGACGATCTTTTTTATTTATTGTTATGAAGAGCTTGCCAAGAGTGAGATCCTCATTCCATATTTCTATAAATTTTATATCATACTTTTGTTCAAGATTTGCAGCAAAAGTTTCAAGTTCAAGAGCATCTACGCTGAACAATTCTTCTGGTGGATACATTGTCCTGTATATTTTCATTACATGATCGTTTGGCGAGAATTTTAGAGAATATCTTCTCGTGAAGGCAAATCCATCCGAAAATTCATTAAGAAAGTCCCTGATTTCTTTTGCTGATGCATCGGGAAACATTTTTTTCCATTTTCGTGCATTGGCAACAGATAACCTTTGCCAGTATGCATTCAGCCTTTTTCGTCGTTTCAATTCACCTGGTATGCTTACAATAATGATGGCAAGCAAAATCAAAATGGCTATCAATGCCTTGCTCATACAATCCTAACAGATGCTTCTGGCAAGGCGCCGTCTGAGCCATGCGGCCGCCACGGAGAGGAAAAGGGTCAGGCCCAGATAGAGCGCGGCCACAAGCAGCCAGATTTCAAAGCTGAGCAAGGTTTCGGCAATGAGCGCCCGGCCCTGCATGGTGAGTTCGTACACGGCAATGGTGCTGACCAGGGCCGAATCCTTGACCAGCGACACGGCCTGGCTGGTGAGCGGGGGCAGCATCCGGCGCAGGGCCTGGGGCAGAATCACGTGGCGATAGCTCTGCCAGCGGTTCAGACCCAAAACCTGGCAGGCCTCCCACTGGCCGCGATCGATGGACAGGATGCCGGCACGGATGATTTCGGAGACATAGGCGCCCTCGAACAGCCCCAGGGCCAGAATGGCGGTGCACATGCGGCCCAGGCCGAGAATCGGGGCCAGGACAAAGTAGAGGCAGAAGAGCTGCACCAGAAGCGGCGTGTTGCGCACCAGTTCCAGATAGACCCGGCTGAGGACCCGACCCACCGGCGAGGCGGAAAGCCTGAGCAGCGCTGCCGCAAGCCCGATCAGCCCGGCGGCCAGCAGCGCTGCCGGCGTGAGGGCCAGTGTCACGCCCAGCCCGCGCAGCAGGGCTCCGGCCGCCGGCCGGCCATCCTGCCAACTGATCAGGAAACCCGGCACCTTCCGCCACTGCCAGTTGTAGCCCGAGAGTTCGGCCCCGCGCAGCAGCAGCCAGACCAGCAGGGCCAGGGTGAGGACGTAGAGCAGCACATCGCGAAGCTGTGCGGGCCGGAGGCGGGCGCCGGGTTGACCGGCAGAGCGGGTTTGGGTGCCAGACATAGTCAGGTCTCGGGGCAGCGGAGACAGAAGGTGGATTGTTCCTGAGGCAGGCTGGTTGGCGGCAGGATACCCTGCATCCGGGCCGGATGCAAGCCGGCAGCAGGGGGAGCGCGCCGGCGCCTGTCGTTTTTTGCACTTGACTTTTCAGTGTAAATCAGACGTTATGCAAAGCGCATTCTGACCGGGAACAGGGACAAAGGATGGGCTGGAGAGACTGGAAACACCTTATCAGGCGCAGGGCACGGCACATCTACCGCAGAACTGTGCGCGAAAAGGCATCCCCGGAGTTTATCGCCAAGGGCTGGGCCATCGGCATGTTCTATGGCTGTCTGGCGCCCTTTGGCCTGCAGATCTGCCTGTCCATCCCCACGGCCCTCTGGCTCAGGGGCAGCAAGACCGGCGCCATCTTCGGCACCCTCATCACCAATCCCGTCACCATTGTCTTCCTCTATCCCATGCAGTGCTATGTGGGTCTGCACTGCATGGGCAGCAACCATTCCTACCACGCCATCGAACGGGCGCTGGCCAACGTGCTGCAGGAGCAGAACTGGCATGCCCTGTCCGGCATCGGCTGGGAGCTGATCGCAGCCTTTTTTCTCGGCGGCGCGCTGCTGGCCTGCATCATGACACCGCTGTGCTACTACGGCATCCGCTTCCTCGTCATTCGTCACCGGGAAAAGCTGGCCCGAAAGGCCAGGGACAGCGTCTCCGGCCAGGAGGTTCGGCCTGCGCCGGAAGAGCGCGGGGCTGACAAAGGCTGAAGCGGTTTGGTTTTGCCGGGTTGGACTGCTGCCCCTCTGCATCCAGCCGGTTCAGGTCGCCTCCTCATCCTCCGGCAGCTTCGGCGCCGGGCTCAGCAGAAAGGCAAAGATCGTGCTCACGAGCGCGCAGCCGCTCAGGACGTGAAAGGCCATGCCCAGGCCCCAGATATCCGCCACCCTGCCCAGGATCGGCGCGGCCATGCCGCCCACGCTCATGCCGAGCCCCATGGTTATGCCTGCGGCAAAGCCCGCATGGCCGCCCAGATAGCGCTGCCCCAGGACCACCAGCGAGCTGAAGGGCAAAAACTGAACCACGCCCAGGGCCATCAGCATGACGGTGGCCACGGCAAAGTCGTCCACAAAAGGAAAAGCGAGCATGAGCGGCAGGAGCAGCGCGTGGCTCGTGCGCACCACCCGGCGGTAGCCGAAACGATCGGCCAGCATGCCGCCCGCCAGGTTGCTGCACACGCCGCAGGCGCCGAAGACGGTCAGCGCCAGTGCCGCGGCCGTCTCGCTCTGGCCGAAATGCGCGATCCAGTAGAGCGGGATGAAGGCGCGCAGGCAGACCATGATGATGGAACGGCAGATGACGTTGACCGTGAGTTTGGCAAAGGCCTGCCAGTCGTTGACCGTCCTGGACCTGCCGGCCGTATTCGGCCGCGGCTGGGCCCCGTTGGCCTGCGCGCGCGTGAACCGCAGGGATTCGTAGAACATGAGGCCGGCCAGCACTGCGGCGAGCGGCGCGAGCAGGCCCAGTCCGGGGAGCCCGCCCAGGTGCATCAGCGCCACGACCAGGATCGGTGCGAGTAGGTAGCCGGCATTGCCGCCCACGGAAAAGATGCTCATGCCCGTGCCCGGCGCTGATCCGGAGACCATGTTGGCAAAGCGCACGGCAGCCGGATGGAAGAGGGCCGAGCCCATGCCGCTCGCCATGACGACCAGGAAAATGGCCGGGTAGCTGTCCAGAAAGCCGACTGCCGCCATGCCGCAGCCGGTGATGAGGATGCCGGCCGGCATATACCAGGGGCGGGCCCTGCGGTCGGCGAGCAGGCCGAAGATGGGCTGGACGATGGAGGCCAGACTCGAATTGGCGAGCATGAGCGCGCTGGCCATGCTGTAGCTCAGGCCATGGGCGCTGATGAGAAAGGGCAGGATCGCGGGGAGCGAGCCGCTGTTGACGTCGCAGACAAAGTGGCTGAACGAGGCGAAGAGAATCTGTTTTTTGTTCATGCTTCAGAAGGGTCGCATGGGGCCGCGTCGTTCACGATCAGCCTGCTTTATGGCCTCGATGCGGGCAAAGAGGGGCAGATGCCGCTTCAGGCGGGAAAAGACCAGCTTCTCTGCGATATAGGCGCTGAGCAGCACGAAGACATAGCCCAGGCTCCGGGTGGTGCCGGGCAGATGGTAGAGCACGATGCCCTCAAAGCGCTGGGCCATCCAGGCCAGGGCAAAAGGCAGGGGCCAGATTGCCGTCATGCCGGCTGCTGCGGTGGCGAAAAAGTTGTTGCCGAGTTTTTCCTGCGCCAAGCTGTTGACGGCCAGATATGCGGCCTTGTCGCCGCTGTGGATGGCATCCACCGACAGGTTGTGCAGCCGGACCATGTCGTCCTGCATCTGGCTGAGGCGCCGTCGCTGCAGCAAAAAGACCAGGGCATAGGACAGTTCGCCCAGGATCAGGCACCAGAGCGCAAGCAGAGTGGAACCCAGCCACATCCCCAGGTACGGCGAGGCGGGCCAGCGAAAGGGCGCGATCAGCAGGGCATCCAGCCAAAGGGGGCAGGGCAGGTTCATGGGTTTCACGGCCGGGGTCGCCGGGAGGCGGCCCCGGTTGTTGCTGTCTTTACCAGAGTTGCGGTGCTTTTAAATTGCTAGTCTGCTGAATTTCAGGATATTCATTTCTGAGCTTGATGCGGCAGGATCCCTGTCTCATGCACAAAAACAAATATCTAAATTTAGCTTAGTATGAGCGTTGCCGTTTGTGGTGGCACAATGAAAAGCGTAAATTTAATGGAGCAGGCCTTATGGCGCTTGGAAAAGTGTGCATTTTGCTCATCAAAAAAATATGAGAATCTGGCATGAAAATACCTTACACGTAAATTCAGTCTGTTAATTTCATCATTTTTTCCAAGATTTCATAGACGAGATCGAACTTCGTAAAACCGTCCCTATCCAGAAAATGTCCGCCTTTTTGCATTTCGTAAAATTCGGCGCCAATTTGTCCTGCCAGCTCGCGACTCAACTCGAACGGCACGATATAGTCGTCTTTTGCAGAGACCACTGCGCGCTGTTTTGCGGCGACTTTGATGCGCCCAAAATCAAAGTCTTTATTCACAAACTCGTCTAACATTTTAAATTGCGGATCACTAAGGGGTTGAGCGAGTCCTGAGACCAGCACGATACCCTCTACTGCGCCGTTTGCGACGTTATCTTGCAAGAAATTCAAGATCGTCGGGCAACCGAGACTGTGTCCGACCAAATAAACCTCGCCTTCAAATTTTACGCTTTCTTGCAAAGTTTTTAGCCAATCCTTGAATTGGGGGTGTGCAGGGGTCGGCATCGTTAAAATATCCGCTTTCGCACCGGATTTTTCAATTTCATCTTTGAGCCAGGCAAACCAATGCCTTTTAGGCGAAGCATCGTAGCCATGCACGATATACACGTGTTTTTGCATATTCCTCTCCTTGAAATTTAAATCCGCCCCAAACGAGGAAGTACTGATGCAAAGTAGCAAAGCTGCGCATGCTAGGCTAAATTTCATTATATTTCTTCTTTCATGGTTCATATCCAGTCTCTCTTATTTTTAAAAAGGAGATTGTTGCTGTATTACCAGAGGCGCATGTCGAAGAAGCATCCAGCCAAAGGGGGCAGGGCAGGTTCATGGGCTTCGCGGCCGGGGTCGCCGGGAGGCGGCCCCGGTTGTTGCTGTCTTACCAGAGGCGCATGCCGAAGAAGCCGCGCAGCACGTAGTTGATGCCGACGATGAAGGCGATCACGATGAAGAGCCGTTTCAGCCAGATGTCGGGGATGTATTTGGAAGTGATCGGGCCGAGCCAGGAACCGGCCACGATGCCGCAGAGTTCTATGCCGATCAGCGGCCAGAACACCGGTGTGCCGCTGGTCATGAAGGTGGTGATGGAGGTCACCATGCCGACCAGCACCGCGAAGGCCGAGGTGCCGGCGGCCAGATACATGGGCAGCTGGTTGATACCGGTCAGGATAGGCACGAGCAGGAAGCCGCCGCCCACGCCCAGGAAGGAGGCTGCCGAGGCGACCAGAAAGCCGGCGATAATCGGCACGACCGGGTTGAAGGAGAAATCCACGCCGCAAAAGGCAAATTCCACTTTCAGCGGGCTGATCTTTTTGATGACGACCCGGGTGCCCTTGCTGTCGCCGCCATGGGCCTTGCTGGCCTCTTCAAAGGCCTTGGCCGCGAGGTTGGCCTTTTGCTTTTTGGCGCGGGCATAGGCCGTGGTGCCGTAAAAGAGGTAGCAGCCCAGAGCCAGCACGAAAATGCCGAAATAGCCCACATAGGCCTTGAAATCCACCTTGCCCTGGGTGAGCATGGGCACGAGAATGGAGCCGACCAGGGAACCGATGCCCAGGGCGATGCCCAGCGGCAGCACGATACGGCCCAGCGTCCAGTACTTGAAGGAGGAGATCAGGGACGATGTCCCCACGAGCCACTGGTTGGACACGCGGATGGAGTCGGTCACCAGTTTGTTCATGACCGTTTTCTTGCCGAATGACGCGGCGTAGTCGCCCAGCCCGAAGACGCTGATGTGGCCGACCGAGGCCATGACGCCGCCGAAGGCGCCGACGCTGGAGAAGATCCAGCCGACCCAGATGGCCCAGAGAAAGGCCAGAACGACATTGACCTTGGGGCCTCCGGGAATGCCCAGAAAGCCCGGCTTGGCGTTCATGTCCAGCTTGCCGTCCGTATAGGCGGCGGCAATGGCCTCTTTCAACTTTTCGTTGCCAAAGGCCGACAGATCGGGCGCAGCCTTGGCGGCCTCGTCCATAGCGGCGTTGACCGCTTCGCCGGCCGCTTCCATGGTTGCGACCGCTGCCGGTCCATTATTTTGCTCGCCTGCTCCCTCTGCCCGGGCGGAACCCGGCTGCCACATGGCCAGTGCAGCCAGCATCACTGCCAGCCCCAGCAGGGAACGCATGTTTTTCCTCATGTTGCCAACCTCCTGATGTTCAGTTTTTGCCGCAGCCTTCGCAGGCCGCAGTGTCGTTTTTAAAAATAATGATCGGGCAGTTCTTGCAGATGTCGCCGCCGGGGAAATAGTCGCCGGGCCGGGTGATGGCGGCCGAACCCTTTTCCTCGATACGGGCCAGCAGACGCTCAACTACCGCGCCGATCTGTGTGCCGGGAATGGTCACGTTGACCTCGCCGCGCTCCGTTTTGCCCGCGTTGTAGGAGCCGGAGCAGGGCGGACAGAAGTTGAAGGCCTGTTCCAGAAAGCTGTAGGCGCTGCTGCCGCAGGCCGAAGAACTCATCATCAGCAGCGGCCGGATCGGATGGGTATCGGTCGCGGCCATGTAGTCCACGGCCAGGTGATAGGCCTGCATGGAGTCGCAATAAAAATGCACGACGGAGGGCGGCAGCACTGCCTGTCCCAGAGGCCCCACAGCCAGGGCCCTGATGCTGTCCTTGGGCAGATGGGGCTTGGAGCGGAGAAAGCGCTCCGCCTGGGCTGCGTCCACACAGTACTTGAGCTGGGATTTGATTTCGCCTTCGTCGATTTCATGCCAGCCGAAACTGCACTGGGCGTTGGTGCAGAAGAGCTTGTCCTTGGTGCCGAGCACGGTCTTGCCCTGCATCCGGGCGGCGATCTCCCACTGGCAGAAGGTCAGCGATTTGACCGGCACCACGTGGGGTGTCGTGCGTTTGAACTCTGCCACCTCTGCATCCGTGGCGAGAAAGGTCACGGCAATGGGATGATGGTACAGACGCAGTTCATCCATCAGGTGGCGTTCCATTTCGGCGTAACTGAGCGGCATGATGTTCTCCTTGGTACAGGGTGGGTGAAAGGCTGGGATGCCTGGGTGATGCAGAAGTTCTGGGTGATGCGAAATTTCTTTGCTTAAAGGATTATGCTGTTTTTGTAAAGGAGTTTCCCTGTCCTATATCTTGGGGCCGCCAGGGCCGGATCTCCGGCGGCAAGGCCTGTCGGCGAGCCGCCATGCTTCCTGCGCTATGCGGTGGTAAAGGCCGGCCCGTCATGGTAGGATGGCGCGATTGTAAATCGTGCTTATCCTTGCCGCCATCAGCGCTCGTTTTTAACAACGATTTTCCGCAGGTAACGACATGAGCATTGCCAGCAGTCCACAGGCAGAGACGGCCAGGCTGATTGTCAGGCGGCAATTCTACACCTTTGCCGAGCCGCCGAACCAGATGGTTCTGGACAGCGGGGCCAGGCTGGGCCCCATCACCCTGGCCTACGAGACCATCGGCCAGCTCAACGCCGACCGATCGAACGCGGTGCTCATTCTGCACGCCTGCTCGGGCGATGCGCACGTGGCCGGCTATTCGAGCGAGTCCGATACCCGCCCCGGCTGGTGGGACAACATGGTGGGTCCGGGCAAGGCCATTGACACCAATATCTATTTCGTTATCTGCAGCAATATTCTCGGCAGTTGCGTGGGCTCATCCGGGCCGGCGTCCATCAATCCGGCCACCTGCGACTTCTATGGCCTCAGCTTTCCCATGGTCACCATCGGCGACATGGTGCGGGCGCAAAAGCACCTGATCGAGCATCTGGGCATCAGGAAGCTGATGGCCCTGATCGGCGGCTCGGTGGGCGGCATGCAGGTTTTGCAGTGGTGCGTGGACTATCCCGAAATGGTGCGTTCGGCCATTCCGCTCGCCACCACGAGCCGGCATTCGGCCCAGGCCATTGCCTTCAACGAGGTGGCCCGGCAGGCCATCATGGCCGACCCGGCCTGGAACCACGGCAACTATTACGACGGTCCCGGCCCTGCCCACGGGCTCGCGGTGGCACGCATGATCGGGCATGTGACCTATCTCTCCGATGCCGCCATGCGGGAAAAATTCGGCCGCAGGCTGCACAGCAGCAGTCTGTCCTTCAACTTTGGCGGCGATTTCGAGGTGGAAAGCTATCTGCACCATCAGGGCAAGAAATTTGTGGACCGCTTCGACGCCAACTCCCTGCTCTACATCACCAAGGCGGCCGACTACTTTGACCTGGGCCGCGACGGCAGCCACCAGCTCATCAGGCCGGAGCTGGCGAAGGTGCCCTTTCTGGTGCTGTCCTTCAGCTCGGACTGGCTCTATCCGACCTATCAGTCCAAGGCGATCGTGGCAGCGCTCAAGAAGAACGGCAGCGATGTGAGTTTCTGCGAAATAGAGGCGCAGTGGGGTCATGACGCCTTTCTTTTGCCCAACGACAACATGAACCGGCTCGTCAGCGGCTTTCTGGCGCGGATCTACCATGCACACTGTATCTGACAGCGACAGGGGCGGCGCGCTTTTGCGCTATGACCTGCAGGTGATAGCCTCCTGGATAGCGCCCGGTGAGCGGGTGCTCGACCTGGGCTGCGGCAACGGCGATCTGCTGGCCCATCTGCGTGATTGCAAGCAGGTGCAGGCCACGGGCATAGAACTGGACGAGTCCAAGGTGGCCCGCTGCATCCAGCGGGGGCTGACGGTGCTGCAGGGCGATTTCTGTACGGAAATTGGCGACTACCCGGACAACTGCTTTGACGTGGTCATCCTGAGCCAGACTCTGCAGCAGATTGGCAGACCCCACGATTTGCTGCTGGACATGCTGCGCGTCGGCAGGCGCGCCATCGTGAGTTTTCCGAATTTCGCCCACTGGCGCGTCCGCCTGCAGATGCTCGCCTGCGGCCGTGCGCCCATCACCGACCAACTGCCCTACGCATGGTATGACACGCCCAATATCCGGGTGCTGTCCATTGGCGATTTCCAGCGCTTCATGCGCCGCTTTGGCATGCAGGCCGTGCGCGAGGTGGCCATCAACACCCACCACCACGAAACCCGGGGCCATCAGGTGCGCACCCTCACCAATCTGCGGGCCACCTATGGCATTTTCATGCTGGAGAAGGAGGTCAGGTAGCCCAAAATCCGCCCAGAAAAAGCCGCGCCCACAGGGCAGATTTTCTGTTCAGGGCCTTGGCTGTCCTGCGGAGACCGCCTTTTGGCGCTGCAGCGGAGGCGGTGCCGGGGCCTGCTGCTTCAGGCCCGGTTCCGGCCCTCGGCCGCAAGGCGCTCGTCAAGGAGAACGGCATAAAAAAGGCCGGCGCCTTTTGGCGCCGGCCTGCTCCCTCCCCCCTTCCAAATAAATCAGATACAGAGTTCCTGCTCGTTGCAGACGCGGACGCTCCGGATCGCCTTGCTGAGCATATCGGCAAAGTTCTTGCTGGTCTGGGCCTGTTTTTGCATCTCAGCGCTTTTGGAGTCCAGAACACCCACCTTGTTGGACGGCGGCGTTTTCACCTCGGCCAGCATCACGTGATTGGCCACGCCGTCACTGAAAATCGCCACATAGTCGATCAGCCCGTAGTCCTGGGTGCCCAGTTTGGAGCACGTGGCCTGAAAGCCCAGCTGGTCGCGGTATTTGCTCCCAAGCTGCAGGTCCTGCACCTTGCTGTCCGGGCAGCCTGCCAGTGGTTTCAGGATCTGCGCCTTCAGCGTGCTTGCATCCTGGACAGGCATCAGCTTCTGATACATCACCCGAGCCGGCGTGCTTTCGGCGCTGGAGCCTTCCACTATCCATTCGGCAACCCCGGAATTCCGGAGAGCGGGATCATCGTTCTCCACCCAGCGCACCTGTTCCGGCGGAGAAAAGGTCAGATAGGCGATTTTTTTGCCGCCATTTTTTTCCACCTCGGCGCTCTGCGCCTGACCGGCATTGGCGGGATTCACCTCTGGCTTGCCCTTTTTCCTGCCCATCCGGCCCCCCCCTGCACACCCGGCCAGCACCAGGGCCAGGATGCAAAGCAAAAGGATGATTTTCAGAAAGCCTTTTTTCTTCTTTGGTGATTGCATAAAATTTCCACCTCAAAAGTTGGGGCAGGAGGGGTACCGTTATCCCCCTGCCTTCCATGTTCTAAGCCTGATGCCGGACCCCGAAAGCGGCATCTTCCCGCCCCGGCTCTCCATCCCTGGGCCATGCCCCTGTAAACAGGAGTCTGATTACAAAATACGAATCGGGGCTTATGCTAATTTATCGTTTTTTTGGGGTTTCCATAGAAAATTCAGCCTTTGTATTACATAGGCGCCCTGTTAATTACTATTTTCGCGGACTATACGCAATGTCCCTTTGCCGTGCAAGTTTTTTGTGGCCCCTTTTCCTGTAACAGGGCGTGGCGGCGCGGGGCACAAGCGTCCTGCCCCTGTCCGCTGGTACTCCTGAAAAAAGGAAAGCAATTCGCAGGCATTCCGGCTATCTTGTGGACCTGCGGCGGCATGGCGAGGCCAGAGGCTGCAGAAGCCGCGGTTCCCGTGCGCCCCAGCGGCTCTCGCCTGTCTGAAGACCGGGAACAGCGGGAATGGGCGGCCGCCTGCGGGCGCTTTGCATCCCCCCTTTCATCCCTGCAAGGAGGCAGATATGGGTATTGCCAGAAAGATGCGCGAAATGAACGAAAAGTCGTCCACGATTCGCAAGATGTTTGAAGAGGGCCTGCGCATGAAGGCGCAGTTCGGCGTGGACAATGTCTATGATTTCAGCCTGGGCAATCCGGACGTGCCGCCGCCGGCCCGCTTTTCCCAGATCCTGCAACAGGTGGCGGCCGAGGAGAGGCCCGGGGTGCACAGCTATATGCCGAATCCCGGCTTCATGGCCACCCGTGAGGCCGTGGCGGCCCGGGTTTCCAGAGAGCAGGGGCTGAAGCTCGCCGGCACGGATGTGGTGATGAACTGCGGTGCGGCCGGCGCGCTGAATGTCATCTTCAAGGCCGTGCTCGACCCTGGCGACGAGGTGCTGGTGCCAGCGCCCTACTTTGTGGAGTACGGCTTTTATGCGGACAATCACGGCGGCGTGCTCAAGACTGTGGCATGCGACGCACAGTTCAACCTGGATCTGAACGCCATCGAAGCCGCGCTGACGCCAAAAACCAAGGTGGTTCTGCTGAACAGCCCGAACAACCCGACCGGCCAGATCTATCCGGCCGCGGCCCTGAATGAACT
The DNA here is from genome assembly GCF_002952055.1 of Desulfobulbus oralis. NCBI lineage: Bacteria > Pseudomonadati > Thermodesulfobacteriota > Desulfobulbia > Desulfobulbales > Desulfobulbaceae > Desulfobulbus > Desulfobulbus oralis. The sequence continues at coordinate 2,119,203 of NZ_CP021255.1, read as the reverse complement.
GGGCGCCCTTTTGGACCGTGCGAGCAGGAAGTTCGGTCACCGCATTTTCATGGTTGCGGACGAGCCCTACCGGAACATCGTGTTTGACAACAACACGGTGGCGCCGTTCATGCAGGCTTCGACCAACACGCTTGTGGCCTCCTCCTTTTCCAAGGAGCTTTCGGTGCCGGGCGAGCGCATCGGCTACATCGCCGTGCATCCGGACATGGAAGACAAGGAGGCGCTGCTCTCGGCCCTGATTCTGGGTCTGCGCATCCTGGGCTTTGTCAACGCCCCGGCCCTGATGCAGCGCGTGGTGGCGCGGCTGGACGGCGCGGCGGTGGAGAGCGGTGTGTATGCACAGCGACTCGCCGCCTTCTGCGAGGTCCTGGATGCCGCCGGCCTCGAATACGTGCGGCCCAAGGGCGCCTTCTATCTCTTCCCCAAAACGCCGATTGCCGACGACGCCAGGTTCTGCGCCCTCTTGCAGGACGAGCGCATCCTTGCGGTGCCGGGCCGTAGCTTTGGGCTGGCCGGTCATATCCGCTTGGCCTTCTGTGTGGAGGAAAAGGTGATTCGCGCCTCGGCGGAAGGCTTCAAAAGGGCGGTGGCAGCCGCCGGGAAGCTGTAATCTCACCGCTCGTTTCGCTGCACAAGCCGGCCTTTCCTGGTGGAAGGCCGGCCATTTTTATCGCCCGCGCGGCGCGGTTCGGGCCTGATGCCCGTACCCTTTGCCGGCGGATGCCGCAGGAAAGGTTCAGTTTCTGATGGCCTGAAGCCCGATAGCAGGGCAGCTCAGTGATACGGGTGCCTCTGGGCGAAATTGTAGGCGGTTACGGCGGCGACCACGTGGCAGAGCCAGCCCAGCAGGCCGCCGGTGCCCAGCCAGAGGCCGGGCGTGATAAGCAGCCAGAGCAGGGCACGCCAGAAGGTGCCGTTGTAGATCTGGCCAAGACCCGGCAGCAGGGCGCTGAGCACGGCGGCGGTGCCGGGATTGCGAATACGGGCGGAGTAGTCCTGGGGCATCTTGTCCTCCTGGGCTTCAGGTGTCATGGTTCGCTCGTTTGTGCATAGTGTAATACGGTCCAGTCCGGGATCAAGGCAGCTCTCAGAATTCCACGCCCCGCTGAGCCTTGATGCCCTGCTGCAGGGGATGCTTGACGGCCTGCATCTCGGTCACCAGATCGGCCAGCTCGATCAGGGGCTCTGGCGCGTAGCGGCCGGTGATGACCAGGTGCAGGGCAGGATCGCGCTGGGCCAGCGTTTCCAGGCACGGCGCCAAATCCAGCATCCGGTAGTGCAGAAGATAGGTGAACTCGTCCAGAATGATCATATGGTACCGGCCAGAACCCATGCGTTCCCGGGCAAAGTTCCAGCCTTCCAGGGCCAGCCGCCGGTCTTCGTCCAGATTGTCGGATTTCCAGGTAAAGCCCCGGCCCATGGTATGCAGCTCCACGCCCAGCTTTGGCAAGGCGTCCAGCTCGCCGTAGCGCCAGTTGCCCTTGATGAACTGGATGACGCAGACCGGCAGTCCGTGCCCGGAGGCGCGCAGGGCCATGCCCAGAGCGGCCGTGGTCTTGCCCTTGCCCGTGCCGGTGAAAACCATGAGCAATCCTTTTGTTTCCATTTGAACCCCCTGAACTTGCAGATAAAAAAGTCGAAACCGCCTTTCCCGGACAAGGAAAGGAAGAGCCTGGATTGAAACGCGCAAAACAGTTGACAAGGACACGGAAGAATCGGTACAAATTCTTTGACTGCCGGGCAGAACAGGGAAAGCGCGGCACGCCCATCAGACAATCGCATACATACTGTGAACATGACAAGCGAGCAAGTATTCCGGAAATATTCAGAGGCCGGCGTGGATATCGACAGGGGCAACGCCTTTGTCGAGCGCATCAAACCGCTGGTCGCTGCCACCCACAAACGCGGCGTGCTGAGCGATCTGGGAGGTTTTTCCGGCCTCTTCAGCCTGAGCGGCGAGCACGTGAACAATCCGGTGCTCGTGTCGTCCACCGATGGTGTGGGCACCAAGCTCGCTGTCGCCAAGCTGATGAACCGGCACGACACCATTGGCATCGATCTGGTGGCCATGTGTGTGAACGACGTGGTGGTCTGCGGAGCCAAGCCGCTCTTTTTTCTCGACTATTTTGCCAGCAGCGCGCTGGAGCTGGATCAGGCGACCGAGGTCCTGCGGGGCATTGCAGAGGGCTGCAGGCAGGCAGGCTGCTCGCTGATTGGCGGCGAGACCGCGGAAATGCCGGGGCTCTATCAACCGGGCGACTATGACCTGGCCGGCTTTGCCGTGGGCATCTGCGACCGCGACATGATCATCGACGGCAGCGATATCCGGGTGGGCAATAAAATCATCGGGCTGGCCTCGAGCGGCCTGCACTCCAATGGCTATTCCCTGGCACGGAAAATCTTTTTTGAAACCGAGGGCAGAAAGGTCGACGACTACGTGGCCGAGCTGGGCCGTACTGTGGGTGAGGAGCTGCTGACCCCGACCAGGATCTATGTGGAGACACTGGTCAACACCCTGCGCCGCCACCGGATCAACGGGCTGGTGCATATCACCGGCGGCGGCTTTCTGGACAATATCCCCCGGGTGCTGCCGACCGGCTGTGTGGCCCAGATCGAGCCCGGCTCCTGGCCGGTGCCCCCGGTCTTCGGCTATCTGCAGGACAAGGGTCAGGTGAGCCCGCTGGAAATGTACCGCACCTTCAACATGGGCATCGGCATGATTGCCATAGTTGGAGCCAGGGAGGTGGAAGACCTCATGCAGCAGTTCGAGGCCTTTGGTGAAAAAGCCTATCTTATCGGCGAAATCAGGGCAGCCAGTCCTGGCAAGGCGGTCTGCATGAGCGGCCTGTGCTGATCGTGCCCCTGTTCCGGCGTGCCAGGCCAGGCTTGCAGACAAACGGGCACGAACGCGAGCGCCCAGCGCCTGGACAGCGTCTGTGAGAGCGCTGCCGGATAAAAACCACTCGCCTGCCGAATATCCGGAAAACAGACTGTTCTGCAACAGACTCTCATATTTTCAGACAGATCATGGCCCACAGGCGGCTTGGCATCCTCGTTGTTGCTAAAGTCCGGGTTCTTGATTTCCGTGGACCTTTTGAAGTGCTCTCTGATACCCGGCTCAACGTATCGCGTCCTCTCGGCAATTTGCCACCAGATGCTGATTGTCAGAAGCATCCTTCCAGCCAATGCCGTGTTTTCCCTGTCAAAGGCACCAGGGTCTTGCCCCATGGGGCGGCCCGCCATCCAGGGGAAACAGGGGATGGAGAACAGGGTGTATTGGCGGGCGCCATGAGCCCCGGTGCCGTTATTTTTTGGAGCATCACAAAAAATCTGGTGGAAAGGCGGCTGTTCTGGGTACATTAGGAAAAGTTTTTCTACTTTCTTTTTTTCATTCAAACACCGAGGGCCGTAATGGCAGAAGCGATACGGGTGCTCATTGTCGATGACGAAGAAGATTTCCGCGAAACGATCATCAAAAGACTGAAGGTTCGCAAACTGGAGGCCTGCGGCGCGGGCACCGGCACGGCAGCGCTGGACCTGCTCCGGGAAAAGGAATTCGACGTGATGGTTCTGGACGTGAAGATGCCGGACATGAACGGTGTGGACACGCTCAAGGCAGCCAAGCAGATTGCGCCGAATGTGGAGGTGATCATGCTCACCGGCCACGCCTCCATGGAATTTGGCATGAAGGGCATGCAGTTGGGCGCTTTCGACTATATCATGAAACCGGTGCCCATCAACGAGCTGCTGGACACCATCACCCAGGCCTACAACAAGAAGCAAGGTCTGGCCTGAGCCGGCAAACCCGGCAATTATGTACTCCCACCGGAGGGATGCGTATGCGAGTCTGGGATATGAGCCTCTTGCAGGACAATCCGAGTACGACCAGGGCGCCCAGAGAATCCATCCATGCCTATGTGTACAGCGAAGCCAACCGTCAGCAGATGGGCCAGCGCTTCAGGCGGCTGCAACGCAAGCTGACCATTGGCCTGATTATCGGCTTTCTCCTGCCGAACGCGCTTTTGGCTGCGTATTTCCACCACCAGCTCACCCATTCCCTGAAAAACAGCGCCATCCTGAAACTGGCCACTCTGGCCGACAATCAGAAAAATGCCCTGGACCTCTACCTGCAGGCCCGGGTGAGCAATCTCTCCACCCTTTTGCCCGATCCCAGCCTGAGCCAGGCACCCTCGCAGGACGGGCTGGCCGCCGGCCTGAAACGCCTGAATGCGCTGCACGAAGACTTCACGGGTCTGGGGCTTCTGGATGCGGGCGGCACGGTGCGGGCCTATGCGGGCCCTGTGCCGGAGCAGGGCAAAACCCTGGGCCTCGCTCCCTGGCTGGGCGCTCTTTTCGACGGCAGCCGCAGCTACTGCATAGGTGATATCCACACGGAGGAGGGAGAGGTACAGCAGGGCATCGTGGCAGTGCGTCGCACCCTGGACGGTCGAAACGACATCCTTTTCGCCAGTCTGAATCCCGACCGCCTGGCCGAAGTGTTGGCGAACCCGGCGCCTGACGACACTGTGCACAGGTCCCTGCTGCATGACCAGAGCGCCTCCGGTTCCTCCAAAGAAGCGGAGGTACGGGAGCGGATGACAGACGATGAACCGGTCCTGAGCGCCCGCATCCGGCTTGCCGAAGCGCCATGGCTGCTGGAACTCTCGCAGCCGCTCCCGGTGGCCATGGCTGAAATGTATCACGCCCGCCGCGTGCTGCTCTGGAGCCTGATCGCCATCACGCTCCTGTTTTCCCTCCTCATCACCTTTACCATCAGCAAACTGATGCAGGATGCCCGGCGCATGGCCGACAGGGGCAGCAGGCTGCAGGAAATGCTGGTGCATGCCTCCAAGCTCGCCTCCATCGGCGAACTGGCTGCGGGTGTGGCCCATGAAATCAACAATCCCCTGGCCATCATCATGGCCGAGAGCGGCGTCATCCGCGACATGTTCACCCCGGAATTCGAGTTGGATCACAGCCGCGAGGCGCTGGAAAAGGAGCTGGCCGTTATCGACAAGGCCGCAACCCGGGCCAAGGGCATCACGAGACGGCTGCAGGAAATGGCCAAGGCACGGGTGCCGCAGTCAGAGCCCTGCGACCTCAACGCACAGGTGAGCAACACCCTGGCCCGGCTGCGGAAGGTGGAGCTGAAAACCAAAAGAAATCTGGATATTCAGCTCGACCTGGACCCGGATTTGCCGGCAGTTTTGGCCGAGGCCGAACCCATACGACAGGTTATCGGCAACCTGCTTCTGAATGCGGCGGACGCCATTGGCGAGGAGCGCGGCGTCATTGCCATCAGCACCGGCATGGAAGACAGGATGCTGGCCATCCACATTGCCGATACGGGCCGGGGTATTCCGCCCGAAAATCTGGAGCGCATTTTCCACCCCTTTTTCACCACCAAGGGCGGGGCCTACGGCACCGGGCTCGGGCTTTCCATAGCCGCCAGCATTGTCAAATATCTGGGCGGCGTCATCAAGGTGAGCAGCATTGTCGGCAAAGGCAGCACCTTTACCGTGCTTTTGCCCAACAATTTCACCTGCCCCATCAATCCCCAAGAGGCAGCATAAATCATGGACAGAAAATTCAAGGTTCTTCTGGTGGACGACGAGGACATCTTCCGCGAAGCCACGGCCCGCCAGCTCAGGGTGCGCGGCTTTGTCGTCAATGCCGCCGACAGCGGCGAGGCGGCCCTGGAGCTGGTGCACAGCGATCCGCCGGACGTGGTGCTCCTGGACCAGCAGATGCCCGGTTTGTCGGGTTCCGAAACCTTTGCGGCCATCAAGCAGGCGAATCCGCTCATCGAGGTCATCATGCTGACCGGCAACACCAGTGTGGACGACGCGCTGGAGCTGATGAAGCTGGGCACCTTCGACTACCTGATGAAGCCCGTGAATCTGGAAGAACTGCTCTACAAGATAGAAGACGCCTATGCCAGAAAGCAGATCAACGAGCGCCAGTTGAGTGCTGGCCTGGCCTGAAAAAGCCCCCTGGAGGCGCGTCATGCTGCACAGCCTGTCCAACTGGTTCAGAAAAACCTTCGGTTCGACCAGAGACGACGACAGCCCCAGGCTGGACGCCGCTGCAGTCGAAAAACTGCAGATCACCTTCAAGGCCCGCTACTACAGTTTCCGCCAACTGCTCGCCGCCAACACCAAGACCCTGGAATCCATGGCGGAAATTGAAAAGGCGCTCCAGGGCGCCGAACCCTTCAGCTTTTCCTTTGTCCAGAAGGCGTGCGGCACGGTATCCATCAATGTGTTCAGCATGATCAGCCACATGGAGCGCATCGCGCCCGGCAGGTACGAGGCCCTGCGGGAGGCCTTTACCGCCATTCAGAGCCGGATCGATGCGCTGTGGCTGCAGAAGAAGGAACTGAGCGACCGCCGTCTGGTCATTCCCCTGGAGGCGGTGACCAGCGACATGATGGATGTGGCGGGCGGCAAGATGGCGAACCTGGGCGACATCAAGAACCGGCTCAGGATGCGGGTGCCGCCGGGCTTTGTGGTCACCGCCGCGGCCCACGAACTCTTCATGCGGACAGACGGTCTGCAGAAGGAGGTGGACCGCCTCTTTCAGGTGGCTGGCACCGATCTGGACCGTAATCCGGATCTGGTGAGTTCCCAGATTCGTCAGCGCATTCTGGCCGCCGGCATACCGGAGCCGCTCTACAATGCGGTCATGGCGGCCTTCGAGAAGCTGAAGAAGGAATACAGGGGCCCGCAGCTCAGACTCGCGGTGCGCAGCAGCGCCCACGGCGAAGACGCGGAAAACAGCTCCTTTGCCGGCCAGTACCGAAGCGAGCTGAACGTGAGCTTCGAGCAGTTCTTCCACGCCTACAAGCAGGTGGTGGCCAGCAAGTACAGCCCGCAGGCCATTGCCTACAAACTTAACAGGGGCTTCCGCGACAAGGACATTGCCATGTGCGTGGGCTGCCTGGCCATGGTGGACGCCGTGGCCGGCGGCGTGGTCTACACCCGTAACCCCCTTGACCGGAGAGACGACCGCATCTACATCAACTCCGTCTGGGGGCTGCCCAAGGGGGTGGTGGACGGCGACGCGCTCTGCGATCTCTTCGTGGTGGCGCGGGACGAGCATCTGACCATCGAGCGGCAGGATGTGCGGAACAAGGATTTTCTGGTGCAGTGCTACGAATCCGACGGCTGCATCCGTGCCAAAACCGACGAGTCCCTGGTGGGAGCGCCCTCGCTGAGCCCCGAGAAGATTCGCGAGCTGGCCGACGCGGCCATTCAGATCGAGGAGTACTACGAGACCGCACAGGACATCGAGTGGGCGATCACCAGGGAAGGGGAGCTGTATTTCCTGCAGTCCCGGCCGCTCCAGCAGATGGAAGCCGTGCTGCCGGTCGAGGAACTGAACCTGAGCCGTTTCGACCATTCCCTGCTCTTCGACAAGGGCATCAATGTCAGTCCCGGCACTGCCTCGGGCCGGGTCTTCAAGGTGGCCAAGAAAGCGGATATCCTGCAGTTTCCGGAAGGGGCGGTACTGGTCGTGGCCCAGGCCCTGCCTACCTGGGCGCCGCTTGTGGCCCGCGCATCGGCGGTCATTTCCGAGCGTGGCGGCTTTGCCGGACATCTGGCCAATGTGGCGCGCGAATTCGGCATTCCGGCCATCTTTGGCGTGGCCACGGCCATGACGAATGTGGAAAACGGCGAACTGGTCACCGTAGCCGCTGATCTGGGCCGGGTCTATCTGGGCAGCATCGCGCCCCTGCTCGAATGGAAACGCGCCGAGATCGCGCCCATGAAGGGCAGCCCCATCTACGAGACCCTGCTGCAGGCCAGCCGCCATATCATCCCCCTGACCCTGGTCGATCCGGAATCCCGCGATTTTCGACCCGACAAGTGCAGCACCTTCCACGACATCACCCGCTTCATCCACGAGAAAGCCGTGGTGGAGATGTTCAACTTCGGCAAGGATCACCGCTTTTCCGAACTGGCCAGCAAGCAGCTCCACTACCGGGTGCCCATGAACTGGTGGATTCTGAATCTGGACGACGGCTTCGCCCACGAGGTGCCGGGCAGGTATGTGAAGCTGGACGACATCGCCAGCATTCCCATGCTGGCCTTCTGGGACGGCTTTGTCGCCATCCCCTGGGACGGCCCGCCGGCCATGGACGGCGGGGGCATGACCAGCATTCTGGTGCGTTCCACCATGAACACCAACCTGGTTGCCGGCGCCCAGAGCAAGTATGCGGAGCGCAACTACTTCATGATTTCAAAGCACTTCTGCACCCTGAACTCGCGCCTGGGCTACCACTTTTGCACCATGGAGGCCATGGTCAGCGAGCGCAAGCCGGAAAACTACGTGCGCTTCACCTTCAAGGGCGGCGCGGCAGACTACGAGCGCTGTCTGGGCCGGGTGCGTTTCATTCAGGAGATTCTGGAGCGCTACGACTTCCACGCGAGTGCCAACGGCGACCACATGGATGCCAGAATCGAGGGCCGGAATCAGAACTATATGCTGGAGCGGCTGAAGATTCTGGGTTACCTCACCCTGCACACCCGCCAGCTCGATATGATCATGGGCAATCCGGCCCGGGTCAAGTACTACAAGAACAAACTCACGGGCGACATCGACCGGATTTTATCCGGAGCAGCCGGCGGACAAAAGGCGTAAGGGGCTTCATGCGGCCTGTTCCCGCAGTTGCCGCCATTCAGTCCGGACCAGCAGTGAGGGGCGGGGAACTCCCACCTGGAGCACATTACGAAACCACGCTCACAGGAATTTCCAGTGCCATCTTTTGCCTCCTTATTTCTTTTCAGGTTCAATTGTTGCGCGATAAACTACAGGGTCAGTCTTTACAAAATACTCCCCGGGATAAGCAGGCTCAATCGCCCTCATTCCTTCCGCGCCATACACCGAAAGCGCCTCTTCAAGCAGCCGGAAAATGGCCGGCAGATCCTCCTGGGGCGGTTCGGGAAAGGGACAACGCAGGCTCTTATGGAATTCCACAAAACGCCAACGCCTATGTAGTGTTCCATCGTCGAGACGTTTCGATCCGGCGCAGTAAATCCGTACAGCGGCATACTTTCCCCGCGCATAGAGCAGCCATGTCTCGTACTCGTTATCCCGTCCCAAAGCATTGACTTGCATCAGGTACATGTCCCGTTCCCGGTCGCGTACCCAGTCAGGGCGGCCCCTATCGGCTACCATTTTTTCTCTGATCTCACGGATATGGTACTTTTCCATATCTTCTTCTGAAATCCACTCATTCACAAAGGCCATAGTGCTTCCTTATTTCTTTTCAAATTCAAGCGTTACATGAAAAGCCACCAGGTCGCCGCTGTATCGTATTCCCCTCCTGCCATATACTGAAAGAGCCTCTTCAAGCAGCCGGAACATGGCCGGCAGTTCCTCCCTGGGCGGTTCGGGAAAGGGGCAAAACAGGCCTTTATCGAATTCCTGGAAGCACCAGCGTATATCTTCCGTTTTATCTTCATGGATGTCACCGCCAATGCGATACATCCGTACAGCGGCATACTTTCCCCGCGCATAGAGCAGCCATGTCTCGTACTCGTTATCCCGTCCCAAACCATTGACTTGCATCAGGTACATGTCCCGTTCCCGGTCGCGTACCCAGTCAGGGCGGCCCCTATCGGCTACCATTTTTTCTCTGATCTCACGGATATGGTACTTTTCCATATCTTCTTCTGAAATCCACTCATTCACAAAGGCCATAGTGCTTCCTTATTTCTTTTCAGGTTCAATTGTCGCACGATAAACTACAGGGTCAGTCTTTACAAAATACTCCCCGGGATAAGCAGGCTCAATCGCCCTCATTCCTTCCGCGCCATACACCGAAAGCGCCTCTTCAAGCAGCCGGAAAATGGCCGGCAGATCCTCCTGAGGCGGTTCGGGAAAGGGACAACGCAGGCTCTTATGGAATTCCACAAAACGCCAACGCCTATGTAGTGTTCCATCGTCGAGACGTTTCGATCCGGCGCAGTAAATCCGTACAGCGGCATACTTTCCCCGCGCATAGAGCAGCCATACCTCGTACTCATTCGCCTGTCCCAAACCACGGACTTGCATCAGGTACATGTCCCGTTCCCGGTCGCGTACCCAGTCAGGGCGGCCCCTATCGGCTACCATTTTTTTTCTGATCTCACGGAGATGGTACTTTTCCATATCTTCTTCTGAAATCCACTCATTCACAAAGGCCATAGTGCTTTCTTATTTCTTTTCAGGTTCAATTGTTGCACGATAAGCTACCGTTTCATCCTTCACAAAATACTCGCCTGGATAAGCAGGCTCAATTCCTCTCATTCCTCTCCCGCCATACACAGAAAGCGCCTCTTCAAGCAGCCGGAAGATGGCCGGCAGATCCTCCTGGGGCGGTTCGGAAAAGCTTTTCGTTTTCAGCTCACGCATACGATTTCCCGGGGCGCGCGAGTCAGGGTGCGGATGCCTGTGGCCTCGACCAGATGGGTGTTTTCGATGCCAACCGCGCCGCCGGGAAAGACAAAGGTCGGCTCCAGGGCAAAGACCATGCCCGCTTCGAGTGGCTGGCGCAGTTTGGGGGCCAGCACCGGCAGTTCGTCCAGTTCCAGCCCCACGCCATGCCCCACGAAGCGCACCCTGTCCGGGCCAGGGCCCATGAAAAAGTCGCCCAGGCCGGTATCCGCCACCACCTCCAGCGCACGCTGGTAGAGTTCCTCCCACAGCACGCCGGGCCGGGCCCTGGCCAGCACCGCCGCTTCCACGGCCAGCGCCGCCTCGTAGGCGGCCCGCATGTCCTCCGGCATTCTGCCCACGCAGAACATGCGGGTTTCGTCCGCAATATAGCCGTCGATGCAGCTCGCATAGTCGATATAGACCGGCTCGTTCCGCTGCAGGCAGCCCCAGCCTGCGCCCTGCGGATTGCCGGCGGGGGAGGTGCCGGGGCCACCCACCGGGCCGTCAAAAAAACTGGGCACCGCAGCGCTTTTGCCGGCATGGACATTGCCCATGAAAAAGTCCTGATTGAAGCTCCGCATCCGCGCGCCGCCGCCAAAACCCCGTTGCCGCATGCCGGCCTCGAAGCGACTTGCCAGTTCCAGCTCGGGCATGCCGGCGTGCAGCCATGCGGGCACCTTGGCAAAGACCGCATCCAGCACCGCGGCCGAGGCTTCCAGCAATTCGATTTCGTACGGCGATTTGATCATGCGCTGCCGCCGGGTCAGCATGGAGATGTCGACAAATTCGGTGTTCGGGAACAGGCCAAGGTAACGGTGATAGAGATTGACCGGCAAAAGGTCCAGTTCAAGGCCTACGCGCTCGCTCGCGCAGCCGTATTCGGCCAGGAGCGCGGGCAGGAGTTTCAGACTCTGCACGTCCAGAATCTGGGCAAGCGGCGATTCCGCCCTGGCACGCCCGAAGCTCCGGCGCACCATGAGGAGCGGCTCACCCTGCCGTGGAATCAGGAGATGGCCGCTCTGGGAAGTGCCGCTGTAATAAAACATGTTTGTGTGATGGATGATGAGCGCAGCGTCCACGCCCTCTTCGGCAAGTTGCGCCTGCAGGTGCCGGATGCGCGCGTCGATTTCCGTTTTCGGGGTCAGCCTGATTTCGTGCATTTTGCCTCCAGACAAAAAAACGGGGGTGTCCTGCAGGACGCCCCCGTTTGTTATTGTGGTGATTCCGGGAAATTACCGGAGGGCAGCCAGGGCCGCATCATAGTCCGGTTCCTGGGTGAGTTCCGGCACCTGCTCGGTGTGGACGACCCTGCCGCCTGCATCGATGACCACCACGGCCCGGGACAGCAGACCCTGAAGCGGGCCGCTGACCATACGGACGCCGTAATCCTGGCCAAAGCTGGGGCTGCGGAAGGGGTCCAGAAAGGCCGAGAGCGTGGCCACGTTCTTGATGCCCTCGGCGGCGCAGAAGCGGCCCAGGGCAAAGGGCAGGTCGGCCGAAATGCAGAGCACCTGCACGCCCGGCAGTTTGGCGGCCTCCTGATTGAAGCGCCGTACCGAGGTTGCGCACACGCCGGTGTCGATGCTTGGGAAGATGTTGAGCACCAGCTTTTTACCCTGGTAGTCTTTGAGCGAGACCTCGCCCAGTTCGCCGTTCAGCAGTTTGAAGTCCGGCGCGGCCGAGCCGATTGCGGGCAGCGTGCCTGCGGTTTCCAGTTTATTGCCTTGAAGGGTTATGCTTGCCATGCTGTTCTCCTGTCAGTGTTTTTCAGGGTGGACGGTGTGTGTCCTGTTCAGTTACAGTCCTTGTCAATGCTGCAGCTGTCCTTGTCGGAGGGCGGCAGGCCCGGGCTTTCCACCGACTGGGACGAGGTCTGGCCGGCTTGCCCGGCAGGCTCCGGTGTGGCGGAATTTTCCGTGGTCGCAGACTGCGTTTCGGCCGGGTCGGCACCGGGCGGATCCGCCGGCTGCCCGCTCTCCGGCGCCTGGGCCTCCGACGGCGCTTCGGGCGGCGACGGCGGGGAGTCTTCCGGCTTCTGTTCGGCTGCAGGCTCGCTCTGCTGGGGCATCGGCTCCCCGCTCTTCGGGTCTATGGGCTCCAGATCGTCGGCCGCAGGCGCCGGAGCCTTGTTCATGGCCGGCGTCCCGGGAGCGACTTCGCTCACGCCTTCCTGCAGGTACTCCCCGATCTGGCTGACGCCCATGTACAGACTCATGCTGCCGTTGGCCCGCTGCACCAGGAGCACGGGCACGGAGTTGATGCCCAGCCCGCGCAGGAAGAGCCGGTTGGCCTCCGGGACAAAGACGCTCTGGGGCGTGGCCTCTGGAAATTCCATTTTTTTCAGCTCGGCCAGCGGATTCAGGCGCAGGGTCGCGTTGTTGTCCTGCATAAGCTCGTCCAGCACCGGCTTGCAGTATTTGCAGGATTCCTTGAAGAAGAAATAGCGGATATCGCTGCCCTCGGGCCCGGTCTTGACGAACTGCGTACCGGCCCTGATGCTCTGGGCGGCCGCAATGGGGCCCTCGCCCTTGGGCGAGGTCAGCAGAAAGGCGGCCACAGCCACGCCGCAGAAGGTAAAGATGGCGTTCAGCGCCTGCCTTTTGCCCAGACAGAGGTTGATGAGGAAAAGCCCGGCCAGAATGGTGCAGCAGTACGCACAAAAGGCACCGGTCTGCACCTGAAAGATGGAGAGCACGCCTTCCGCCGCCATGCCGGCCAGCAGGCAGGGGGCCAGCAGAAAGCGGGCCGCGCCGCCGCCTTCCGGCCGTTTGCGCGCGGCCCGGAAGAGCAGAAACAGTATGGCGAAGTAGAGCAGCCCGCCGACATTGGTCACAATCGGCGACAGGGGCGACTGCTCGTCCACGATGCGACAACCTTCATTGGGGCAGTAGGCCTCACCCCGGAACAGCAGGTGGGCGGTTTGGGCCAGAATCATGAGAAAGAGCGCGGCAGCAAGCCACTTGCCGCAAAATTCCGGAATTGCCGACCACTTGAATTTCTTGTCCGCTTTTTCTGTCAGTTCCATGGCGTCTCCTGCCGGTTGGGGCGGGGCGGATCCAGGGCCCCGCCATTGGTCTTATGAACCGTTTATTCGGCCCGCAGGACAATATAACGGCTTCCAGCCTCGCTGCGCACGCGCAAAAGCACCTGCTTGCCGTCTCTGCCCATGGCCAGGGCCTTGGGCACATCCCTGATGCTGCGGACGCGGCTGCGGTTGATTTCCTCGACAATCTGCCCACTTTCGAGGCCGGCGGCCTCGGCCACGGAACCCGGCTCCACGCTGGCAATCAGCACGCCCTGATTTTTATCGTAGCCGAACTGTCGGGCCACATCGTCGCTCAGATCCTGCAGGGACAGCCCCATGCTGTCGAGTATGCCGCTGCCCATGCCGCTCCTGCTTCTCTGCCGATCGCCACTGGCCAGGTCTTTCGGCTGGCTGCCGATCCGCATGCTCAGCGTCTTCTCCTGGCCGTCACGCAGCACGCGCAGGGACACCTCCGTGTCGGGCTGGGTTTCGGCGATGCGGTTGCGCAGGTCGGAGACATTGTCCACCTTCCGGCCGTTCATGGCCACAATCAGATCGCCCTGCTGCAGGCCGCCCTTTTCCGCAGGCGAGCCGGGGCTGACCTCGGAGACCAGCGCGCCATGGCGCTCACCGCTGCCGAACTGCCTGGCCAGTTCCTCGTCCACGTCCTGAATCATCACGCCCAGCCAGCCGCGGGTGATCTTGCCGCTGGAGCGGAGCTGCTGCTCTATGTTCTTCGCCATGTTGATGGGGATGGCGAAGCCGATACCCATGTAGCCGCCGCTGCGGGAGAAAATGGCGGTGTTCATGCCAATGGCCTCGCCGCGGATATTCAGCAGCGGACCGCCGGAGTTGCCGGGGTTGATGGCCGCATCGGTCTGGATGAAATTTTCATAGTCAGCCATGCCCATGCGGTTGCGGCCCTTGGCGCTGACCACGCCCACAGTCACGGTTTTGCTGAGCTGGAAGGGGCTGCCGATGGCAATCACCCATTCGCCGACTTCCAGGCTGTCGGAATCGCCCAGGGGCAGCACCGGCAGGTTCTGGCCTGCCACCTTGATGAGCGCCACGTCGGTCTGCGGGTCGGTGCCGACGACCTTGGCCTTGAATTCGCGCTCGTCCGCCAGCCGCACGGTGATGGTGTCGGCCTTTGCCACCACGTGGTGGTTGGTCAGGATGTAGCCGTCCGCCGAGATGATGAAACCGGAACCGGCGGCCTGCTGTTTCATGATGCGGTCCCTGCCGCGGGGCTGCCGCTGCCCGAACTGGCGGCCGAAGAACTGCTCGAAAAAGGGATCGCTGAAGAGTTCGTCAAAGGGCGTTTGCCGCAGATCGCCCAGAGTCGCGTTCTTCTCCACCACAATCTGCACCACAGCCGGGCCGGCCTTTTTCACGACCGAAGAAAAGGCCTTGGCGGTGCGATCCAGAATGGCAATGTCCGCCGCATCGTCGGCAAAAGCGGGCAGCGGCTGGAAAGAGCAAGGCAGCAGCGAGAGGCACAGGGCCAGGAGCAGAGCCTTGGAACGCCTACGGGTATCGTCAAACATGGGTTCAATTCCTCCTTGAACACGGGAAACGGATTGCGCCTGCCATGCGCAGGCTTTCACACAATGCGGCAAAACCTAGGCTTCGTCAAGTAACGTTCTTGCCGGCCCTGTTCTGTCGGAGTCCTTCCAGGTCAATGCCCAGGCGCCTGACCTTCTCGTACACGCTCTTGCGGGAAAGTCCCAGAATCCGGCAGGCCGCGCTCACCTGGCCGCCGGCGTGCGCCAGCGCCTCGATGAGGTAGCGCTTTTCCTCGCGCTCCATGTGCTCTTTCCAGGTGGAAAGCGGGCCGGACGCGGGCAGGGCTGCCGCCGGAGCGCCGATCGCCTTGTCCTGCTGCGCCTGTCCGCCCAGAATGCAGTGCCGGCGCACCAGGTTCCTCAGCTCCCGCACATTGCCGGGCCAGGAGCGCTGGCTGAGCGCGTCCAGAAAGGCAGGCTCCAGCCTGACCTGGGCATCCCCGTGCAGCAGGGCATACTCTTCGGCAAAATGCCGGGCCAAAAGCGGAATGTCCGCGACCCGCTCCGCCAGTGCCGGGATCTTCAGCGGCAGCACGTTGAGCCGGAAATAGAGGTCCTGCCGGAAACGACCGCTCGCCACCTCGCCTTCCAGATCGCGGTTGCTGGCGGAAATGACGCGCGCCCCGAGGGGAATGGCCGCATTGCCGCCCAGGCGGCAGAAGGCGCGCTCTTCCAGAACCCGCAGCAGTTTGCCCTGCAGGTGCAGCGGCATGGAGCAGATCTCGTCCAGAAAGAGGGTGCCCCGGCCCGCAAATTCAAACTTGCCGGCCTTGCGGCTGTCCGCACCGGTAAAGGCCCCGCGTTCGTAACCAAAGAGTTCGGATTCTATCATCTCGGCCGGCAGAGCGGCCATGTTCACGGCCACAAAGGGCTGGCCCGCGGCGGAAAGCGCGTGCAGGGCCCGGGCCGCCAGCTCCTTGCCCGAGCCGGTTTCCCCGCTGATGAGCACCGGGTCGGGCGCGGTGGCCATGGTTTCGATGAGTCTGTACACCTGCCGCATGGCCGGGTGCGCGCCCACCAGACCGTAAAAGGCCGTGCGCTCCGCCCGGCTGGCCTCCAGCGTGGCCTGCAACTGCCGATTTTCCTTGACGAGGCGGTTCCGTTCCACGGCCCGGCCCAGGGCGCCCAGAAGCGCCTCCCCGTCCACCGGCTTTTGCAGAAAATCATAGGCCCCTTCCTTCACCGCCTGCACGGCCAGGGCCACATCGCCGTGACCGGTGATGAGAATGACCGGCAGTTCGGGCCGCTCCTTATGCAGCCGGGCCAGCAGCGCCATGCCGTCCAGCTCGGGCATCCGAATATCGGCCAGCACGGCAGCGAAATGTTCCTTTTGCCCCAAAACCGCTGCCAGCGCCGCAGGCGAACGCTCAAAGGTCTGGACCACAAAGCCCGCCAGTTCCAGGGTCTGGCGCAGGGCCAAAAGCAGATAGCGGTCGTCATCCACCACCAGAATGGGCAGAGCCGTGCTCATGGCCTCGCCTCCTTTTCCTCCTCAGGCTGATAGAGGGGCAGCCACACCGAAAAGCGGGCGCCGCAGCCCGGCTGGCTGTCCACGTCGATAAATCCGGAAAATTCCCGTACAATCCGGTCCACCAGGGAGAGCCCCAGTCCCATGCCGCCACTGCCCGTGCGGGTGGTGAAGAAGGGGGCGAAGATTTTTGTCTGCGTCTCCGCGTCCATGCCGCAGCCATTGTCCGCCACGCTCACCACCACGCAGGTTTCATAGCGCATGCTGCGCACGTCCAGACGCTCCTCCAGCCGGGTCGAGAGCTCGAGTCGCGGACGCTCGGTTCCGCCCATGGCCTGAATGGCGTTCTGCATCAGGTTGAGAAAGACCTGCTCCAGCCGCACCTCTATGGCCCAGACCAGCAGCGGCGCATCGGCAAGCCTGAGCTGCAGATCCACCCCGTGGATGCGCAGTTGGCCGGAGAGGAACTGCACGATTTTTTTGAGGAGCGCTGCCACATCCACAGCCGCCAGTTCGCCTTCCACCTTGCGGCCGAAGCTCCGCATGGTGTTAATGATATCCCCGGCCTTTTCCGCCCGGTCAACGATGAGTTCCAGATTTTCCCGCACCAGGCCCGGCCGCGGAGACAGGGGCGTGTCCAGCACTTTGAGGGCATTGCGGGCCAACAGGAGAATGGTGTTCAGCGGCTGGGTCAACTCGTGGCCGATTCCCGCGGTCATCTCGCCCAGGCTCGCCAGGCGGCTGGAGTGCATGAGCTGGCGCTGGCCCTCCGCAAGTCGGGCCATGAGCTGGCGGAGTTCGCTCAGATCGCTGCAGAGGAGCAGGTAGAGCACCCGGCCGCCGGGCGTCTCGTGCACCTGCGGCCTGAGCCGCACCGGCACCGGCCCGCCGGCCAGCAGCAGCCGGGTTTCCAGCCTGCGGGGGTCTCTGGCCAGAAGCCGTGCGCGAATCAACTGCCCGTCTTCTGGAGGAAAGAGCTGGTCCAGCCGGGCGGGGTCGGGCCTGGCGGCGGCCTCCGGATCGGAGCCGGGCTTTGCATCCGGCCCGCCGGCTGTCGCTGCAAGCGCAAAGTCCCGGTTGGCCTGCACGAGTCTGAAGTCCTGGTCAAACATCAGAAAAAACTCGCTGATCCCCTCAAGAATGCGCTCGGTCAGGAGCCGGCCGGCTTCGGCCTCCTCGTGCTTTTTCAGCACGCGCACCACCAGATCCTGCCGCTGCTTTTCCAGTATGGCGATGGTTCGTTGGTCCATGGTTTTTGTGGGAAAAGAATCGGCCCGTGCTATGCGCTCCCGTTGCTGTAAAAGAGGTCGCGGCCCCTGGCTGTTTCCTTTTGGTGACATTTTGCCCTTTTCCTGCCCGCTTGTCACCAAAAAGAGCTTAGAAACTGTTACCAGAGCGTGCCATGACAGGAGCCTCTGATGCAATCCATGGCGGCTTTAAAGAATAATTTATTGTTTTTATTATATTTTTTGTATAAACTCAGAATTTTCCCTCTCTGGCACGGCTCATGCTAAGAACAACAGAAGTCATTCTGGATGGCGCCATGCACGTCTCTGCCGCAAAAAATCTGGTGCAGGAGCAGGAATTCCTGAGCGCAGGCCGGAGCCCGGCCCCTGTGTTTCGTGTCCCTCCCGCGATCTGACAGGTCATCTTCTGGCCCCAATATCCGATTCCGGAAGCGCTTGCAGGGCTGCAGCCTGCGCCCACAGGCGACTTCAGCAGGGCAAAACAACAACAGCTCATGACCGGGCCGGTGGCGGCACGGTTTGAATCAACAGCCATACAAAAGGAGCGTATCATGCATTTTTTCCGGTATCTGTACGGGGTCATGGTGACCGGGGCGCAGTATCAGGCGCGCTGGGAGCTGGCGATGTCCACGAACATTCTGAAAAGCCGCAAGCGGCTCATGGTGCTGGGGCTTTTGCTCGTGCCCGTACTGGTCGGCTGCACCTGGCTTTTTGCGGCTGAAGGCCAGCTCCCCACCTTTCTGGGCGGCAAGACCGCGTTTGGGCCATCCCACTACACCCATCTCATTTTCGGCGCTTCCATTCTGGTTGGCCTCTGTGCCGGTCTGATCAGCGGCTGCATCGGCGCGGGCGGCGGCTTCATCATCGCCCCGGCCCTGATGAGCGCGGGCGTGAAGGGTATTCTGGCTGTCGGCACCGACCTGTTTCACATCTTTGCCAAGGGCATCATGGGCTCGGTCCTGCACAGCAAGATGGGGCATGTGTCCGTGAAACTGGCCGTTACCTTCCTGATCGGCGCGCTTGCAGGCTCCTACACCGGCGGCACCCTGAACCGGGCGATCTACGCCAGGAATCCGGTTCTGAGCGATACCTTCATCACCTGCGTCTATGTCATCATTCTGGGCTTTCTGGCCTTCTTCGCACTGTCCGACTGGCTCAAGGCCAGAAACAAGACTGCCGTGAAGGAAGAGGGCGCCAAGCACTATGCCGAAGAGATTCCGCCCATGGGCAAGAAGCTGCAGTCCCTGAACCTGCCGCCCATGATCACCTTCGACGAAAACGTGACCCCCGGCGGCCGCCGCATCTCCTGGATCTTCCTGGTGTTCAGCGGCTTCATCGTGGGCGTGGCTGCCGGCATCATGGGCGTGGGCGGCGGCTTTCTGACCTTCCCGATGTTTGTCTATGGCCTGGGCGTTTCCTCGGCCACCACGGTGGGCACCGATATTTTTCAGATCATGTTCACCGCCGGTTACAACTCCATCTTCCAGTACGGCATCTACGGCTTCGTGTTCTACACCCTGGCCATGGGCATGCTGTTGGGCTCCCTGATCGGTATCCAGATCGGCTCCCTGGTGACCAAGGTGGTGCCGGGCATGACCATCCGCGGCTTCTTCGCCCTGACCGTCAGCGCCGGCTTCGTCAACCGGCTCTGCGCCCTGCCGGCCAAGCTCGCCAGCATGAGCATCCTCAACATGTCCTCGAATGTGGCCGAGCTTATCGACCTGATCGGCACTGTGATTTTCTTCGCGATCATCATTGCCTTTGCCGTTTGGGTGTTCTTCTGCTTTTTCTCCAATTTCAAACAGCTTAAAGGCGAGGAGGCCCGCTGATGTTGACCGCTTCCCAGTATCGTATGAGAGCCATTGCGCTGCTCTCGACCTTTGTGATTGTCCTGGTTTTGATTTTCATGCCGCTCTATCCGGATCTGAAACCCGGAACCAAGACCGACGGCCTGAGCTTCATGGACAATTTTTTCAACTCTCTTTCCAAATACTCCTCGAATTTCATCGAGGATGAGCGGGGCAAGACAGCCCAGCTTAAAGATACAGCGCTTGACGCCACGCTGACCTTCAAGGATTACAGGGATGCCAAGGACAAGGCCAGGGTGCTGGCGCCGGCTGCAGATCTGGCGCAACAGGCCGCCCAGGTGCTGAGCGCAAATGGCTTTCAGGCCACAGCCAACGGGAACAAGCTGGCCGTCAAAGGCGATTTGGGCTCGCTGTTGGGAGCGGCGGTGGACGACGCCGAGCTGATGTATCAGAACAAAGGACCGGATATTTCCGGCAAGTACGCCGGCATGAACGAACGGGCGGCTATCTATGCCTGGTACAATACAGTGAACGCTCTGGCCGCCGACTTCAAGAAGGCCGGCAAGCTGGAGCAGTCCAACATCACGGCCAGTGTGGCCAGCAAGGCCCTGGAACCAGCCTACAACTACTATCAGATCGAGGCAAAATCCCGCACCAAATATCTGTTTCCGCTGATTCTGGCTTTGGGCTTTTACGTGCTTTACACCTGTTGGTACGGCTTCGGCATTCTGTATATGTTCGAGGCCATGGGCGTCAAGCTCAGCCACTGAAAGCAGCCTCGCAAGAGAGCAGGAAAAGGCCGGCTGCCACAGTTGCGGAGCCGGCCTTTTTTTGTAGCGGACCAAAGTAGGGTAGGGTGCATTCAATTTGCAGGTTTGCCTCAGGAGGTGTATAAAATACCTGCAGAAATCCGGCAATGTAAACGTTTACTCAGCAGCTTATGCAGTTGTTTCAATAGAGAGAAATGAATAAAATTATATGCATAGATAATTTTAACAATATTAATAACATAATAGATCTTATTCATGATTGCTGGTTTTTCATTGAAGAAATCAATTTTTCAAAAATGAATCGTTACTCCAATTTTATCTTTATGAGAAAAAGTATATCTTCTGGTCTGCAAATAAGTTTACAAGGAAAGGATTAATCAATATAAATAATGTTATGTCTTATAATATTACAGAAACAGAAAATATTTGTGTATCTGATATAGATACTATTGAATTGGATAAAGTAAAAAATACTCTAACAATATTAACTTGTATACTCTGTACTTTAATATAAATATATATTTATTTAGTATCTCTGTTTCGAAAAAAGAATAATTCAGCTTTTCCATTCTGTTGAAATAAGCGGGCCTGCCATTTGACAGGCCCGCTTATTCTCTTTCACCGATGACGTGAGGCGTTTACAGCAAAAACGGATCGTCCATCGGTTCGATCAGGGTTTTGGGATCGACATTGGTGTCAATGCCCATGTTGTCCGCCTTTTCCGAGGGCTTCTTGCCGATATCCTGCGAGGGGACATCAAGCCCCGGGTGCTTGTGGTTTGCGTTGTAGTTGGCCTCGCGCGTGGTCCGTTGCGGCAACTTGAGATCCACCTCCTTGAGATCGATCTGCAGGGCTTTGGCCACACCCTCGCCATAGGCCGGATCTGCCTGATAGCAGTGATTGATCCAGCGGTGCTTGATCTGCAGGGTGGCATCACCCATGTTGCGGGCGGTGTTTTCAAAGAGCACCTGCTGCTGATCCGGGCTCATGGCCCGGAAGAGTTTGCCGGGCTGACTGTAGTAATCATGGTCGTCTTCGCGGAAATCGTAGCGGTAGATATCACCATCGGCTCGCTGGGAAGGTTGCAGCTGGTCGATATGGTCTTTCCAGTTGCCGTAGCTGTTGGGTTCGTAGTGGTTTTCGCTGCCCCGATTGCCATCCACCCGCATCAGGCCGTCGCGATGGTAGCTGTGCGGATGTTTCACCCCGCGTGGTGCATTGACCGGAATCTGGTGGTGATTGACCCCCAGGCGGTAGCGCTGGGCATCGCTGTAAGAGAACAGGCGGCCCTGAAGCATGCGGTCTGGTGAAAAGCTGATGCCGGGGACCACGTTGGCCGGGTTGAAGGCGGCCTGCTCCACCTCGGCAAAGTAGTTGTCCGGGTTGCGGTTGAGTTCGAACTCACCTACCTCGATGAGTGGAAACTCGTGTTTGTACCACACCTTGGTCAGGTCAAAGGGGTTGTAGGGCATGGCCTTGGCCTGCTCTTCGCTCATCACCTGGATGTACATCTTCCACTTGGGAAACTGGCCTTTTTCAATGGCGGTGTAGAGGTCGCGCTGGTGGCTTTCCCGGTCATTGCCCACCACCACGGCCGCTTCCTGGTCGGTCAGATTCAAGATGCCCTGCTGTGAGCGGAAGTGGAACTTGACCCAAACCCGCCTGTTGTCGGCATTGATCATGCTGTAGGCATGGCTACTGAAACCGTGCATGAAACGGTAGGAAGAGGGGATACCCCGATCGCTCATGATGATGGTGACCTGATGCAGAGCCTCGGGCAGGGAGCTCCAGAAGTCCCAGTTGTTGTTGGGACTGCGCATGTTGGTGCGGGGATCGCGTTTGACCGCGTGGTTCAGATCCGGAAATTTGAGGGGGTCGCGGAAGAAGAATACCGGGGTGTTGTTGCCCACCATGTCCCAGTTGCCTTCCTCGGTGTAGAATTTCAGGGCAAAACCGCGAATATCCCGTTCGGCATCGGCTGCACCCCGTTCACCAGCCACAGTGGAGAAACGGGCGAACATCTCGGTTTTCTTGCCGATTTCGGCAAAGATCTTGGCCTTGCTATACCTGCTGATGTCGTGGGTTACGGTGAAGACACCGTAGGCACCGGAGCCCTTGGCGTGCATACGCCGTTCCGGAATGACCTCGCGGTCGAAATGGGCCAGCTTTTCCAGAAACCAGACATCCTGGAGCAGCATGGGGCCACGTGCCCCGACGGTCATGGCATCCTGATTGCTTTCAACCGGTGCACCGGCCGCCGAGGTGATGTGGGGATGGTCTCCCACGCAGGCGTTTTTGCTGGGCAGGGGGTCACCCAGACCGTTTTTTTCCATGGGGCATTTTGTTGTTTTTTCTTTCTGCATAGGGCCTCCGTGGTGCGTGTTGAAAAGAATGGACAGCAAACTGCATACCCTGCATGGGCAAATGCAACCGCGCTTGCCAAGTTCTTATATAAACTTGGGGTTTTCCCGCAGCAAGTTAAAATGGTAATTTCGTATAAGGCTTTTCCGGGAAATCTGATAGAGACCAAGGTCGTGGAAGAGTTGTTTGCCCGCTTTGAGCGATTTCTGAATAAGGCCGGATTTCGTGCGGCAAAGGGGCAGATCATTGATGGAGGTATTGTCAATGTGCCGTGCAACGCATCAGCCGCAAGGGGAATGAGCAGCTCAAAGCCGGTGCAGAAGCGACAGGTCGGAGCGAGGCGAAAAGACGACAGAAGGATGTCGATGCCCGCTGGAGCAGGAAGAACAGCCAGGTCAGCGGACACTCCCGTATTCGCGGCCGGGTGGGGCATATTTTCGGCATCCAGGCCCAGGGTGCCGGCAGCCTGAGAGTACACAGCACCGGCATTGGCAGGCCAGGACTGAAATCGGCCTGCGTAAAGTGCTCAGCGCAGTTTTTCCAGAAAGGGGTTGTGGGCAATTTCCCACAAAAAGCCGTCAGGATCGGCGACATAGCCACTGTATCCACCCCAGAAAACCGCCTGCGGTGGCTTGAGGATGCGCGCCTTTTTTTCGGCCAGTGCGGCGAACAGGGCATCCACCTCGGCCGGGCTGCCGACATTGTGCGCCAGGGTGAAGCGCGGAAAGCCGCTGCCGCATGCGTCCGCTACCTTGGCGTCATGGGCCAGGGCGTCTTTTGGATATAGCGCCAGCAGCAGGGCGCTGCCCGCCTGGAAAAAGGCGATATGCTCGTTGCTCGCCGCTGTTTCCCGCCAGCCGAAAACCTCCTGATAGAAACGGCGTGAGGCCGCCAGATCGGTCACCCCCAGGGTGATGTAGTTGATGTGCTGGTCCACGACTGCATCTCTTTGTTCATACCGGGTCTGCGCAGGCGCTCGGGCATGGGGCCTTGCAGAAACCGACGGGCGGCAACATCGCCTGATTCTGCCCGGGCTGGTATGTACATCCATATATAGCCGCCACAGTACCGTCCCGCCCGCGGGGGAGATGGGGCATCCATACACGGCGTGCCGGGGCATTGCAACGAGTTCTTGCAGACTCATGGGGGAAAGGGGATCAATCCCCGGGCGATGCAAGAGCTGCGCACCCCTTCCGGCATCCGGGCACAGGCCATTCGTGCCGCCCACGCCATTGGCCTTGCATGCCCCGGTATGGGCCGGTATGATGCACCTCTATGCCCATAGAGGTGGATGGAATTTTCAGCGTGGAAGGAAGTTTGGCATGAGGCACCATATTAAAAGAATCACGGATTCTCTTGTCTGGAATACATTTCTGCTGATGTTTGGCGCCTTCGTCTTCATCATCGGCTACAAGGGGATTGCCGTGCACAACGACTTTGTGCCCGGTGCGCTGTACGGTCTGTCGGTGGTGGCCAACAACGCCCTGCCCGTGCTGTCCCTTTCCAAGTGGTACCTCCTCTTCAATGTTCCCCTGTTCATCGCGGCCTGGAAGGGCGTGAGCCGCCGCTTTTTCTGCCTCAACCTGCTGACCATGGGCGCCATCGCGTTCATGACCTCCTATGTGGAACTGGATCTGGGTATCAAGGACGGCATGTATGCCGCCATTGCCGCCGGGGCCACCATGGGTGCGGGCAGCGGCATCATCCTGCGTTCCTATGGTGGGGGCGGCGGGCTCGATGTTCTGGCCGTCATCCTCAATCGCAAGTATGGCCTGCGTTTCGGGGTCTTTTACTTCATCGCCAACTCGGTGGTGATGCTGCTGGCCCTCTCCCGCTTCAGCCCGGATACTATCGTGGCCTCTCTGGTCATGCTGTTCATCAGTTCGATGGTCACCGAATATGTCCTGTCCCTGTTCAACCAGCGTAAGTCCGTATTCATCATCACCCGCAGGACCAGGGAGGTTGTCGGCCAGCTCATGGAGTCCAACAAGTTCTACGCCACGGTCATCCCGGCGCGGGGCGGCTACAGTGGTGAGCCTGTGGACATCGTGTACTCCATTACCGACAATCTCCGGCTGCGATCCCTGGAGCAGCTCGTCCTGTCCATCGATGCCAATGCCGTGCTCGTAGTCGAGAACACCTTCAGTGTCTTTGGCCGCAACATTGCGCTGCCCAAGAAGTACTGAAGACTGGCCGATTCCAGTCCGGCAATCCTGGCAGTCCCGCTGAATAGAGGTTGATTTTCCGAAGGGCATGCAAAGGGACCATTATGGCAGTGCGTGTTCTTTGTTCCATCTCAAGCAGACAATCGTGGCACAATCTGCCTTGTCAGTGCTGTCAGATGGCCAAATGGCCAGGATGAGCAGGTTCAGCTCACCAATTCGAGTCTCCGGAGCTTCGCAGAAAATCACCAGCTCGTTTCGTCAATTACTACAACTGGGTCAAACCTCACAAAGCACTGGGAAATTTGACTCCGGGAGAAAAGCTCTGCCTATATTTTTTCAGCCAGAATTTTGTAAACAACCCTTGACGTTCTTACATCTTACTTGATGGCTCCGTGCTTTCGCAGCGCCTGGGCGATGGCTTCGGCCATGTGGTAGTAGCCGTCGGCATTGGGGTGGATCTGGTCGGATTTTAGCGACCTTTGGCGCTCGATCCTGGCCAGAATTTTTGCCTCCAAAGGCAGCCCCAGTTCTTTGGCCAGTTCGGCATAGAGTGGCGGCGCTTTGACCGCAAAGCTCGGCTCCGGTACGGCTATCAGCATAACCGCAATACCCCGGCTCTGCGCCAGACCCACCATGGCCCGCAGATTGCTGCGCAGCTCTTCATGACTCAGGTGGCGCAGCATATCGTTGCCGCCGTGGCAGAGCAGGAGCAGCGCCGGCTGAACTTCATCCAGCACGCCGGGCAGCCGCTGCAGACCCTGAGCGCTGATTTCGCCCGGAATGCCGGCATTCACCACCCGGCGTTCCACCAGCCTGGCCAGTACGGCCGGGTAACTCTGCCCGGGCTGCGCACCGGTGCCAAAGGTGAGACTGTCGCCAAAAGCCAGAATCACGGTATCCGCAGCCAAAGGCGGCAGAGACGGCTGTCTGGAGCAGGCAAGGCAGAGGAGCAGAAAAAAGCCGGCCAACAGCGCGGCAATGCACGACATCGGCAGTTTTTTGTTCATTGTCAGGACCTTCATTGCTGGCGGTATGTGTACACCTGATTTTTGTGGTCCATCAACTGTGCAGA
Organism: Desulfobulbus oralis; assembly: GCF_002952055.1. NCBI lineage: Bacteria > Pseudomonadati > Thermodesulfobacteriota > Desulfobulbia > Desulfobulbales > Desulfobulbaceae > Desulfobulbus > Desulfobulbus oralis. The sequence continues at coordinate 2,093,300 of NZ_CP021255.1, read as the reverse complement.
GCCAAAGCCATCGTTTTTCCGCTGAAACAGGGCCAGGGCCTCGCTCTCGCACCTGTGGCAGGCGTTTTCGGGAATCTCCACGCCAAGGCAGGGGCCACTGCGGCTGCTCGCGCTGCGTATTATGCGGCAGCCTGGACAGTTGCTGCAGTCCCTCAGCTCTTCCCTCTGCACTTCGCTCACATCGTCCGTGTCGTAGTAGATGCGCCGTTCTCTGATAAAAAAGCCCTGTTCTCTGATGCAATCCTGTGGCTCAGGACTGAAGTAGGTCTTTTTGGCCAGCTCGCAGAGATAGTCGATGGCCAGCATCAGATTCCTACTTTCCTCATAGCGACCGGGCAGATAATCCGGCTCGCGCACCGCCGAATAATCGCAACCCGCCATGGCCAGGGCAATGCCCAGATTCACGTAGGGCAGCGCGCTCTTGATGGCATAACCGCCTTCCAGCACCGCAATGTCCGGTTTCAGGAGCGCAGTCAGCCGCGCATAACCCTGGGCGGAAAAATTCATGTTGGTAATGGGATCGGAATAGTGGTTGTCCTGGCCCGCCGAATTGATGAGCAGCTCCGGCTTGAAATCCTCCAGAATAGGCAGCACCGCCTGTTCAATGACCTGCAGATAGCCGGTGTCGCCGGTCAGCGGCGGCAGGGGAATGTTGATGGTGCGCCCCCGGGCCTTCGGGCCGCCATCCTCGTGGGGGAAGCCGCTGCCCGGATACAGGGTACGGCCGTCCTGATGCAGGGAGATGAACAGTGTGTCCGGGTCATGCCAGAAGATGTCCTGGGTGCCGTCACCGTGGTGGCAGTCGGTGTCTACAATGGCAATGCGCTTCAGGCCGTAATGCCGGCGCAGCCAGGCCAGCATCACGGCCTCGTTGTTGATGTTGCAGAAGCCACGGTTGGCGTGCACCACTTTCATGGCGTGATGGCCGGGCGGCCGCACCAGAGCGAAGGCCCGTTCGCTCTGCCGCTCCAGAACCAACTGGGCTGCGCGCATGGCGCCGCCGGCCGAAATGCGGTGAGATTCGCTGCACACCGCGGCAAGATTCGGGAAGCAGAAATGGGTGCGCAGGATGTCCTGGTCCGTGGCGCGCAGGGGCCGGTGCTCGCTGATGCCGGCAATGTCGAAAAGCCCCTCTTCCCGAAACTGATCCTGGGTGTAGAGCAGGCGTTCTTCCCGCTCGGGGTGAGTGGGCGAAATGGCCCAGTCATAGGCCGGAAAAAAAACAATACCAAGCGTGTGGGCTGCCTGCATCATGGGCGCACCTCGTTTTCCCGACACGTTGCCGGGACTTCGGCCTGGCCCAGCACCGCGGGTTTGACCTGCACGCGCACCCGCATGTTCTGGCCGCTGGTGTAACAGTCTTCCACCATGTTGAAGGCATCGGCCTGCACGAGCTGCATGTCGTCAGGCTCAAGAGCCATACCGCTCTCCTCCATGCTGGCCTGCAAGAGCCTTTTGGCCTCGGCGACGGCATCCTGCAGGGTGAAATTCCGGTCGATATGGCGGACCACGCCGGCAGCCGTGGCCAGCAGGGTGCGTCGGGCCGTGTTCGCGTGCAGTTCCAGAATGCCGGTGGGCCGGCAGAGCGCCGCCCCAATGGCATTGGTGATGCCGGCCAGTTGCGGACACAGCACCGGCAGACCGGTTTGTTCCTCCAGCAGGGGGCGGAAGACTGCTGCCGGCCCGCCGATGAGCACCAGCTTTTTGGGGGCGATGCGGCGCTCGGTCAGGATTTCTTGGATAGTGTAGAGCGGCTTGCTGTTGACCTCTTCGATGAGCGCCAAAAGCGCCCTGTGGATGGTCTGGGCGGCACAGTCCAGGGCGGCTTGGGCCAGGGTTTCAGCCGGCATGCCGCACGAGGCGGCCAGCCGGAGGAGACCGGCTTTGGAGGCGGCCACATCGCCATACCGGGCCCGGCCCAGCAGGTTGCAGGCATCCATGACCGCAGGCTCCCGGCCGCCGGTCGCCATGCAGGGGCCAGAGCGCTCCGGGCCGCAACTGACCCGGCCCTTTTCCACGTGAATGGCCGAGTCGCCGCCCAGCCCGATGGATTGCACGCGCAGGGCCCGCACCAGTGTGGGCCGGCCGGCAAGGGCAATGCCCTCACGCTCCAAAAGCGGCTGGCCATCTGCCAGGAGCGCCAGATCTGTCGTGGTGCCGCCAATGTCCAAAAGGGCCACATCCTCATGCTGGGGCAGGGTGGCCAATGCGCCCATGACCGAGGCGGCCGGGCCGGACAGTATGGACTGCACCGGCATGTCCAGTGCGCGGGCAAGCGGCAGGGTGCCGCCGTCGGCCTTGAGGATATGCACGCCGGCCTGCTCCAGACCGAAGTCCTTCAGGCTCTGCCCCAGGGCCCCGGCAAAATTCCGGGCAATGTCGCTGACAGCGGCATTGAAATAGGCGGTGCCGATGCGACGGCCGAAGTTCAGGCTGCCGGAGAGCTGGTGGCCGCAGCTCAGGACATGCCCGGCTCCATAGGCCTGCACAGCCGCTGCCATCTGCACTTCGTGAACCGGGTTTCTGGGTGAAAATTTGCTCACCACCGCATAGTGGCGGATGCCTGCCTGCCGGCATTCGGCAAGCGCTGCCGCAAGTTCATCCCTGTCCAGCGCCGCGGTTTCCAGACCCACATGGTTCAGGCTGCCCCGGATCTGGTGAAACTGCGGGCCGATACGATAATGTTCGGCGGCAATGCCCGGCCCGCCGCTCACCAGAAGGGCGACCGCCGCAATCCGGCCCGTGACAATGGCATTGGTGGTCAAGGTGGTGCTGAGCTTGACGGCAGCCACCTCGGCTGCGTTCCGACCTTCCAGCAGTCGTGCCAGCAGCGCCCGGATGGAAACCAGCAGGTCCTCATGACAGGTGCCCACCTTGGAGGCAGCCAGGATCCGCGTGCCGGCTGCCAGCACCCCGTCGCTGTGGGTGCCGCCAATGTCGATGCCAATGCACAGGGATTGCCTGGCACCGCCTTTGCGCCGATCTGTCGTTCCCGCCATGGACCCCTCCGAAACCTTGCCCGGTCTACTGCACCATACCACGAAAGCGGGCTGCTGTCCCGCCGCATCATCAGACCGGCAACACCTTGAGCTCCTTGTGTCCAGGCCAGCCCTGCACGCGGGACAAAGGCTGTCTGGAATTGCCGCCCGCCTCACGCCGCCATGGCCTTTGTCTTTCATCTTGACAAAGCCGGCCGCTTGCGTGATTATCTGGCCATCCAACTGCATAAAAGGCAAGAATCATGCATACGCTTTCCCTGCTCCTCCTTCTCGACCGACTGCGCAGCCTGACTGTGGCGGAAAGGGGAGCTGTGTTCTGATTGACAGTACTGCGTTTTGACCCAGAAGCCACGGTTCCCGGAAAGACCGTGGCTTTTTTTATTGGCATGGCCGGTTCTGGCCGGCTTTTTCAGGGAGTTTGACATGCGAGCGGAAAAAATCAGAAAGTACCGGCCCTATCCCACGGTTGACCTGCCGGACCGCGCCTGGCCCGGCAGGACCATCACCACCGCGCCCGCCTGGTGCAGCGTAGACCTGCGCGACGGCAATCAGGCGCTCATCCAGCCCATGAATCTCGACGAGAAGCTGGAGATGTTCCAGTTGCTGCTGGACATTGGTTTTAAGGAAATCGAGGTTGGCTTTCCCGCTGCCGCCAAGGTGGAGTACGATTTTCTGCGCCTCCTGATAGAAGAGCGGCGGATTCCCGAAGGCGTGATGCCCCAGGTGCTCACCCAGGCCAGGGAGCACCTGATTCGCCGCACCTTCGACTCCATTGCCGGCGCCAGGGCGGCAGTCGTGCATCTCTACAATTCCACTTCGACTCTGCAGCGCGAGGTGGTGTTCAGAAAGGGTAAAAAGGAAATCATCGACCTGGCGGTGTACGGCGCCAGGCTCGTGCAACAGCAGGCCAGGGACAGCGACGTGCAGGTGCACTACGAGTACTCGCCGGAAAGCTTCACCGGCACCGAGCTGGACTATGCGCTGGAAATCTGCGAGGCGGTGCTGGACGTGTGGCAGCCTACGCAGGAAAATCCGGTCATCATCAATCTGCCGGCCACCGTGGAGATGTCCACGCCGAATGTGTATGCCGACCGCATCGAGTGGTTCTGCCGCCACCTGAAAGATCGGGGCCGGGTCATCATGAGCCTGCATGCCCACAACGACCGTGGCGAGGCTGTGGCTGCCACCGAACTGGCCCTCATGGCCGGGGCCGACCGGGTTGAGGGCACGCTGTTCGGCAATGGCGAGCGCACCGGCAATGTGGATATCCTGACCCTGGCGCTCAACATGGCCACCCAGGGCGTTGATCCAGGGCTGGACTTTTCCGACATCAACCACGTGATCGAGGTGTACGAGCGCTGTACCCGGCTGCAGGTGCCGCCGCGCCATCCCTATGCGGGCGAGCTGGTTTACACGGCCTTCTCCGGCTCGCACCAGGATGCCATCAACAAGGGCATGACTGCCCACGAGCACAGTGAAAGCGGCCTGTGGGCAGTGCCGTATCTGCCTGTTGATCCTCAGGATCTGGGCCGCACCTACGAGTCCATCATCCGCATCAACAGCCAGTCCGGCAAGGGCGGTGCGGCCTACATCATGGAGCGCGAATTCGGCTTCAGGCTGCCCAAAGACATGCATCCTGAATTTGGCCGCATTGTCCAGGCCGCAACCGATGCGAGCGGCCTGGAACTGAGCCCCGCGATGCTCTACAGTATCTTCGAGCAAAACTATCTGAGCGTCAGAAATGCCGCAACCGGCTATTGCCTCAAAGCCTTTGAGGTGCTGAAGCGCCACATCGACCACAGTGAAAAGGATTCCCTTGCGGAGATTGCGGCGGTTCTGGCCTGGGGCGGCAAAGAGCGCCGCATTCAGGCCGAGGGCAACGGCCCGCTGGATGCCTTCTGCTCGGCGCTTCACGAAAACCTGCACCTGGACTTCACCCTGCATTCCTACCACGAGCATGCGCTAACCCGGGGCAGTTCTTCCAAAGCGGTGAGCTATATAGAAATCACTGCTGGAGATGGCAGCAGCTATTGGGGGGCGGCTGTGCATTCGGACATTATCGTAGCATCAATCAAGGCACTGCTCAGTGCCATCAATCGTTCCAGGGCGGCGGAAGCCGGGGAGGAGGCATAAATGAAGAGGATGGGTACATTGCTGTTGGGACTGGCGGCCGGCGCATTGGTGGCCACTACGGCTGCGGCCGAGGAAATCGGCGAGGCGCGCACCACCTTCAAAATGCTGGGTGCGAATGACAAGATCGTTATCGAAGCCTTTGACGATCCGGACATTCCGGGCGCGACCTGCTACATCAGCCGTGCCAAAACCGGCGGCGTCAAGGGTTCGCTCGGCATGGCGGAAGACTCGGCCGACGCCTCCATCTCCTGTCATCAGACCGGCCCTATTGTCCTGCCCGCTGATGTGGCTTCTGGCAAGGAAGACGGGACCTCGGTATTCAGAAAATCCACCTCGCTCCTGTTCAAAAAATTGCAGGTGCGGCGCTATTACGACAAAAAGCGCAACACGCTCGTGTATATGAGTTACAGCATCAAAATCATCGAAGGTTTTCCCAAAAACTCCATTTCCGCCATTCCGCTCCAGATCCCCGGAGCAAAGCCCTGAGCAGGGGAGGGGGCTCGCATGCTGGGTTTTTGTGCTTTGCCGGAGGCAGATTGCGCTGGTGGCCGGTTTGTTGTTTCAGGCTTTCTTCCGCGTTGCCGGCCTAGGAGGGGGTGAAAGCGGTCCCGGCACCAGCGGCCTCCTTTTGCCGGTGGGCCCTGTGCCGGCCGCTTGGCCGGCGCAGGCAGGAAATGGACCTCCATTGCCCGCGCTGGCATGGCTTTACCGGGCACAGACGGGGCTAGTCTCAGGTAAGAGGCCGCTGCCTGATGGCCCCGGAAGGCGGCCTGTTGCAGCCCTGTCCCGGCTTTGCTGCAACGGCCTTGCCGGCTGGCTGCACCCGGCTTGCAGAAATCAGTTTGCAAATTCACATTTTCCTTCTATTGTGTGGCATTTGACTGTTGTTGCTGCGCCGGCGGATTTTGCTCGCTCGCTTTTTCTGGTCATGCCGCAAAGGGTATGGCTGTCACCGGGATCAAAAACATACTATGGCCCTCATTGTACAGAAATTCGGCGGCACGTCGGTAGGCTCCATCGAAAAGATCAGGGCGGTTGCAGAGCGTGTGCTCAAAGAGCGGCAGGCGGGCCACCGCATGATCGTGGTGCTTTCCGCCATGGCCGGCGAAACGGACCGGCTTATCGGGCTGGCCCGGCAGATGCAGCACATCCCCGACCCCAGGGAACTGGATATGCTGGTCTCCACCGGGGAGCAGGTCAGCATCGCCCTCTTTGCCATGGCCGTGAAAGGCGCCGGCTATGACGCCGTGTCGCTTCTGGGCGATCAGGTGGCCATCCATACCGACCAGATGCACACAAGAGCCCGCATCGACTCCATTGACGCGGACCGCATCAACAGGTATCTCGACCAGGGCAAAATTGTGACGGTCGCGGGCTTTCAGGGCGTGAGCGATAACGGAGACATTACAACCCTGGGCCGTGGCGGCTCGGATACCACGGCAGTGGCGCTGGCCGCGGCCCTGCACGCCGATGCCTGCGAGATCTTTACCGACGTGGCGGGTGTTTTTACCACCGACCCGGGCATTTACGACAAGGCTCGCAAAATCGACTACATCAGCTACGAGGAGATGCTCGAGCTGGCGAGCCTGGGCGCCAAGGTGCTGGATATCCGTGCGGTGAGCATGGCCAAGCGCTTCAAGGTGCCGGTGCATGTTCGCTCAACCTTTGGCAATACCATCGGCACCTGGGTGGTGGACGAGGAGAAAATTATGGAATCCATGCTGGTTTCAGGCATTACCTACAGCAAAAAAGAAGCACGCATCACGGTGAAAAAGGTACCGGACCAGCCGGGCATCGCGGCCAAGGTGTTTTTGCCGATTTCCGATGCCGGCATTCTGGTGGACATGATCATCCAGAACGCCCATGAGGGCGGCCTGACCGACATGACCTTCACGGTGCCCAAGGCCGACTATGAGCGCGCCATGGAGATCCTGCACAAGGTGGCCAGAGAAATCCAGGCCCAGACCGTGACCGGCGACCAGGAAATCGCCAAGATCTCCATTGTGGGACTGGGCATGCGCAACCATGCGGGCATTGCCTCCACCATGTTCCAGATCATGTCCAGGGAGGGCATCAACATGATGATGGTCTCCACCTCGGAGATCAAGGTCTCGGTGGTCATCGCGGAAAAATACACGGAACTGGCCGTGCGCGCGCTGCACGACGCCTTTGCCCTGGACAAGGAAAATCTGCCCCAAGAGGAAGTGGACTGAGGCATGGCCGAGAGCATCATTATCTATGACACCACCCTGCGTGATGGCACCCAGGCGGAAAATTTCAACATTTCGCTGGAAGACAAGATAAAGATCTGCCGGGAGCTGGACAGCTTCGGTATCGATTACATCGAAGGCGGCTGGCCCGGCGCCAACCCGCTCTCCACCGAGTTCTTCGTGCGCATGCAGGACATGACCCTGCGCCACGCAAAGCTTGCGGCCTTTGGCTCGACGCGGCATGTCAGCAATCCGCCGGAAAAGGACGCCAACCTGCTGGCCCTTCTGGCCGCCAAAACGCCGGCAGTGACCATCTTCGGGAAAAGCTGGGACATCCACGTGACCGAGGCGCTGCGCATCACTTTAGAACAAAACCTCGAAATTATTCAGGATTCCCTGGCCTTTCTGCGCCAGCGGGTCGAGCATCTCTTCTACGACGCCGAACACTTCTTCGACGGTTTCAAGGCCAACCGGGACTACGCCCTGGCCAGCATTGACCGGGCCGTACAGGGGGGCGCCGAGCTGATCTGCCTCTGTGAAACCAACGGCGGCACCCTGCCAAACGAGCTGGTGGACATAATCCATCAGGTGCAGCGGCACTTTGCGGAGCAGGGGCGGCAGGTCGCTTTGGGCATTCATGCCCACAACGACGCCGAATGCGCGGTTGCCAACTCGATCATGGCCGTGCAGGCCGGCGCCCTGATGGTGCAGGGCACCATCAACGGTTACGGTGAACGCTGTGGCAACGCCAACCTGACCTCCATCATTCCGGCTCTGGAGCTGAAGCTCGGGCTGCATTGCAATGCCGGCTCCCGGCTGCACCAGCTCTATGTCACAACCCGGCTCATCAACGAGCTGGCGAATCTGCCCCACAATCGCTACCAGCCCTATGTGGGCGACTCGGCCTTTGCCCACAAGGGCGGCATTCATGTGAGTGCGGTGCAGCGCAACCCGCTGACCTACGAGCATATCGACCCCGAACGGGTGGGCAACGAACGCCGGATCCTGATCTCCGATCAGTCGGGCCGCGCCAATATCCTGCTGAAAGCCGAGCGCTTTGGCCTGCAGTTGCAGCCGGAGGATCCGCTCATGGCCTCCATTGTTGCGGACCTGAAAAACATGGAAACCCAAGGCTATCAGTATGAAGCCGCAGAGGCGAGTTTCGAGCTTTTGATGCGGCGGGCCCTGGGGCTGCGCCGCAAGTTCTTCAATCTGGAAGCCTTCAGCGTCTCCGATCGCAAGTACAGCATGAACAAGGAACCGCTCACCGAGGCCACCATCCGCCTGACCGTGGGCGATACCGAAGCCCATACCGCAGCCATGGGCGATGGCCCGGTCAACGCGATGGACCTGGCCCTGCGCAAGGCCCTGACCCGTTTTTACCCCAGCCTGCAGAACATGAAACTGGTGGACTACAAGGTTCGGGTGCTGAACGGCCAGAACGGCACCGGCGCCAGGGTGCGGGTTCTGATCGAGAGCAGCGACGAAACCGGCCGCTCCTGGGGGACGGTGGGGGTGTCCTGCAATGTCATCGAGGCGAGCTGGCAGGCCCTGGTGGACAGTATCAACTTCAAGCTCATGAAGGATGAACAGCAGGGCATGCTGCCGCGATCAGCCGCCTGAGGCAGAGGAAGGGCCGATCATCCGCAACTGGCGGCAGCGCGGATTCTGGCTGATCCTCTTCGTTCTGCTCATACTTGGGTCCGATCTGCTCCCCGGAAAGGATGTCCGAAACGATCTCCTTCAGCCGCAGATTGTACCAGCCGGCGGCTTGCAGGTCTGCGCTGCGCCGCCTGCCTATGCAGCCTTTTACAACCAGCCCCTGGACATCAACCTCGCAAGCACCCAGGAGCTTGCCCTGCTGCCCGGCATCGGGCCTGTGCTGGCCGGCCGTATCGTGGCGGCGCGGGAGGCAAACGGTCCTTTTGCGAGTCCGGAAGCCTTGCTCCAGGTTGCGGGCATCGGCAGCCAGACCCTCGCCGCCCTGAAACCCCATATCTGTACCCAATGAGTCCAGTGCTCGTTCTGGTCGGCCCGACCGCTGTCGGCAAAACCGCGCTTTCCCTGGAACTGGCCGAAAGCTTTGGCTGTGAAATCATCTCCATGGACTCCATGCAGGTGTACCGCCACATGGATATCGGCACGGCCAAGGCCACAGCCGCCGAGCGGGTGCGGGTGCGGCACCACCTGATCGATATTGCGGACCCGGACGAGCAGTACAATGCAGCCCGCTTTGTGACCGATGCCCGGGCCGCCATGGCAGATATGCGGCGGCGCGGCAAAATGCCCTTGATCACCGGCGGCACGGGACTGTATTTGAAGGCCCTGAATCACGGGCTCTTTGCAGCCGTCCCGATTCCGGCCGCGATCCGGGATGGCCTCCGGCTCAGGCTGGCGGAAGAGGGCAGGGCGGCTTTATTCCGGGAACTGGCCGACTGTGATCCGGAAAGTGCCGCCCGCATTCACCCAAACGACACCCAGCGGATCCTGCGCGGGCTCGAGGTGTTTCAGGCGAGTGGCCGGCCCTGGTCGGAATATTTGCGACGACAAGAACAGGATGAGCGGCTGGCCGGAACGCCGCAGCTCCTTTTGGGCTTGCGCTGCGAACGCAGCCGGCTCTACGAGCGCATTCGGCTGCGCACCGAAAAAATGATGCAGCCGCCCTTTCGCGCCGAGGTGGAAAATCTTCTGGCCATGGGTTACGATGCCAGTCTGCCGTCCATGCAGGCCCTGGGCTACCGCCACATGATCCGGCACATTGAGGGCGAATGGCCGCTGGAGACGGCCTGCGCGGCGCTTGTGACCGACACCCGTCGCTACGCCAAGCGGCAGCTCACCTGGTTTCGCAGCGAGGCGGCCATGCACTGGTTTGACCGGGACGAAGGCGAAGCCATTTTCCGACTGGTCGCGCGTTTTGTACACGAGAATCCCTTATCTTCCTGATTGTATGGGTTATTCGTATGTTCCGCTGACAGCCGAAGACAAGGCTGCTGCCGCGCTGCTGGCCCGGCGCCTGCAGCTTTCCCCTGTGCTCGTGGAAATTTTGTACCGACGCGGCCTGACCGGGGAGGCAGAGCTGAGAGCCTTTCTGTACCCCCGGCTGGACAGCTTGCCCGATCCCTTCAGCATGGCTGGCATGGCCGAGGCCGTACAGGTGCTGGTGCAGGCCAGGGCAGAACAGCGGCCCGTGTATATTCACGGCGACTATGATGTGGACGGCATTACCGCCACGAGCCTGTTGCAGGGCTTTTTCGCTGCGGCTGGCATCCGCTCCTTCTGGTATATCCCCAGGCGCACGGAAGAGCAGTACGGGCTTTCCGAAAAGTCGCTGGCGAAACTGCTGCGCGGTGTGCAGCCGCAGGAAAAGCCGGTGCTGATTACCGTGGACTGCGGCATATCCTCGATGGCAGAGGTGCGGCTGGCCAAAGAGCGCTTTGGCTGTGCGAGTGTCATTATCACCGACCACCACCTGCCCGGCCCCGAACTGCCGGATGCCACAGCCATCATCAATCCAAAGCTGTCGGGTTGCGGTTTCCCGTTTCCGCATCTGGCGGGTGTAGGCGTGGCCTTTCTCTTTGTCCACGCCCTGAGGCGGGCCCTGGTGGAAAGGCATATGCTCAGCCGTGAGCATATGCCGAACCTGAAACATTGCCTTGATCTCGTGGCTCTGGGCACGATCGCCGATGTGGTGCCCCTGGTGGGACTCAACCGCACACTGGTCAGGGCTGGACTGGAGGTACTGGCCGCCCGTCAGCGGGACGGGGTGGCAGCGCTGGCGGCCAGCGCCCGGGTGATGACCGCCGCCATCACCGCCGAAGATGTGGCTTTCCGGCTGGCGCCGCGCATCAACGCCTGCGGCCGGCTCGGCCAGCCGGAACTTGGCGTTCAACTGTTTCTGGCCCAGGATGCGCGGGAGGCCAGGCGTCTGGTTCATGACATGGAAGCACTGAATACCAGGCGCAAGGAACTGGAACAGGCCATCATGCCGGCCATCGCCCGGGCCTGCGAGGAGCAGGTCCAGAAGGGCAGGGCGGCGCTCGCCATCTATAATCCGGACTGCCATCCGGGTATTCTGGGCATTCTCGCGTCGCGGATGGTGGATCGTTTTGGGCTGCCGGTCATTCTGTTTACCGATGACCATCAGGCGAGTGGTGCGGAGCAACAAGGAAAAATCCTCAAAGGTTCGGGCCGTTCGGTCATGGGCGTCAATCTCCATGAAACCCTGACCGACTGTCAGGAAGTGATCGAGCAGTTCGGCGGTCATCCCATGGCGGCCGGGCTGACCGTCGCGCTGGCGCAGCTTGACGAATTTTCGAATCTTTTTCATAAAAGTGTGCTGCAGCAGATGGCCAGGCCTGCCGCAAACCAGGCAAGAGATACGCCGGTTGACTACCAGGTCGAAACAGGTTCTTTTTTCGAGGATGATTTTCTGCAAACCATGTTGCTCATGGAGCCCTGCGGTGAAGGCAATCCGGAGCCGCTTTTCCTGATGCCGGCCGGACCGCTCAGTCAGGTCCGCACGGTCGGCAATCACGAGCATCTGGTTTTTCAGATAGAAACCTGCGGCCGCACCGTATCCGGCGTTGGCTTCAATCTGGCCAGACAGTACGCAGAGTTCCCCGGCAACGAAGCAGCTCTGATCTTCAAGCTGAAGCAGCGTTATGTGCGTGGCCGGGAGCATCCGCAAATGCAGGTCATTGAACTCTTGCACGAATCAGGGCAATGAGCTGGATACGCCATCATTTGTTTATCATAATATACATTATGCGACATCAAGTATAACATGGAACGCAACCGGGACATTTATCAGGAACCTTTGGTTTCCCGCTACACCAGCCGGGAAATGCAGCGCCTTTTTTCCGAACGCTACAAATTCACCCACTGGCGCCAATGCTGGATAGCCTTGGCCGAGGCCCAGCACGAAATGGGCCTCACGGCAGTGAGCGCCGAAATGGTCGCCCAGATGAAAGCGCATGCGGACGACATCAACTTCGAGGTCGCCGAGACCAAGGAAAAGGAAATTCGCCATGATGTCATGGCGCATGTCTTTGCCTATGGTCAGCAGTGTCCGCTTGCCGAGCCCATTATCCACCTGGGGGCAACCTCTCAGTTCGTGGTCTGCAACACGGATTTGATGGTCCAGCGTGAGGCCATGCAACTGATCCGTGCGGCGCTGCTCAGGGCTATAGCGAATCTTGCAGCCTTTGCCCGAAAATACGCTGGCTTGCCGACACTGGGCTACACCCATTACCAGGCGGCCCAACCGGTGACCGTAGGCAAGCGCACGACCCTGTATATTCAGGATCTGCTGATGGATCTGGATGCCATAGAACACTGGCAGCATCAGCTCAAGGCGCGCGGCGTCAAGGGCACGGTCGGCACCCAGGCGACCTTTCTTGAGCTCTTTGCCGGCGACCATGAGAAGGTGCGCGAGCTGGACCGCCGGGTCGCCGTCAAGCTGGGCTTTGAGCAGAGTTTTGCCGTCACCGGCCAGACCTATCCGCGCAAGTGGGACATGAAAACCGCGGAAACCCTGGCCGGAATCGGTGTCTCGGCGCATAAGTTTGCGGTGGATCTGCGGCTTCTGGCCAACCTCAAGGTGCAGGAAGAACCCTTTGAGAGCAAGCAGGTCGGCAGCTCCGCCATGGCCTACAAGCGTAACCCCATGCGAGCCGAGCGTACCTGCGGTCTTGCCCGCAAGCTGATGAATCTGCCCGTCAACTTTGCGGCCACGGCCGGCAGCCAGTGGTTCGAGCGCACCCTGGATGATTCGGCCATCCGGCGCATGGATATTGCCCAGGCCTTTTTGCTGGCCGACGCAGTGCTTCGACTCTACATCAACATCAGCGACCACATGGTGGTCTATCCCAAGCAGATCGAGCGCCACCTGCAGGAAGAGCTGCCCTTCATGGCGACCGAGAAAATCCTCATGGCCTGCGTGGCACGTGGCGAAAGCCGGCAGACCATGCATGAACTCATTCGCGAACACTCGGTGGCCGCAGCGCGCGAGGTCAAGCAGAACGGCAGAGACAACGATCTGCTGCAGCGTTTGGGCGAAGACGAACGCGTGCCCTTTACCACGGCTGAACTGAAGAAACTCCTGACAGACTACATAAGCTTTACCGGCCGGGCCGAGGCGCAGACCCACGAGTTCCTGGATGAGATCGTCGCACCGGTCCTGCAGACCCACGCCGGCGAGTTCGAGCACAGGGATGTGACCCTGGAGGTGTAAGTCTGCCGCGAATGGCAAGGCCCGCTGCTCCCTGCGCAGGCGGGTCTGGTGTCCCTTTGCCCTCTGACAGAGCCCGAACCGGAAGCCAGGGCTCTCCCCTACCCTATGACTGCAGCAAAAACCGTCTTTATCCGCACCTTTGGCTGCCAGATGAACGAGCGCGACTCGGAAATCATGGCGCAACTTCTGGGCAGATGCGACTGCCGGCTGGTTTCTGTGCCGGAAGCCGCCGATCTGGTCCTGGTCAACACCTGCAGCATTCGCGACAAGGCTGAGCAGAAAGTGTACAGCCTGCTCGGTCATCTGCGTGATGTACAGGCCAAATACGGCCGGCCGCGCTGGCTTGGCGTGGCCGGTTGCGTGGCCCAGCAGGAAGGCGAACGCCTCATTGAGCGGATGCCGGTGGTGAATCTGGTGATCGGAACCCAGCAGTTTTTCCGGCTGCCGGAGCTGTTGGCCCGGCTGGAACATGGCGAAAAGCACGTGGTGGCGCTGGACCTGAGCAAGGATTTTGTCATTCCGCCCTTCCAGCATCTTCTGAACAGCCCCTCCCGTGCAGATGCTGCGTCTGGAGCGCCAGTCCAGCGCTTTGTCAACATTATGCAGGGCTGCAATAACTTCTGCAGCTACTGCGTGGTGCCCTACACGCGTGGTCGGGAAATCAGCCGCCCTTTTGCGGACATTCTGGAGGAGGTACGGCTCCTGGTTGACCAGGGCACCAGGGAAATCACTCTTTTGGGGCAAAACGTGAATTCCTACGGCAAGACCAATCAGGTGGCAGCCGGGCCCCGGCGTTTTCCGGATTTGCTCCGGGCCGTGGCCCAGGTGCCGGGACTGAAGCGCCTGCGTTTTACCACCTCGCACCCAAAAGACCTGGACCTGGACCTGATGCGCTGTTTTGCCGAACTCCCCGTGCTTTGTCCGCATGTTCATCTGCCGGTACAGTCCGGCTCGAATGCGGTGCTGGCCCGCATGAACCGGGGCTACACTGCAGAAGCCTATCTGGGCAAGGTTTTGGAACTGCGCCGTCTCAAGCCAGATATCACGCTGGCCACTGACTTCATCGTGGGGTTCCCCGGCGAGACCGAAGCGGATTTTGCGGCTACACTGCGGCTTCTGGAAACGGTGCGCTTTGCCAGCTCCTTTTCCTTCAAATATTCCGACCGACCCCAGGCGCGTGCCAGCCAGTTCCCGGACAAAATTCCGGAGGACGCCAAGGCTGAACGCCTGGCCCAATTGCAGGAAAAACAAAATGAAATCACGTTTGAATACAACAGGGCCCTGCCCGGCCGGACTGTAGAGGTGCTGGTCGAATCTGCAGGTGAAAACGGTCAGGGGCGTACGCCCGGGAACCGGATTGTCCATTTTACGGCCGCATCCGGACAGGCCCTGCCTGCTCCGGGCGCACTCGTCCAGGTGCGCATTGACCGGGCCGGGCCGCATTCCCTGACTGGCACCTGGTTTTGATGGACTCTGGCCGAATGTGATCACCTACGGAAAAACCCGGCAGTCGCCAAGAGGTGGTGGTGCTGTTCGATTTTGGCTTGAATTCCACATCGATGCTTTGGCCACTACATGTGCCAAAGGGTGTATTGCCCTTCATTTGCAGCGGCACGGGAAAGACAGAAAAAGCTCAGAAGTGCCATCAGTATGGATAGATGCCGCGGTGATCTCTAACTGGGATGACAGCCGGCTTCCCGGGGCAGGCTTGCGGCTGAACACAAAAAAAAAGGCCTTCCAGTGTACACCGGAAGGCCTTTGCAATCCCTGAAAGTCGGGGATTAGAACATGAAGCGGAGAGAGGTCACGATATTGTGGCTGCGAATATCGGTATATTCGCCGTTGTTGATCGTGGCATCAGAGCTGCCCAAATACTCGTAACCCAGATCCAGAGCCAGAGAATCGGTGAAGTTGAAGGTCATACCAGCACCGCCTTTGTACGCAAAGGTATCGTTGGTGTGGTTAACATAGTTGACATGACCATTCGGCGTTTCAACAATGCCGGCATTCAGGCTGTAGTTGCCGTAACCAGCGCCCACGGTCAGATACAGGCCAAAGATATCGGTAACCGGGATGTCATAGTAGCCGTTGACCATGAAGGTCTGGAAGGAGACATCGCCATCCGTCTCATCCAGATCAGCCTTCTGATAGGCGTACTCGAACTCGAGGCGGAAATCACCGAAGTCGGTACCAAAGGCCTTACCAACGGCGGCCTGACCGCCAAAGCCGACCTCGTTGTCCATGTCACGGCTCAAATAATCCTTCTGGGAACCCCAGCCGAATTTGAATGCGCCACGGACATACCAGGGATTGTACACATCTTCCTTGTTCTTCAGCGCCTCAATTTCCTGAGCCTGGGCAGCCAGTTGCTCGTTCTGCTGAGCCTGACCAGCCTGCAGCTCGTCGATCTGCTGCTGGCACTCTTCAGCGCAACCAGCAGGGGTGGCGTCGGCACCACGTTTGCCCGGCCCACCGGCAAACGCAACACCAGTGGTCAAAACAAAGGCGGAAACAGCAACAATGCTCAATACTTTTTTCATCACTTGCCTCCTAAAAGAAAAATTATTGGGGCTTGCGGCCCACTCTGGACATCAGACGATGACCAGATCGCCCTTTGCCTCAGCTGGAACGGCAGCCCTCTGGCTGCCTCGTTCCATTGCCCCGTACTATAACTGCACCTCGAAAGCTTGGCAAGGTCTTTTCATAAAAAGATTCAAATTTTTGAACAGCGTGTTATCATCTGAAAAAACAGAGAATTTTTATCACACACCTCCTTTGTTCCTAAAGATGCCGTGTTCGCGTGCAAAATATTAAACGGAGAACGGCACCCGTCCAGACATCATCTCCACAACATCGATTCAAAACGCCATGTTTTTTTTGGGAATTGAAGCCCTGTGTCACGACCGGCCAGCCGCCCTCCTCGGCAAACGACTGGGTCTGCTCGCCAATCAGTCCTCGACGGACCGGCATTTTGTCCACGCGCGCGACCGCATCATGAGCGCCTTTCCCGGTCAGCTCCGCTGCCTCTTTTCGCCCCAGCACGGTTTCTTCTGTGAAAAGCAGGACAACATGATCGAGTCCGGACACGCCATCGACAGGGCCACCGGGCTCAGGGTCTATTCGCTCTACGGCGAGACCCGGAAGCCAAAAGCCCAGTGGTTCGCCGACATCGACGTGCTGCTGGTTGATCTTCCGGATGTGGGGACCCGCATCTACACATTTATTTGGACTGTGGTGCACTGTCTGGAACGCGCCGCCGAAACCGGCACCCAGGTTATCATCCTCGACCGGCCCAACCCCATTGGCGGGGTCCTTGTCGAAGGCAATCTTCTGCAAGCGGATTGCACATCTTTCGTGGGCCGCACGGCCATTCCCATGCGCCACGGCCTGACCATGGGCGAGCTGGCCAGGTTCTGCAACCGAACAATGGGTATCGGCGCCCATCTCGAAGTCGTGCCCATGCAAGGCTGGCGCCGTCGCGACCTGTTCCCGGCAACCGGACTGCCCTGGGTCTTCCCTTCGCCCAATATGCCAGGCTTTGCCAGCGCCCAGGTCTATCCTGGCCAGGTTTTGTGGGAAGGCACCAATATTTCCGAAGGCCGTGGCACCACCCTGCCCTTCGAACTCTTCGGCGCCCCCTTTGTGGAACACCGGGCCGTGCTGGACAAAATCGCCGCCACGCCACTGCCCGGTTGTCTGTTCCGGCCGCTGGCCTTCGAGCCGACTTCGGGCAAATGGGCTGGGCAAACCTGTACGGGCTTTCATCTGCATGTGACCGATGCCGAAAGCTTTCGCCCCTACCGCAGCACCCTGGCCCTGTTGCAGGCGCTGATGCAGCTCTATCCCGGGCAATTTGCCTACAAAAAACCGCCCTATGAATATGAATTCGAGCGGCTCCCCATGGACCTGATGATTGGAGACCAAAGCATACGCGCTGGTCTGGAACAGGGGGTTCCGGTTATGGAACTGGAGCGTGCCTGGGCACCCGACCTCGCACGCTTTCTGAACGAACGCTCCGCTGTTTTGCTTTACGATTGAATCGTGGACGGGTATGCTACCGAACTCCGGATACGGTCAGGAGTTTGCCGGAGGCCACGACAAAGGCCGTTCTTTTCCCATCCCCTGTAACCTTACGTTCTCATGCCGGAAAACAACCCTTCCTTTTCTCTTGGACAATTGGCAGAACTGGTTGGCGCCCGTGTTCAGGGCGATGCCGATATCCGAATCGGCGCATTGAACGGCCTCGAGTTCGCCGAAGCTGGGGAACTCACCTATATCCTGGAGAAAAAACAGATCTCCCAGGCCGAAACTTCCCGAGCCAGCGCCGTCATTGTGCCCCCGGACTGTGCCCTTGCCGGCAAGCCCTGCCTTATCGCCTCCGAAACCGCAGTCGCCGTGGCCCGCATTCACGCCTGGCTGCTGGCGCGCCCTTTTATGGCCACAGGCATTCACCCGACTGCGGTTATCGGTGAAAACTGCAGCATCCCGGAGCAGGTCAGCATTGGCCCGCAGGTGGTGCTGGGCAACAATGTGCGGCTGGGCGAGCACGTGCGGCTGGACGCGGGGGTGGTGCTGGAAGACGACGTGAACATCGGCGACGACACGGTTCTGCACGCCCACGTGGTGGTGGCCCGCGGCTGCAGCATTGGCAGACGCGTGATTCTGCACGCGGGCGTCATTATCGGCAGCGACGGCTTCGGTTTTGCCACCGACAGCCAGGGCAGGCACTACAAAAGGCCGCAGGTCGGTACGGTGCGCATTGACGACGATGTGGACATCGGCGCCAATACCTGTGTTGACCGGGCCGCCTTCGGCACTACCTGGATAAAGCAGGGCGTGAAGATCGACAACCTCGTCATGGTGGGCCACAACGTGGTCATCGGCGAAGGCGCCATTCTGGTGGCCCAGGTGGGCATTGCCGGCAGCACCACCCTGGGTCACCACGTGGTGCTGGGCGCCCAGGCCGGAGTGGCTGGCCATCTGCATCTGGGCGACGGGGTCATGGCGGCGGCCAAGAGCGGCATTCACGACAATCTCGCAAACGGCGCAGTGGTGGGTGGCTCGCCGGCCATCCCGGCCCGCACCTGGATCAAGGCTGCGGGCGTGTTCAGCCGCCTGCCCAAAATACTGAAAGAGCTCCGGGGCCTGCGCAAGGAAATGGATGCCCTGAGAAAGACCCCGGACGAAAAAGCGTAACGCAGGAAAGCGCTATGAAAGCAAGCGAGGAACAAAACGCGGTCAGCGTGCAGATGCCGCTGGATGCCAAGGCCATTATGGATCTCCTGCCCCACCGTTATCCCTTTCTCCTGGTGGATCGGGTCACCGACTTCGAGGCGGGGCAGAGCATTACGGCCTTGAAAAACGTGAGCATGAACGAACTCCATTTTCTGGGGCATTTCCCCGGCGAACCGGTCATGCCTGGTGTGCTGATTCTGGAAGGCATGGCCCAGGCCGGAGTGCTTCTGGCCTGCCTGTCCCACCCGGAGCTCAAGGGCAAGGTAGCCTATTTCGCCGGCATGGACAAGGTGCGCTTCCGCAGGATTGTCTATCCCGGCGACCAGCTCATCTACCGGCTGACAATGCTCAGGCAAAAGGGCAAAATCATCAAAATGGCTGGTCAGGCCTTTGTGGACGGACAACTGGTCACCGAGGCCGAACTCATGGCCAGCTATCTTTGAGACAAAGACATGAGCATTCATGCCACCGCAATCATCGATCCCAGGGCCGAAGTGGACAGCTCGGTGCAGATTGAGCCCTACGTCGTTGTCAAAGGCCCGGTACGCATCGGCGCCAATACCCGCATTGGCAGCCACGCGGTGCTCAGCGGCCGCACCACCATCGGCCGGGACAACCTCATCGGTTCCTTTTCCTCCATCGGCATGCCCCCACAGGATCTGCACTACAAGGGCGAGCCCACCGAGGTCATTATCGGCAATGGCAACCAGATCCGGGAATACGTGTCCATCCACCGGGGCACCGCCACGGGCAAGGGCAGAACCCGGATCGGCAACCACTGCATGATCATGTCCTACTGTCACATCGCCCACGACTGCGAACTGGGCGATCACGTCATCATGGCGAATCTGGCTACACTCGCAGGCCATGTGGAGCTGGGCGATCATACCAATCTGGGCGGCCTGGTGGCTGTCCACCAGTTCTGCCGCGTGGGCGCATACACCTTTGTGGGGGGCATGTCGGGCATCGGACTGGATGTGCCACCCTATGTGCTCATGGAGGGCATCCGCAACCAGATGCGCATTTCCGGCATCAACAAGATCGGCCTCAGGCGTGCCGGCATGAGCAGGGGACTCATAGCCCAACTGGACGAGGCCTTCCGTATCCTCTTCCGCTCGCCCCAACTGCTGCTCAAGGATGCCCTGCACAAGCTGGAAACCGAGATGGCCGATTGCCCGGAAGTGCAGTACATGGTGGAATTTTTCAAGACCAGCAAGCGCGGCGTGGCCAAACGCACCACCGATGACTGAGCCCGCAAGTCCGGTCATCGGCCTGATCGCGGGCGGCGGCCAGTTTCCGCTGCTCTTTGCCGAGGCCGCCAAAAAACGGGGCTTCCGGGTCGCAGCCGTGGCCCATACGAGTGAAACCGATCCCAGGCTGGAAGACTTCGCGGACGAGCTCATCTGGGTCAAGCTGGGGCAACTCGGCAAAATCATCCGGCATTTTCATGAGCATCGGGTAAGCGAGGCGGCCTTTGCCGGCACCATCACCAAGACGCGTATCTTCCGCGACATCATGCCGGACTGGAAGGCCCTGGCCCTGTGGAACAAGATTGACATCCGCCTGGACGACTCCATTCTCCGCGCCATTGCCGGCGCGCTCGCCGATGAAGGCATCGAGATCATCGCCTCCACCCGTTTTCTGGAGCACCTGCTGTTTCCGGAAGGCCTGCTCACAAAGAAAAAACCGAACGCCGGGCAGTGGGAAGACATCCGCTTCGGCTGGCGGCTGGCCCGCAGCGTGGGCCGACTCGACATTGGCCAGACCGTGGTGGTGCGCGAGCGGAGCGTCCTGGCGGTCGAGGCCATCGAAGGAACGGATGCGGCCATCCGCAGGGGCGGGCAGCTTGCGGGCAGCGGCGCGGTGGTGGTCAAGCTGCGCAAGCCAGGTCAGGATTTCCGCTTCGACCTGCCGGCAACAGGACTGGGCACCATTGCCACCATGGCCGAAGTCCACGCCGCGGTGCTGGCCGTCGAGGCCGGGCAATCCCTGCTCTTTGACCAGGCCGCCATGGTGGTGGCGGCCAACAAAGCCGGTATTGTGGTTGTGGGCCTGCGCTGCGAGGATGACGAACTGCCCGCACAGTGCGCTGGCTGTATCTGAGGAAAGGCTCAGGCCAGCGGCAAGGCTGCCACTGACGATTCCTCGCAGGCATCGGTGACAATGCCGCGTATCTGTCCCCCTGCCATCCTGGTTCCAGAAAAATCCAGCACTTCAAACTTTCCCCATCTTTTCACTATGAACGCCCCTGGCTCCGCCATCCTGCCGCCCCGTCTTGTCGACATCCTCAATTTACCCGCCAAGGAACAAAATCTCAGGGTTTCCGGCTGGCTCCGGACCCGCCGCGATGCCCCGAGCTTTTCCTTCCTGGAGCTGAACGACGGTTCCTGCCTGCAAGGTCTTCAGATTATCGCCGAGCACAATCTGCCCGGCTGGGAAAGCCTGCACAAGCAGATCACGACCGGTGCGGCCCTTGCCGTGCGGGGGCGCCTCATGCCTTCGCCCGCCAGGGGCCAGCGGTTGGAGCTCAGGGCCGATGAGATCACGGTGCTGGGCACGGCGGATGCCAGCTATCCCCTGCAAAAGAAACGCCACAGCTTCGAATTTCTGCGCAGCATCACGCATCTCAGGTCCCGCACCAATGCGCTCGGTGCAGTGGCCCGGGTCCGCAACACGCTCAGTTCGGCCATCCACCAGTTTTTGCAGGCCCAGGGCTTCATTCAGGTGCACACGCCTCTCATCACCACCTCGGACTGCGAGGGTGCGGGCGAGATGTTCACGGTCACAACGCTTTCGGGTACTGCGGATTACAGCCGGGATTTCTTTGGCCGCCACGCCGGACTGACGGTCAGCGGCCAGTTGCAGGCAGAGGTTTATGCCATGTCCCACAGCCGGGTGTACACCTTTGGCCCCACCTTCCGGGCCGAGAATTCCAATACCACCCGGCATCTGGCCGAGTTCTGGATGCTGGAGCCGGAAGTGGCGTTCTGCGACCTGGAGGGTGACATGCGCCTTGCCGAGGCCCTGCTCCGCTTTGTGGTGGGGGAGCTTTTGCAAAAGAATGCAGAAGACCTGGCGCTGTTTGACCAGCGGCTTGAGCCGGGCCTGCTGGACAAGCTCAGACGCTTTACCACCACACCCTTTCAGCGCCTGACCTACACAGAGGCCATCGAGCGTTTGCAGTCCTCGCCTCATCCCTTTGCAGTGCCGGTGAGCTGGGGCATGGACCTGCAGGCCGAGCACGAGCGGTATCTGGCGGAGGAACTGGTGGTGGGGCCGCTCTTTGTCACCAACTATCCGGCCTCTTTGAAGCCCTTTTACATGCGGCTGGACGAGGGAGAGCAAACGGTGGCGGCCATGGATCTGCTGGTGCCGGGCATCGGCGAGCTGGCAGGCGGCAGCCAGCGGGAAGAGCGGCTGGAGGTGCTGGAGGCACGGATGCGAACGGCTGGCATGGACCCGGCCCAGTATGGCTGGTACCTGGATCTGCGCCGCTTTGGCAGTGCGCCCCACAGCGGCTTTGGCCTGGGCTTCGAGCGGCTGGTGCTCTTCTGCACCGGCTCGGCCAATATCCGCGAGTGCATCCCCTTCCCCAGAACGCCGGGCTCGGCACCGTGCTGAAGGCGGCCAGACCGGGAAAAACGGCTGCACGGAAGCGGCACTCACTCTCTGCAATCAGCGCAGGCCAACATACATGACCTCTATCAGCGGCAATACCACTGGGCTCAAACCGGCGCAGCAGCGGGCACTGGAACGACTGGCGGAGCGGCGGATCGCGCAGGGCGACATTATTGACCGCGAAACCGCGCGCCAGTTGGCGGCACTCTCCTTTGCCCTGAATCGCCAGCTTGGCCTGCTGATTCACCGCTCCGGCCAGATTGCCTGCCTCATGGTGGGCGACTTTGGCCGCATCACCTTCCCGGCACTGGCTGGTCTGGGCAGCGGCAAGCGCCTCCGGGGCCTGCGCTGCGTGCGCACCACGCTGGGGCAGACCGGCATCACGGATGAGGACGTGATGGATCTGGCCTGCCTCAGGCTGGATCTCTTTTCCGTTTTGAGCCTGCGGGACGGGCTTCCGGACCGCCTGTTCACCGCCCACCTCATACCGCAAAACCGGGCGGGCCGTGACTGGGCCGAGCTGCCGCCCGTCCATCCGGCCAATCAGAGTGGATCCTGCCTGGCGCTTATCGAGGCCCTGGAAGACGAATTTGCCCGTACCACGCCGCTTGCGGCCGTGGATGCGGGCAAGGACCGGGCCATTCTGGTCTCTGTCAGCACCGCGCCGCGCCAGGAGGCCGAGGCCAGCCTGAACGAACTGGCCGAACTGGCCAGAAGCGCCGGGGTAGTGGTGCTGGACAGGGTCCTGCAGCGGCGGCGGCAACTGCATCCCCGCTTCCTCATGGGGCAGGGCAAACTCCTGGAAATTATGCTGGCCAGTGTGCGCCTGGCCGCAAATCTGCTCATCTTCGACCAGGAACTCACGCCCTCGCAGATGCGCTCCATCACCGATCACAGCGACCTGAGAGTCATTGACCGCACCCAGCTCATTCTGGACATCTTCGCCCGCCGGGCCAGATCGAGGGAAGGCAAGTTGCAGATAGAAATGGCGCAACTGAAATACATGCTGCCCCGGCTCGGCACCCGCGATGATGCCCTCTCGCGGCTCACGGGTGGCATTGGCGCCCGCGGTCCGGGAGAAACCAGACTGGAGATCGACAAGCGCCGCATCAATGACCGCATCGCCAGACTCGCCCGTGAGCTGAAAAATGTGGGCCAGGAACGCTACCGTCGCCGGGGCCGCCGCCGAAAGCGCGAGGTGCCGGTGATTTCCCTGGTCGGCTACACCAATGCGGGTAAATCCACGCTCCTGAACACGCTCACCCACAGCGACATCCTGGCCGAAGATCTGCTCTTTGCCACCCTTGACCCCAGCAGCAGACGCCTGCGCTTCCCGGAAGACATGGAAGTCATCATTACCGACACCGTGGGCTTTATCCGCAATCTTCCGGCCGAACTGCTCAAGGCCTTTGCCTCGACCCTGGAGGAACTGCGGGAGGCGGATCTGATCCTGCACGTGATCGATCGGGCCAATCCGGAGTGGCGGCAGCAGGCCGAAGTGGTGGCCGATCTGTTGACCAGGCTGGAATTGGACAGCATCCCCTCTATCCGGGTGCTGAACAAGATGGATCTTTTGGGGGAGGCGGAAAAGGAAAAGGCTCTGCAAGAGGGCGCTTTGCACGGGGACATCGGCATCAGCGCCATGGACAGCGCCAGCCTGCGTCCCCTGCTCGGTCGGGCGGAAAAACTGCTCCGCAGCCAGTCTGACAGACAGTTTTTTGCGTCGGCTCAGGTCCTCAAATAAAAGCCAAAGGCGCCGTTGGGCGCGTCGTCTTCATCAAATTGGCAACCCACCATGTCGTTGCTGACCGACTTGACCACAGCGTTTTTTTTCACCTGGGTGTTTTGCCGGTTATCCAGGGTAAAGCGGAGCTCCAGGCGCTGCCCCACCATGGGCATCTGATCCCCGGAAATACCGAAGCCAATGCCCTCGGGCGAAATATTGAAAACCGTCATGGAGCCGGATGCGTCGAGGTCCGGATCAAGGGAGGAAAAATAGCCATCCAACTGCACTTCCTTACGCTTGCAGCTACGAAAGTCAAAGTCTATGCTCAGGATATTCCGGCAATGGCAGCGGGCGTTCAGCGGATGCGCCGCCTTGCCGCGGAACTTGGAAGCATCCAGCTCACGGTGAAAACCGCAGACAGGACAGATCAGGCGGGCCCGGCCGTCTTCCCGTACATATACTTTGACCGGAATTTTTTTCACTTCAGTCATAAATGATGCAGGAAAATTTCTCCAGCTCCTTTTCCATGGCCGAATCCAGCTCGGATGCGAGTTCCTGGATGCGGTACTCTTTCTGACACCTGGGACACTGCAGCCGAATCTGGCGACAACGCCGCAGCACCTGCAGAGGACTCTGACATTGCTTACATTTCATGGCCCCTCTCCGGCCAGAAGCTGGCTTCTGGTGAAAATGCTCTTGAGGAGATAGCCCCGGGCTTCCAGGGCCTCGGCCCCGCCCTCCTCACGATCGACGATGGCAGCGGCCAGACCGACCCTGAAGCCCTCGGCTTCCACCCGGTCGATGACTTTGAGGAGCGTGCCGCCGGTTGTCACCACGTCTTCCACCACGGCCACCAGGGCCCCCGGCCGGATATTGGTTTTTCCCTCGATGAAATTGCCGGTGCCGTGTCCCTTGGCCTCCTTGCGGACGATAAAGGCTGGTATGGGCGCATGCTCCAGATAGCTGACCAAGGAAACCGCGGTGACAAGCGGATCTGCCCCCAGGGTCATGCCCCCCACGGCGGCAAGCGGCTCGGGATGTTCTCTGATGCACCGGTACAGGAGCCGGCCGCAGAGGTAGGCGCCCTCGGCGTCCAATGTGGTTTGCTTTCCATCTATGTAAAAATCTGATGTTTTTCCGGATGTAAGGGCAAAAACACCCGCCCGGTAGGATTTCTCCAAGAGCAGCTTTTTTAAACGGGCACGATCATCCATGGTGTATCCAGCGCGTTCCTCTTTCGTATCGGGTATGAGTTTTGGTTTCTAAGATATACCGCCTCCTTCATCTTTGTAAATACAATTCTTTACACAATAATACGCCCAATGGCAGAGCGGGTGGAATTCCACCACTCGCGCGGACAGGCGCCACACCGCAGAAAACGGAAATACCGCCGTGATGGGATGCCACCGCTCGCTCGGACAGGCGCTGCCAGGGCATGAAAAAATGCCATGAAGCAAAACGGGAAAGCGGCTATAATGTAAACTTTTCCGCGGTGGGTGCTGACAAAGACGAGCCATTTGATCCAGAGGGGGACAGACCATGTGCGGCATAGTGGGCTATGTGGGGACGAGAAAGGTGGTGCCAATCCTGCTGGCAGGACTCCGGAAGCTCGAATACCGGGGCTACGATTCTGCTGGCCTGGTGTACTACCAGGATGGCGCCCTGATCCGGCAGAGGGCCCAGGGCAAGCTGAGCCGGCTTGAGGCGGCGGTGGACCATTGCATCGGCGCCAACAGCACGATAGGGCTCGGCCATACCCGCTGGGCGACCCATGGCGCACCGACCGAAGTCAATGCGCATCCCCACTGTGACTGCACGGGCGAACTCGTGGTGGTGCACAACGGCATTATCGAAAATTTCAACGCGCTGAAGTCCGGACTTCTGGCCCGGGGCCACAGGCTCCGGTCTGAAACCGACACCGAAGTGCTGGCCCACCTGATTGAAGAGCACCTGGAGACCGATCTGGTGGCAGCGGTGCGGGCAGCACTGGCCCAGGTGGAGGGCTCCTATGCTCTGGCCGTGCTGTGGGCCAGAGCGCCGGATCTCCTAGTGGCTGCCCGCAACCAGAGCCCACTCGTGTTGGGCGTGGACGGGGATTCCGGATATCTGGCCAGCGATGTGCCCGCGCTGCTGCCCTATACCCGGGAGGTGGTTTTTCTGGACGACGGCGAGCTGGCCGTGCTGCGCCGGGGCAGCTTTCAGGCGCTGCAGATCGCGGATGGCCAGGAGGTCGCGAAGAAGCCGGTCAGCATAGACTGGACCGCGGCCATGGCGGAAAAGGGCGGTTTCCGCCACTTCATGCTGAAGGAAATCTTTGAGCAGCCGCTGACCCTGCGCAATACTCTCAGCGGCCGGGTCATCCCGGATACCGGCGCCGTCCAGCTTGAGCTGGGCATTGCGGACGAAAGCCTGAAAAAGCTGGAACGCATTGCGCTGGTGGCCTGCGGCACCTCCTGGCATGCGGCACTGCTCGCCAGGTACTGGCTGGAAAAGTGGGTCGGTATTCCGGTGGAGGTGGACATTGCCTCGGAATTCCGCTACCGCCGTCTGCTGCTGAATGAACGGGTACTGACCGTGGTCATTTCCCAGTCCGGAGAAACCGCCGATACCCTGGCCGGCCTGCGACAGGCTGCCAGCCTGGGTTCTCCGGTTCTGGCCATCTGCAATGTGGTCGGTTCAACCATGACCCGCGAGGCCGACGGGGTGCTGTATACCCATGCCGGGCCCGAGATTGGTGTGGCCTCCACCAAGGCCTTCATGTCCCAGATGACTGCCCTCCTGCTCTTTGCCCTCTACATGAGCCAGCTCCGGGGCACGCTCCCGCTTTCCGGGCAGAAACGACTGGGGCTGGAGCTGATTGGGCTGGCCGAAACCCTGAACCGCATCATCGACCCGGTGCGGCGAAGCGTGCAGCGAATCATTGAATCCTACTACGAGGCGCGGGATTTTCTCTTTGTCGGCCGCGGACTCAACTATCCGATCGCCCTTGAAGGAGCGCTCAAGCTCAAGGAAATTTCCTATATTCATGCCGAAGGCTATGCAGCCGGCGAATTGAAGCACGGCCCCATTGCCCTGATCGACCCGGATATGCCGGTGGTGGCCCTGGCGCCGCAGGACAGCAGCTATCCGAAGTTGATGAGCAATGTGCAGGAGATCAAGGCGCGGCAGGGCCGCCTCATCATGATCGGCACCGAAGGCGACACGCAGCTGGCCGAGCTGACTCCGGATTTGATTCTGCTGCCAAAGGCGGATGAAAACCTGCTGCCTTTGCTCTGCACGATACCCGCCCAACTGCTGGCCTACGAAATCGCGGCCCGCCGGGGCTGCGACGTGGACCAGCCGAGGAATCTGGCCAAAAGTGTGACTGTGGAATAGCAAAGGATGAAGCAGGATATTGCTCAAGGCCATGCCTGGCGGAAAGGGCAAAACAGAGCGTGGCGCTGTCTTGCCAGAAACTGTTGCGATGTTATGTCCGGAAATCATTTGACCATACTGATTACAACTTCTTCAGTCCAGATGGCGGCCTCTCAATTTATTGTATCCTGTTTCTTTCTCGATAACTATAACAAAGCCAAATCAAGAACATACACGACACAAATATAAAAAAAACTCCTATACGAGATGCAAGTATAGCAGTTTTTTTACTATGTTCAGGGCTCTTTGCCTTGCCAAGTATTATTTCGTTATCTTTCCGCAGCGTATACAAATAATCATATTTTCTGCACATGTATACCGGACTTCTTTTGGCAAAATATATCTCAAAAGTATAAATGGTGTTAAAGTTAATCAACTTATTACTTATATCATCGATATAAGCATATATTTTTACTTCTTCTCCATTTTCTTTTCTAAATGTTAGTATTGAATTTTTGCAAAATGATAGAATTGGTATTCTTTTGATATCAACTATTCTTCCTTCCGTATAAAATGTCTTTCTTTCATTTTTTATCGGGTCGAAAAAAATAGGCATAAAAGCCACAAGAGCAAAAAATAAATTTACATAGACCATTCCTCTGCATTGGCGAAATGTCAACTCCTCATCGCTGCCTTTTTCGTATGCATGATTTACATAAAGCAACTTATATATAAATGATTTTTTATAATAAAATACAATACGTTCCTGATATGGCAATACTGGTATCTTGTAGTCCCGCAAACAGTTAAATAAAATAATATATGCAGGGAGAATATAAATTGTATACTGTAGCCCAAACAAAAAAGGGTGCCCTATAACAAAAAGCGTAGATATCCAGAAAATGGCTGCCCAAAATACTATCAGCCATTTTCTGCCCCGCTTTTTCTCGGGCTCTGCCAGCCTGGCAACTTCATGATTTTTCACAAACATCTCCGGGATGCAGACTTGCCTGTTTTTTGCTCCGCCAGATTCCCCCGCTGCTTCTACGTTGGCAAGCGCCTGCCTCCGGCCGGAAGGCCACGCTGCCCTGCTCCGAAAAGACCTGCCCCGGACCGCTCTGCAGTTTCAGAGCAGAGCACTGCGGTGGTTCTCGTCCGCATTCTGCACGAAACGAGAGCAGATGTCCTACAGCAAGGGCGGTGTGCATACGCTGTCAGATGAAAACATCGCCACGGGAAGTGCGCCCAGCGCCTTTTTTGCCCCTTGCCGCTTACAGGGGGATTTTGTATGCTCCATCCGTCGCGCCGGTAAGTCCACAGCACTCCGTGCTTTACCTGCCACACTGCCAACCAGCAGCCACCTTGAGAGACCCATGTCTGCACCACCCGGCATAGCCAGTCGTCCTGATGAGCGGCCAGAACTCGTACCCAGCATGGGGCCGGCTCCGCTTGACCATATGTCCCGGCTGAGGCGCCATGCCTGAAATCGCATTCGCCACACCCATTCCCGTTACAAGTATTGCGCCGCTGCTGGCTGTCCTTGTCCCTGCGGCCGGCACTGCGGTCATTTTCGTCCTGCGCCGTCACTGCCGCCTCCATTGCGGGATCATCTGTGCTGTGGCCATGCTGCAGCTCGCTGCAAGTCTGTACTGCCTTCCAGCCATCCAACAGGGCCTTGCTTTGACCTATCCGGTTTTGCACCTGCTGCCGGGGCTCGCCCTGGAATTCAGGGCGGACGGTCTCTCGCTCATTCCGGCTTTGGCGCTGCCTGGCGGCTGGCTGCTGCTGGCCCTGTACGCACAGTTCTTTTTGGCAGCACAACCCGAGCGGCAGGGAGGAGACAGGAGCTGCCAGGCCCTGATCATCACCGCGGCCAGCGCGGTCGTCTTTGCGGGTAATCTGCTCACGCTCTGTCTGTGCTTCTGCCTGCTTCTCCTGTTCTCCTGCCTCCTCATGGCCGGCAAGCGGGAGACCGGGTCAGCCGGCGCGGGCCGCCTGTACCCTTCAGGGCTGCTCTTTTCCGCATTGCTGTCGCTTCTGCCCCTGCTGCTGCTCATCTACAGCCATACCGGCACCCTGCACTTCAGCGACGATGTCAGCCACGGCATTCTGGAGAACAAGGCGCCGGACGCCCTTATGCTGCTGCTCTACGTTTTGTGCATGCTTGGTTTTGTTGCCACCGGTTTTATGCTCCCCCATGGCTGGACGAGCGGCGACCTGGCGGCCCGCTTGCCGGTCACGGTATTGATCCAGACCCTTGCCGTGGGCAATGCAGGAGCCTTTGCCACGGTTCGCGTCCTGCTCTCCATCTTCGGCCTGGGCACCCTGCAGCGTCTCCATCTGGATCTGGCAACGGCCTGGTTCTTTGGTGGTATTGCTGTGGTGGCCGCAGTCTGCGCACTGCTGCGGAGCCAACTTCCGGAGCGCCTGACCTGTTCCACCATCAGCTCTCTCGCCTGCATCATCATGGCGGCAGGCATGGCATCTCCGGCCGCTATCTCAGGCGGCATGTTCCTCTTTGCCAGTCACAGCGCCGCCAAGCTGACAGCCTGGTTCGCAGCCGGCATGCTGCTGTACAGAAACAGGCAGACAGACCTGTCGGCGTTTGCCGGTGCAGGCAGACAGGCGCCCATCATCTTTACCCTCTTCATCCTCGCCGTTCTTTCCCTGGGCGGGATTGCGCCCCTGGCCGGCTTTGGCAGCCTCTGGCTGATGGTCAACGGCGCATTCGCCGCCCGGCACGCCGAAATGATCTTCGTGCTGGCTGCGGTTGCCATCCTGCACCTGCTGGCCTTTGCGCCCTTTGTGCATGCAGGCTTCTGCCAGCCACCTGCTGGCAAGGTGGCCGGCCAGGGCCGAAACGCCCCGGCAGTCCGACTGCTGCCCCTCATGGCTGCCGGGGCGCTGACACTTGGTCTGGACCTGATACCCTTCTGCCTTTCCGGCGCAGGCACGGCGCTTCGATGAAGACAATGCCTGCCCACAAGACCCCATGATCACCAGCCTGCATCCTGCCCCTGTCCTTTTAGGAGCCGCGCTGCTGCTGCCCCTCCTCCGCAGCCGCCCGCGCAGCGCCTGTCTGCTGCTGGCGCCACTGGCAGCGCTTGCAGACACCATACTTTGCTGCATGAACGGCGGCACCATGCTTGATGTTTCCCTGAAAGACGCGCAGCTCGTTCCAATCCAGCTCAACGCCCCGGCCCTCGTCTTGTGCCCCGCACTGGCGCTGCTGGCCCTGCTGGCGACCCTTGTCAACCTGCATGTCCGGGAGAACGGCAGGCACATGGCCTCCTTTTTGTATGTGGCCAGTGCTCTGGGCGTGTTGTGCAGCCAGTCCTGGCTCAGATTTCTGGTCTTCTGGGAACTGATGACGCTGATGCCTGTCGTCCTGGTCTGGCTGGATGGCCATGCAGGCGGCCGCGCGGCCGGATACCGCTTCCTGTGCCTGCAGGCTGTTGGCATGCTCCTGCTTGTCAGCGGTCTGGCGCTCCTGCTGCAGAGCGGCGGCGACCCTGCCTTCGGCTCACTGGCCGCAGCCCCGCCTGCAGCGCAGTGGCTGATGCTGTCGGGATTTTTGATGAGTGCCGCCGTGCTGCCCTTTCACGCCTGGCTGCCTGACCTCTGCAGCCAGACATCGCCCGGCGGGGCACTGTTGCCGGGTGTGGTCACCATCACGAGCGCCACCTACGCATTGGCCCAGACCTGTGCAGGCCACGAAGCGCTGCCTGTGCTGGGTCTGGCCACGACACTCTATGGCCTGGTCCGGGCGGCAATGGCCGATGAACTCCGCCGGCTGGCAGCCTGGGCCACTCTGGCGCAAAACGGTCTGGTGGTGGCGGCTCTCGGTCTGGGCACCCCCGATGCCCTGGCCGGCGCCATGCTCCTCTCCGTTGGCCTCGTGCTGTCCGCCGCTCTTATGTTCATGGGCGTCGGGGCCGTTGTTCTGGGCACCGGCAGGGGCCATCTGCACGAACTGGGAAGACTGGGCAGCCGCATGCCCATCACCTGCGGCCTGATGCTGGCAGCCTGCCTCTCCTTTGCCGCAATGCCCGGCTTTGCGGACTATGCCGGCCAAACGGCCATTATCGCAGCCTTCCGCGCCCGCCACGAAGCGGCTGGCTGGCTGCTGCATTTCATGGCAGCCTGCATCCTGCCTGCCTGCAGCCTCAGGATATTCTGGCACCTGTTCTGCGCACCCTGCCCGAAGGCAGCCGCAATCAAGGCCAGCGATCCGCCCGGGCACCTGCTCGTGGCCGCCTGTCTTGCCGCCCTCCTGAGTCTGCTGTTTGGCATGGTCACGGGCCTGTATCCCATGGCAGGCATGACAGGCATGATGCATACGCAGGAGGCACCCTTCAGCGCCTGGCCTCTGCTGCGTGCGGTGGAGCGGCTCTGCCTGGGCGTCCTGCTCTTTATCCTGTGTCAAGCGCTGTTCAGGTCCGGAAAAGCCCGGTCAGCGCCCGCCTTTTTCCGGCCCCACGTCCTGGAGCTGCACCGGGAGGCGCAGCATCCGGCTCGCTCAAGTGCCGCCTGGCGCCGCAGCGCCGCGGCCCTTGCAACGCGATCCCTGAAGCATGTGCTCCGTTTTCCCGAGTTCTGTGACCGCTGTCTCGACATGCTGATGGAGCGCTGCGCTGTTCCTGTCCTGGGTCTGGGCCGCGCACTCGACTGTCTGCCAGGCAGCCGGGTGCGGTACCTGTTGCTGCAAATGCTGGCGGCCGTGGCCCTGCTGATCGGCCTTGGCCTGTATGCATTTTACGGCTGACCATGCAGCATCTTGTCATCAATAACGGCTTCCCCTGGCTCAGCCTGCTGCTCCTGCTGCCGCTTGCCGGGGCGCTCCTGCTGCCCCTCATCGGCCGGGAGCGCCCTGCCCGCCTGCTGGCCCTGGCCGTCACCCTGGGCAACACGCTCGCCACCCTGCCGGTGCTGCACGGCTTTGTCAGCGGCAGCAAGACCTTCCAGTTCATGCAGTTGCATTCCTGGATCCCACAGTTGCACATCAACTATGCCGTGGGTCTTGACGGCCCGGCCGCCTTCCTCCTGCTGCTGATCACAGGCCTCATGCCCTTTGCCATGCTTGCCCTGTGGCATACGCCGGCCCTGCACCCGGGCCCTGCCCTGCCCTGCCTGCTGATGCTGGAAAGCGCCATGGTGGGCCTGGTCATTGCCCTTGATTTCGTCCTCTTTTTCCTGTTCTGGGTGGCCATGCTCATGCCGCTGTACCTGCTGCTGGCCCCTGCAGGCAGCGAAACGTCCCGGCGCGCCGCAGCCAGATTCTGCCTCCTGGCCATGGCCGCATCCGCCCCGCTTCTGGTGCTTGGCATTGGCCTGTACCTGGAAAACGGCACCTTCTTCCTGCCGGCCATGATGTGGCAGGCCTGCGATCCGAACCGGCAGCTGCACATCCTGCTGGCCTTTTTGCTGGCGCTCATGGTCCGAATCCCGCTCTTCCCCTGCCACACCTGGCTGCCCTCCGTCCTGAGCGGAGCACCGCCTGCCGCGACCCTGATTCTGACAGCCCTCCTGCCCGGCCTGAGCCTCTGCGGCCTGCTGAGGTTTTGCATACCCCTGTGCCCCGACGCCTTTCTGCGACTGGCGCCGAACATGCTTTACCTGAGCGCAATCGGCGCGCTTTACGGCGGCTGGGCCGCTCTCTGCCAGAAAAACCTGCACCGCCTGCTCGCCCATGTCCTGATCTGCAACATCGCGCTGATCACGCTGGGTGTTTTTTCCGGGGCCGCGCAAAGTCTGCAAGGCTCGGTACTGCATCTGATCCACCTCAGCCTGCTGTGCACGGGTCTGTGCCTCTGCCTGGGCCTGCTGGCCAGGCGTGGCCTACAGCCGGACCTCGAACAGGCGGCCGCCTCCCTGGCCCGCATGCCCAGACTGGCAGCCTGCTTTGGCCTGCTGGCGCTGGCCGCCTGCGCCCTGCCCTGCACCAGCGGCTTTGCCGGCGCCCTGCTGATCCTGAGCGGAACCGGGACAGACAGGCTGGCCCTGCAACTGTTGGCCGCAGCAGGCCTCATCCTGGCGGCAATCGCCCTGCTGCGTCTGCCGGCGCTGGCGCTGTGCGCCCCCCGCCCGTCCGGCTCCGGCAGGACAGCGGATCTGAGCCTCCGGGAACTCCTGCCGCTCGCCCCGGTTCTGCTCATGATGCTTTGGCTGGGCCTGGCGCCCCAGGGCTTTCTCGCCGCCCTGCAGCCAGACCTGTCCGAACTGCTGCAACATATGCAGGACTGGCAGGCAGGCCAGCGGCACAGCCTTTTTCCCTGAGGACTCTTCCGAATATGCTCATTCTGCCTGAACTGGCGGCTGCCCTGTACGCGCTGTTTTTTGCCGTCAGCGGCACCGTGCTGCGATCCCGGCCCCGCCTGTCCGGGGGCTGCACGCTGATGGCCGGCGCAGTGCTGCTGCTCTGCACGGGGCTGGGCCTGTCTGACACGGGCGCGGTCGGCCCCGGGCTCGCCTCAAGCCCTCTGAGTCAGGCCTGCAAACTGCTGCTGGCGCTGGCTTTCCTGGGGCTGCTCATTGCCGATCCAAACCAGTCCGGCATCAATCCCCGTCTGCAGCCGGCCTTCCGGGCCCTGCTCTTTGTCCAGATACTGGCTTTGATGCTTTTGACCAGCGCCACCAATCTGCTCATGCTCTGCGCCGCCTTCTTCTGCGCCGTCCTGAGCCTGACCCTGCTTGTTTCCATGCGGGGGGAGAGACAAGGTATCCGCTCAGGAAGCGGCTCCCCATGCCTGTACGCAGGTCTCCTGGCAGCGGGCCTCCTGCTTCTGGGCATGGCCGTTCTTCTGATGCTGACCGGCATGCCTGGTCTGACCGCAACAGCGTTGGCCATGCAGCACAGCTCCTCCCGGCCGCTGGCGGGCGGAGCCCTGGCGCTGGTCCTGGCCGGCTTTTCCTTTCTGCTGGCCCCGGTGCCCTTTCATGCCTGGCTGCCGGACACCTGCAGGCATGCGGCCGGTGCCACGGCCTTCCTGCTGCTCACCCTGCCTGGCATTGCGGCTGTGGCTGTCCTGTTCCGGCTCACGAGCTGGCTGCCGCCAGACGCAGAGCGCTTCATGACAGTGCCGTTGGCTGTGCTCGCCCTGTGCTCGCTGGTTGTGGGCAACCTCTGCGCCCTGGTGCAGCAGGAAGTCAGGCGTCTTCTGGCCTTTAACGCCGTTGCCCAGGCAGGCCTGATACTCTTGTGCCTGCAGGGGCAAAACCCTGCCCTGGCGCTCTTCGCCACTGCCGCCTGGCTGCCGGCGCTGCTCTGCTGCGCCCTGCCGCTCCAGTGCGTCATGCGGCAAGGGAGCAGCAGTCCCTGTCTCTCCGATCTGCGCGGCCTGTCCCGGGAGCAGCCGCTTCTGGTCCTCATGCTGGCAGCCGGCCTGTTCAGCATGAGCGGCCTGCCGCCCTTTGCCGGTTTTGTGGCCCGGCTGCAGATTTTCATCGAGATCATGAATGCAGGCCATACAGGCATTGCCCTGCTGGCCGTCTGCAGCAATGTGCTGGCCCTGGCCGTCAGTCTCCGGGTACTCGG
Source organism: Desulfobulbus oralis (assembly GCF_002952055.1). Lineage (NCBI taxonomy): Bacteria > Pseudomonadati > Thermodesulfobacteriota > Desulfobulbia > Desulfobulbales > Desulfobulbaceae > Desulfobulbus > Desulfobulbus oralis. Next base: position 2,058,259 of record NZ_CP021255.1, on the reverse strand, counting down.
GGCCGCCTGCGCCCCCGCGAAAGGCCGGCCAGCCTGCCCCATGCCATCCATGGGCACGCTGGCCCTCGGTCTGTCGGCGGTGCTGGTCCTGCTTTTGGCAGGCGTCCTGCCCTCCAAATGTCTGAGCCTGATCGCCGCACACCTGGGCAGCCCGTAAGGCCTTGTATATCAGGCATAAATATCTCCATGATTCCGCCGGAACCGCCGCTCGTTGCACCAGGCCTGTACACAAATCTTGTCCTGACAGGAAGGATGCCTTATAAAGGAGGCTGTGGCAGCTTTGGCCATGAAGGCAAGACATCCGTTTCCGGCAACAGCAATACACCTGAGTATCAGCATGATTAAAAAGGTTTCTGTCGACGATCTTCGCGTTGGCGTTTATGTGACTGATTTCAACACGCCCATTGCTCACAAGGGATCCATCTACATAGAACCCGGTCCCATTTCCCGCGAGAGCACGATCAAAATTCTCAAGTCCTGGGGCGTCGGCCAGGTTGACATCGATACCTCCCTGGGTCTTGACCCGGAAACCCTGCCCAAGAACAAAAAGCGCAAGGTGACCTCGCCGGCAGGCCCAAACAATCCCCGGCCCCGGATCCGGCCGAGCGTGCCCCTGAAAATCGAGCGGAACGTCGCGCTTGAGGTCAGTCGGGAAGCCATGCGGGCAGTGGAACACGCCTACCAGGATGTCATGCGCGGCGATGTGCCCGAAGCCGGACAGTTTTACGACATTGCCGAACGCATGTACGACTCCATCCACAGAAACAGCGACGCCCTCATCCTGCTGGGCCGCATCCGGGAGAAGGACACCTACACGCTGCAGCACTCGGTCAGCGTCTGCACCTACGTGCTGGCCATGTGCCAGTATTACGACATGAGTGAGAGCCAGAGTCTGGATCTGGCCGTGGGCGCCCTCTTCCACGACATCGGCAAGGCCATCATCCCGCTCTCGGTCCTCAACAAGCCGGGCAAGCTGACCGCGGAAGAAGTCCAGATCATGAAAAGGCATGCGGAATATTCGAGCGAGCTGCTGCATCAGGTGCAGGGCATCCCGCAGCATTGTGTGGACGTGGCGCTCCACCACCACGAGCGCTACGACGGCACCGGCTACCCCCACGGCCTCCGGCGGGAGCAGATCAGCTTTCCTGTCCAGCTTACCAGTGTGTGCGACGTGTTTGATGCCCTGGTCTCCGAACGCTGCTACAAGCCCGGTCTGGAAACGGTCATGGGTCTGAGGATGATTTACGAAGGCGGCGGCACCCATTTCAACCGGGAACTGGCCTACGATTTCATCCGCTGCATCGGCATGTACCCGGTCGGCACCTGCGTCGTGCTGGCCGACGGTCGCAGCGGGGTGGTGATGGAATCGACGGAAGATGTCAAACGCCCGGTGGTCAAGGTGCTCTACGACGAGACCAAGCGGGAACGGCTGCCCCGGCCGATCAGGGTGGATCTGTCCAAAACGGGTGGGGAGATCGCCTGCTACAGCAACGCCAGCACGCTCTTTGGCTGCACCCACGAAGGGCAGCTTCTGCGCAAGCTCTTTGCCGTATAGGCGCGGCGCAGCTCATCGCTCTGACAGTTGCCGCTGCAGAATCGGCCAGTCGTACTCGCCCAGGACCTCCAGCATCGGGCCGAACAGCTTCTCGTAATCCAGAAAGCCCCGCTTCAGAATGACTTCAAGGTAGGGCAGGTCCCGCTCGTTCACCACCGCATTGGCGCTCAGGGCCAGTGCTTCCATGTCGTAGCAGGTGCGCAGCTCCGCACCGATCAGCACATAGTAGATGAGCCGACGCCGTAAAGGCCTCAGGGTGCAGCACATGTACTCGTGCAATTCCCGGGAAGCGGCCTCGGTGTCGCAAAAGACGAGCTGATACGGTTCCACGCGCAGGCGGGCCATCGCCTCTTCCGCCGTATGCGCCACCACCGTGAGATAGCCCATATCCTGCAGAATCGGCTCGACCTGCGCCCGCGTATTTTGCTTCTGCAACAGGAGCAGCGCGAAATGGGCATTGACATCGTCGCGCCTGTCCGACTCGTCCTCGTCCATCCAGCTGTCGCCAGGCGGCTGGGGCGGGGCCACGGTCTTGGGCTTCAGCACCACTGCCTGCCTGGCAGCTTTTGACTCGAAAAAATCGGGAAAAAGATTTTCCGCATGCTGCCCGTGCAAGCTTCTGGCTTCTTCTTCATGTATGGCGTCTAGAGAGTCTGGTCCCAGCATACGTTGATCCTCTTTTGAAATTTTGCGATTGCGCGCCCGGCGTACGCCGCCGCTTCTGCCCGCAGTCCCGGGCAACATACTGACGCGTCTCTCTCCCGAAAATGTTGCCGCAACGTCAGTTGCCGCCTTCCAGGCCGGGCAAAACCCGCGGCTCGGCTTCCGCTGCCTCTGTCACCGTACCGTCAAGCGGCGTCACACGGCGCACCTTTCTTGTGCTGATGCGCCTGCCAATAGCCGCCGCATTCTTGATGAGGATGGCGTCCATCTCCAGATCCTGGGCATTGTATCTGGCGCGTGCCGAGGGCATGTAACTCACCCGCACCCGCACGCCGCTCTCTCCGGTCTGCAAAAACAGAATCTGGGAGCGCCTGTGCTCTTCAAAGAGCCGGTATTCCCGGTTCAGGATGAACTTGGGCGTATGAAAACGTTTGGCATAGACCAGGCTGTCCGTGCCGTTCCGGTACAGGAGGTTGAAAACCTGATCGGGCTGCACCAGGCCCATCCAGGCCAGATTTGAGCCCACGAAAAACTTGTCCGGCACGCTGATCACCTTGTAAAGCCCGTCCTTGAAGATCAACAGGAGCCGGTCATACTCGGAGGCCGGGCACTGAAATTCCATGTTGCCGGCCAGTTCCGCCTTGATGCGGTGGCCGACAAAACCGCTTTCCCGGTGATAGCAGACGCTCAGATTGGCCAGCGCCGCACTCCGCGCACTGATTTCGTCAAAGACCTTCAACTCGCTCATGCGCGGGAATTCGTCCCTGTGAGCGGCGAGCAGCTCCTCGAGAAAATGGATGGTGTAGCCCACCATGTTGGCCAGGCTCTTCGTCACCCCCGCAATCTCCCGCTCTATGTCGCGCAGCTCCTTTTGCTGGCGGTTGATGTCATAGCGGGAGATGCGGCGAATTCTGATTTCCAGCAACTGCTCGATGTCCCTGTCGGTCACCGGTCTCTGCAATTCGCCGGCAAAGGGCAGGAGCGAGTTGCCGATGGTGGCGGCGATTTCGCCAGCCTTGGTGATCTCCTCTATTTTTTTGTAGAGCCGTTCCTCAATAAAGATCTGCTCCAGCCTGCGGGCATGCCACTTGTCGCGCAGCCGGTCCAGCCTGATTTTCAGCTCAGCCTCCAGGTTTTTCTGCAGGAGCTGGGTGTTGCGGCGCAGGACATCTTCCACCCGCATCTGGCAGGGCAGGTTCTGCGCTATCACCACCATGTTCGGCGAAATGCTCATCTCGCAGTCGGTAAAGGCGTAGAGCGCGTCGATGGTTTCCTCCGCATACACGCCACGCGCCAGCTTGATTTCCACCTCCACGCGCTCGGCCGTGTAGTCGTTGATGGCAGCGATTTTGAGTTTGCCCGCCCTGGCCGCCTTTTCGATAGACTCGATCAGGCCCTGGGTGGTGATGTTGTAGGGCAGTTCGGTGATGACAATGGTCTTGTCGTCCGGCTGTTTGAGTCTGACCCGGCAGCGCAGGCGGCCGTTGCCGTGGTCGTATTCGCTCACATCCACGATGCCGCCTCGCGGAAAATCCGGGTAGAGCGTGAAATCCTCGCCCTTCAGGCAGGCGATCTGGGCCTCCAGGAGTTCGCAGAAGTTGTGCGGCATGATTCTGGTGGCCATGCCGACCGCAATCCCCTCGGCGCCCATCATCAGCAGCAGCGGAATCCTGGCCGGCAGGCGCAGGGGCTCCTGCATCCGGCCGTCATAGGACTCGGTAAACTCGGTAATGTCCTTGTCAAAAAGCGTTTCTTTGGCCAGCGGGCTCAGCCGGCATTCGATGTAGCGCGCGGCCGAGGCCTGATCACCCGTGAAGATGTTGCCGAAGTTGCCCTGCCGGTCAATGAGAAAACCCTTGTTTGCCAGATTGACCAGGGCGTCGAAGATGCTCTGGTCGCCGTGCGGATGCAGCTTCATGGTTTCGCCGACCACATTGGCCACCTTGTGGAAACGGCCGTCGTCCATGTTGAAAAGCGTCTGCAGAATGCGGCGCTGCACCGGTTTCAGGCCGTCGTCCACATCCGGAATGGCCCGGTCGCGGATAACGTAGGAGGTGTAGTCCAGAAAATTCGTGTCAAAGAGGCGATGCAGCATGCCGCGCACCTCGCCGATGCCGCTTGGACCCGCAGCAGTGTCGTCCTGACCTGTCTGTTCCGTGTTGCCGTTCATAATAGAGTGGGATAACAGAAAAAAGGGACAAGAAGCATGATCGATTGCCCGATCTAGGAGTCCCTGTTGCCTGAATTGAAAGCAATGAGTATACGCACCCTTCCCTGCCGTTCTTCCGCAACAGACCTCATACCGGGTCTGCCACCAGATGTTCCATGATGTACTGCTTGCGTTCGGGCGTGTTCTTGCCCATGTAGAACTTCAGCACCCGGCCCACTTCACTCAAGGAGTCGAGCTGCACCGCTTTGATGCGCATGTCCTTGCCGATAAAGCGCTTGAATTCCGGCGGGGAAATCTCGCCCAGGCCCTTGAAGCGCGTGGTTTCAATGCCTTTGTCTCCCCGGCCCCTGGCATTCAGGCTCTGCACTGCCGAGATCATTTCCGCCTCGGAATAGCAGTACAGGGTTTTTTCCTTGTTGCGCACACGAAAAATCGGGGTTTCGAGAATATAGAGCTTGCCCTGCAGCACCAGTTGTTCAAAGTACTGCAGGAAAAAGGTCAACATCAGATTTCTGATGTGCAGGCCGTCCACATCGGCATCGGTCGCCACAATGATCCTGTCAAAGCGCAGATTCTCGACACTCTCCTCGACATCCAGAGATTGCATGAGCGCATACATCTCCTCGTTCTTGTACAAAACGTCCAGCCGCTGCCCAAGCACATTGAGCGGCTTGCCCTTCAGACTGAAGACCGCCTGTACCATCGGGTCGCGGGAGCTGACAATGGAGCCGGCGGCTGACTGGCCCTCGGTAATGAAAATCATGTTCTCCCGGCCCGCCTTGGAGGGCTTGCCGGCGGCCGGGTGGTATTTGCAGTCCTTCAACTGGGGAATGTTGAGCACGATCTTTTTGGCCCTTGCCTTGGCATCCCGGCGGACGGACTGCAGTTCCCGGCGGACCTTTTCGTTGCGCTGGACCTTGTCCACCAGCACTGCGGCCACATCGGGAAACTTGTAGAGATGCGTCACCACCGCATCCTTCACGGCCTGCACAATGGGGGCACGGATATCGGTGTTGCCGAGTTTGTTCTTGGTCTGCGACTCGAACACTGGCTCCTGCACCTTGACCGCCAGAATACCGATGATGCCGTCACGTACATCCGGGCCATTGAACTTCTTGCCGGTGAATTCGTTGATACCCTTCAGTATGCCCTCGCGAAAGGCAGACAGATGGGTACCGCCCTCGCTGGTGTAGGTGCCGTTGACAAAGGAAAAATAGGTTTCTCCGTAGTCATCGTTGTGGGTAAAGGCAAATTCCAGGGTATTGCTGGTCAGGTGCAGCGGCGGATACAGCGCCTCTTCCTGCAGCTCCCGGCCGAGCAGGTCCAGGAGTCCCTGTTTGGAAAGATAGTGCCGGCCGTTCCAGACAAGGGTCAGGCCCGAGTTCAGATAGGCATAACGCCAGAGCCGCTCCTCCACGATATGCGGGTCAAAGGCAAAGTCCGGGAAGATCCCGGCATCCGGCAGAAAGCTCACGAGCGTGCCGTCCTTTTCTCCGCTTTCGCCTGCTTCGTCGTGCACCAGCTCGCCCCGCTCGAATTCGGCCCGCCGGAAGTGGCCGTCACGGAAGGCGGTCACGGCAAAGCGGGCAGAGAGCGCGTTCACCGCCTTGGTGCCCACGCCGTTCAGGCCCACGGAAAACTGAAAGACCTCGGTATTGTACTTGGCGCCGGTATTGATGACCGACACGCATTCGATGACCTTGCCCAGGGGAATGCCGCGGCCATAGTCCCGCACCGTGCACTTTCCGGCCCCGTCAATCGCCACCTCGATGCGCTTGCCAAAGCCCATGATGTATTCATCGACCGCGTTGTCCAGCACCTCTTTCAGCAGAATATAGATGCCGTCATCCGGGTTGGAGCCGTCACCCAGCCTGCCGATGTACATGCCCGGCCGCTTTCTGATATGCTCCAGCGAACTGAGGGTTTTTATCTTGGATTCGTCGTATTCCTGTGGATTCATGCGGATATTTCCCGGTACTTGAAAACGGTCTCAGGCCATCGGCTGGGCAGGTCCGTCCCCCTGTCCAGAGGTGCTGTCCCCCGCACTGGCCGGCGGCGCGTTCTGGGCACCTTTGCCGTCCAGGTCCGGGAAAACCAGCGGATGATTGGGCCGGATGGCATAGCCAAAGATATAGGTGCAGACCGGCACGCCCAGGAGCAGACCCCAGAAACCGAACAGCTTGCCCGCCAGAGTCAGGATAATCAGAATGATGACCGAATTGATGCGCATGTAGCTGCTGTACACGCGCGGGTTCAGAACATAGCCCTCGATCAGGTGAATCAGGGTGATCAGCGCAATGGCCAAAAGCATGGTGTGCAGGCCCTGGGACTGCAGCGCCACCAGACAGATCGGTATGGAGCTGATGAACACGCCCACCACCGGGAAGAAGCTGAAGCAAAAGACAAAGACCGAGAGGAAGGCCACATTCGAGCCCAGGCCCAGGGCCATGACGCCAATGGCGGTCAGCGCGCTGTTCACCAGGGCGATGATGAGCTGGGCCTCCAGGGCCCGGCCCAGAACCAGCGAAAACTCGCGGATATTGTCGGCCACGGCCAGATAGATAAACCTGAGCCGCGTGTCGGCCAGGCCACGCACATGCCGACCCAGAACCGGCATGTCCAGCACAATCAGAAAGGAAAAGAGCAGGGACAGGAGGAAATTGGCGGTGAAGGTCAGCACCTTGCCGCCCACATTACTCAGGGTGTCGATGATCTGATTGAGGTTCTGGCTGCCGCCCAGATCCCCCAGGCCCAGCAGTTGCTGCAACAGAACGGCGGTGGGCGAATTGCGCAGGCCCTTGCGCTGCGGCTGGCCATGCTGCGGCGGACCCTGCACTGCGGGTCCCGCTTCCGCAGGCTCCGCGGCAGGCGGGGCGGCCTCGGCCAAAACCGGCAGGATCTCCTCCAGCACCGGATATTTTTCCGACAGGCGCTCCAGCTCCTCATCCACACGGTTCAGGTACAGGCCGAACTGGCTCACGAAGATCTGGGTCTGGGTCTTGACCTTGGGCACCAGAAAGATGCCGGCCGCGGTCAGCACGCTGATAAAGGCCAGGGCCACCACCACGACCCGCACGATGCGGTTGGGCAGGAGGCCCTCCACCCGCCGGCCCACCCTGGTTTGCAGGTAGGCAAAGACAAAGGTCAGGAAAATCAAAAGAAAAAACGAGCGCAACAGGTAAATCAGCCCGATGAGCAGGCCCCAGGCCAGGAGATTGGCCGCATGGGGCAAAAGGCGGTTCCAGAAGGACAGCGGGTTATCGGACGGGACTTGGGAACTATGCATACAATCCTGAAAACCATGGCCGGAAAGCAGGAAAAAAGACCGCAAAGATTGCGGTCTTTCCGAACTGACGCGGCGCATTGTACAAAAATGCGCCCCTCTTGTCGAGCGGGCCGCGAGCGGGCAAAGATCCCCAAGCGCTCCAGATACTCCGGAACCGCCGCCGGAACCACAGGCCGCCATCTTCAAAAGCGCCCAGCGCCCGGCTGTCCAATCAGGAATTTTGACAAACGCGTGCTTTGTTACAGATGGTAGGGATGACCCGCCCGGATGGTGCAGACGCGGTAGAGCTGTTCAAGCAGAATCAGGCGGCTCATCTCGTGGGTGAAGGTCAGGCTGGACAGGGCAAGCGGATAGCTGGCCCTATCCAGGAGGCTCTGCGCCAGACCCAGGTGACCGCCGATCAGCAGGGCCACGCTGGTCCTGCCCTGCTCTTCCCAGCGGGTCCAGAGATCGGCCAGCTCGACCGAGTTCAGGCTCATGCCCCCCGCATCCAGGGCCACCAGCAACTGCGCGCCCCTGGCGGCGGCAAGCAGCGCCTGGGCCTGCAGCTCCTTGGTGCGTTCCTCCGGAGCGCCATGCACGTAGGGGTCTTTCAGAACCGGCATCTCGAGCTGGGCGTAGCGGCCCAGCCGGGCGGCATAGTCCTGGATGCCGGCCTCAATCCAGGCGGATTTGGTTTTGCCCAAAAAGGGAATCACGAGTTTCATTCGCCTCTCCTCCTTTAAAAGCCTCCGGCCATGAGCGTGCCGTTGGCAATCAGGGTTTTGAAGATGCGGCAGAAGCTTTCATAGCCCAGCTCCTTTTTCAGCCCGGGACAGGACGCCGTGATGGTGAGAAAATTGGCTTCGTCAGTCAGGATGCTCGGATGCAGCGGCCATTGCCGGCAGCGCCAGGGACGGCCTGCGTGCACGGTACACCCCTTTTTTCCGTCATAAAAAATGCAGTGACCATCCCGCACCTGCATCTGCACCTCGCGACCGTTCACGCGCCAGAAGCGGTGCAGGACCTCTTCCCGGGGCAGAGCCATCAGGGTCGCCATACGCTTCTGGTCGGCCTCGTTCAGGGAAACCGTGGTCTCGCCGTGGCAGCAAAAACCGCAGCAGGTACACTGAAAAATATCGGCGACAACAGGGATTCGGGACAGGGCTTCCATAACAGGTCATTTCTGGGAAAGGGAAAAATCAGGCATTGCCGACGATATCGCCCAGCTGGCTCATATCGATGCCCACGAATCCGGCCGCCCGTTTCCAGCGCTGGCTGGCCGGCGTGCGAAAGATGAGATCCGCATCGCCCTGCGCCACCAGCCAACTGTTGTCTTGCAATTCCCGCTCCAACTGGCCCGGTCCCCAACCCGCATAACCCAGAAGGAACAGGAATTCGCCGGGGCCTTCGCCCTTTGCGATGTCATCCAGGATCCGGGAATCCCGGGAAACGAAAACGCCGGGCTGGATCTGCATGGCGAAACGGCTGGGGACTTCGGCCGTAAAGAGCAGGAAACCGGCTTCCGGCTCCACCGGACCGCCCAGATAGACCGGCGCTGCCGGGCCTTCGGTAATGGGCAGGTTCGCCCCCAGAAGAATGTCGTGCAGGGTTATTTCCGGACTGGGATTGTTCACGACCAGCCCCATGATCCCGGTCTCGTTGTGGGCGCACAGATAAATGACCTGCCCCCGAAAACGGGGATCGGGCATGTGGGGGGTGGCGATGAGAAAGTGTCCGCTCAGGCTGTCCATAGGCAATATACGGGATTGTATTAAGGCTATATAGCGCGGGGGGCGCGCCGGTCAAGCCGGAATTCGGGCAATGAAGCGATCGCTCTGCCGGGGCGACATGGATCCTGCTTGTAGGCCGCGCTGCAATCGGTTATAGGAAGGGCGACAGTGCAGGCAACAAGCCTTATCCATTCATCCCAGCGACGCGAGGACCATCATGGCTGGAGAATCTCCCCTCAACAACCGTTCGGACAAACTGAAAAACGCCATTACCTATGTTTCGGAAATCATGCAGGCGAATCCCGGCAAAGACCGGAACAAGGTCGTGAACGAGGCGCTCATGCGCTTTGACCTTTCACCCGCGGACAGTGAATTCTTTTTGAAACACTTCGGCGGGCAGTAGTAAACACGGAGCGCCGTCCAAAAGCGGCGCTTCTTCGTATGCACAGCAAAAAAGGCAATATTACGCTGATCGGCATGCCAGGCGCCGGCAAAAGCACCATTGGCGTCATTCTGGCGAAAAATCTGTCCCTGGCCTTTCTCGATACCGACGTGCTGATTCAGTTGCGCCGTCAGTGCCCCCTGCAACGGCTTTTGGAGCAGTATGGCCATCTGGGGCTGCGCCGGATAGAGGAAGAAGAGATCTGCCAGTTGGACGTGAGCCGGCACGTGATTGCAACCGGCGGCAGCGCGGCCTACAGCGACCGCGCCATGCGGCATCTGCAGGCCGTGTCCCACATCGTCTTCCTGCAGGCAAGCTTTCCGGAGCTGCTGCGGCGCATCCACAACTTCGATTCGCGCGGCATTGCCAAGGCGCCGAACCAGAGCTTTCAGGAACTGTTTGCCGAGCGTCAGCCGCTCTACCAGCGCTACGCCGACCTCACCATCCCCTGTGACCAGCGCAGTCAGGACGAGATTGCCGAAGACATCGCGGCCAGACTGGACTGACTACAGATCGAGCCAGGTGCTGTCCCTGTTCAGCAGTTCACAGCCCGCCTCCGTCACGATCACCATGTTCTCCAGCCGGATGCCGCCCCAATCCGCCAGATAGAGCCCCGGTTCAACCGTCACCACCATGCCGGCCTCGAGTGTTTCCCGGCCCGAAGGCGAGAGCCGCGGGGCCTCGTGCACGGCCAGACCCACGCCGTGGCCCAGGCCATGCCCAAAGGCTTCGCCATAGCCCCCCGCTGCCAGCACCTGCCGCGCCGCGCGATCGACCTCGCTGCCGCTCACCCCCGCACGAATGGCGGCCATGCCGGCCTTCTGGGCCGCGCGCACCAGTCTGTGGCGCTCGAGATACTGCGCATCCGGCTCACCCAGCACAAAGGTACGGGACATGTCCGAACAGTAGCCGTCCAGCACCAGGCCCATGTCGATCAGGACGGTTTCGCCGGCCACGAGCCGCCGCCCGCCCGGCACGGCATGGGGCTTGGCCGCGTTTTCGCCAAAGGCCACGATGGTGTCGAAACTGGGCCGCTCCGCGCCCAGATCCAGCATAGTGCCTTCGATCAGGCGGGCCAGCTCGCGCTCGCTCATGCCGGTTTGCACCTGGGCAAAGGCCGTCTGGAAGACCCGATCGTTCAGTGCGCTGGCAGCCCGCACAAGCTCCAGTTCTTCCGGAGTTTTCACCACGCGCAGGCTCTCGACCAGACCACTTGTGGCCGTGAGCCGCAGCTTCAGCCGCTTCGCCAGCGCCTGCAGGCGCAGCCAGAGCGCATAGAGGCAATAGTCCGCCTCAAAGCCCAGTTGCCGTATACCCATCTCTGGCAGCAACTCCTCCAGCGCCTCCACGAGTCCGCGGCGGTACATGTATATCCCGTATTCCGGCGCTTCGGCCTCTGCCTGCAGGGTAAAGCGGGAGTCGGTGAGCAGCCGGGGCCGGCCGCTTTCAGGAATCAGGAGAAAACCGGCACTTTCCTGGATGCCGTTGTCCTCTGCGCTGTAGCCGCTCAGATAGCGCCGGTTTTCCGGCTGCGCCACCAGCAGCGCATCCAGTTGACGTTCGCCCAGCTCTGCCTGCACGCGTTTCAGGGCCGCGTGCGCGATCGCAGCCTGCCTGCCTGCCATCTCAGACTCCGGAGAGAGCAAAGAGTTGCGAACGACACTGTTCGAGGGCCTGACCGTACTGGCTGTTCAGTTCAGCCTCGATACGGCCCCATTCCTGGGCAAAACGCGGGTCCAGCGCGGGGTCGATCTTCGAGGCGTCGACCTTGATGCCCCGCTCCTGCGCCAGGCTCTGCTGCAACTGCATCCTGAGCTGTTCCTTCAACTGCTCCTGAATCTGCTTCCGGTGTTCTTCATAACGGCTGGCCAACTGCGCCAACTGGGCGCACAGGGCAGCCGCCTGCCGGGCTCCGCCGTGCAGGGCCAAAAGGCCGGCCAGGGCGCGCTCCACCCGCTTTTTGCCGCTCTCGTCCCGGGGCAGAAAGAGGTTGTGCAGCATGGTGGCCAGCATCCCGCGCCTGAGTGTGCCGCGTTCGGCTTCCGGCGCCTTGGTCAAGTGCCCGGCCAGCGACTCTGGCTTCTCCTCTGCATGATCCAGAAACTCCGCACCCAGTTGCCGGCCCCTGTGCAGAAGGGCATCCACGTGCATTTCCTCATCCGTGGCCCTGCCCAGGCGGGCGGCGCGTTCCAGCACCAATTCCATGGTGGATTTGATTTCAGACATACGAACTCTCCAAAGATAAAAAGAAAAAGTGCGGGAGCCAATATAGCCATCCAGGGCCGGACTACAAGGCACGCCGCAGGCAGCAGGCAAAAAAACCGTCGCAGCCGTCCGTGGGCCGGGAGGCGAAAGCGCCCCCTGCGCGGACCAGCTTGCGGGCCGTTTCCGGCAGCCGCAGGCTGGCCGGTTCGGGGGTAAAGGCCGAATGTTCGGCGAGAAAACGGCTGATCACCTGCATGTTTTCTTCCGGCTCCAGAGAGCAGGTGGCATAGACCAGAAGCCCCCCCGGCCGGAGCAGGGGAACGGCCTGCCGCAACAGTTCGATCTGCCCGGAGGCGTAGCGGGGCAGATCCTCCGGACGCCTGATCCAGCGAATGTCCGGCTGGCGGCGGATCACGCCGGTCCCTGAGCAGGGTGCGTCCACCAGGATGGCGTCGAATTTTTCGCCCTGATCCCGGCCCTGTGCCCTGGCAAAGCCCTCCAGGCGGCCGGCCAGCGGCTCGACCCTGCGGCCGGGGCCAGTGGCATGGCCCAGCCGGCTGAGATTTTCCAGCAGGGTGCGGAAGCGGAAGCGGTCCGGCTCCAGGGCCACAATCCGGCTGCCCGCAGGCAGCAGCTCCGCCAGATGCCCGGTCTTGCCGCCCAGCCCCGCACAGGCGTCCAGCACCCGCACCGGAGTGGAAAAACCGGACAAAAGCGGGGCAATCAACTGCGCCCCCTCGTCCTGCACCTGAAAGAAACCGGCCTCGTAGCCGGACAGGGTCTGCAGCGGACCGGGATAGCCCTCAACCACCAGGGCAACTGGTGAATAGCGGCCGGGACTGGCCCGGATGCCGCTCTTCTTCAGCAGGGCCAGAAAATCGGCCCGGCCGATCTTGCAGGTGTTGACGCGCAGGCTGAGCGGCGGCTCCTGATTGTTGAGCGCGCAGATGGAGCGCATGGCCGCCTCGCCGAACTGCGCCTGCCAGCGCGTGCACAGCCATTCCGGGTGATTGCAGCGCGGCCGGCCGTTCTCATCCACAAAAAAGCGGCCCAGTTGTTCCCGCTCCGCCGCGGCCCGCCGCAAAACCCCGTTCACAAAACCCACCAGCCAGGGCGGATGCCTGCCGCGCTTCGCGGTGTTGACCGTGCTGTTCACCGCAGCCGAGGCAGGGATACGGGAGAGGAAGGCAAGCTGGAAGAGGCCCACCCGCAGCGTCATGCGGAGCTGGGGTGTCATTTTGGCCAGGGGGTGAGTCGAAAATTCGGTCAGGGCCGCATCCAGGACTTCCTGGTGCCGGAGCACGCCGTAGACGATCGCCCGGGCCAGCCTGCGGTCAGCCGGTGCCAGCCGCCCGGCCCGGCTGTCGAAAAGCCGGTCGATGGGCGCAGGCTGCAAGGCCCACCGGGTGAGCGTGTCCACCGCCGCGGTGCGGGCATTTTCCTGGGCAGGGTTGGCCATTTACATCATCCATTCCCTTTCCAGATAGGCCAGACCTTCAACATTCGTCAGGTCGAGCTGGATGGGCGTGACCGAGACATAGCCCTCATGTACCGCCCGGTCGTCGGTGCCCTCGCCTTCCGACCACTGCACCGTACCGCCGCCGATCCAGTAGTGCTTGCGGCCCCAGGGGTCGTAGGTCTCCTGAATGGCATCTTTGTAGCGCCGGGTGCCCTGCCGGGTAAAGCGGATGCCCTTGATGTCCGCCGCGGCAATGGGCGGAATGTTGATGTTCAGCAGCGTGCCCGCCGGTTGCCGCCAGATGAGCGCCATGGAGGCCAGTTTCCAGGCCACGCCCGCGGCTACCTCGAAGCTGTAGGGCGGCGGGCCGGTGAGCGAAAAGGCGAGTGATGGAATGCCGTACATGGTGCCTTCTATGGCTGCCGACACGGTACCGGAATAGCTGATGTCATCGCCCAGATTCTGGCCCGGATTGATGCCGGAGACGATCAGGTCAGGCCGGTCGGGCAGAATCTTGTTGACCGCCAGGGCCACGCAGTCGGTCGGCGTGCCGTCCAGGGTATAGATGTTCTTCTCCAGCTCAAGCACCCGCAGCGGCCGGTCCATGGTGAGGGCGTGACTGACAGCGGAGTTGTCGCGTTCCGGCGCGACCACAAAGGCGTTGCCCAGGCTCTGCATGGCATCGAGCAGGGCGCGGATGCCCGGCGCATACACGCCGTCGTCATTGGTCACGAGAATAAGCGGTGAAGCCATAGTGTTGTATCCTTTGGGTTAGGGGTTCGCCAGCCATCTGCCGCGAAAGCGTTTCCGCTGTGCATCGTAATGTTGCACGTGCTGCGGGTCGAGCCGGGCGGCCCGGTCCAGAATGTGCAGGGCCAGATCCGGTCGTTCGTTGGCCCAGAGCGCGGTGGCCAAGGTGTCCAAAACGGGCGCGTTCTGCGCCAGGGCGGCCGCACGGTCGGCCAGGGACAGCGCCCGCTCCCGGTTGCGCAGCCCCGGGGTTTCGGCGCTCAGCAGCAGCCAGGCCAGATTGTTCCAGAGCCGGACCCTGAGGGCCTTGCCGCACTGCCCCTCAGGCCGGGACAGCGCGGCCTCGTAGCCGGAGAGGGCTGCAGACTCCCGTCCGGTTTCGGCATAAAAATCGGCCAGGTCCAGGAGCGGCTCGCATCCCTCCGGGCTTCGCTGCACCGCCGCCTGCAACACGGTCTCAGTGTATTGATTTTCTGCCCTGGCGGCAAGGCTTTCCCGGTCAGCCAGGAGGCCGAGGCCGCACAGGCAGGCCAAAATCAGGAAATACAGCGCCAGGGCCCGGCGTATCCTGCGGTGCTGGGCGCCCACCAGGGCGGGTTCGCTCTCGCAGCGGTTCAGCCAGGCCACCCGTTCGTCCAGGGAAAAGTGGTGCCAGTTGTGGCGTTCCCGCCGGCCGCCGCAGGCCCGGGCGATGACGAAAAAGGCGCTGACGAGCGGGCCGGCAGTGCCCAGGGCCCTGAACACGTGGCTGTCGGCCTGCCGCTCGAAGTTGCGCAGGAAAAAGCCGAACACAAAACGAAAATACAACAGCACCAGAGCCAGCAGCGGCACGGCGGTGATGGCGTCTGCCAGTGTTTCCGGCGAAAGCGGCAGGTATCGCATCATGAGGGGGAACAGGGTCGAAGCCATGATCCAGGACTGCGCCAGCGGAGCCAGGACGGCCAGAGTCAGGCTGAAGCCGCAGAAGATCGCCGCGTACCAGAGGAGATGATGGTGATATACGTGCCCGATTTCATGGGCAATCACGCTTTGCAGCTCCGCTTCGCCCAAAGTTTCGGCCAGCGCCGGGGTAAAGAGGAGATAGCGCAGCCGCGGCAGCAGCCCCAGGATGGCGGCCGTCAGGGCCTGTCCACCCATAAGGGGCCAGAAGTAAAGCCCGGCACGAAAGTTCTGGGCCGCGCAAAAGGCGGCAATCCGCATGCGGAAGGGGCCTTCCGGAATGGGCCGGCAAGCCCAGAGTCTGAGAATGAGCGGCGGCAGCAGGATCAGTAAAAAGGCCAGAAAGAGCGCAAAGACCAGAAATTCGTCCCAGGGCGCGGGCACCAGGCTCAGGAGCGCCTCCGGCAACAGGAGCCGCAGCACATCGACTGCCACCGCGATCAGAATCCAGGGCAAAACCAGCGGCAGATTTTGCCTGGTCTGCTGCCAGACAAAGGCAGGCGGGCTGAGAGCTCCGCCGAAAAAGACCTGAAAGCGTGACCTTCCGGCCAGCCAGGAAAGGGAGAGAAGTGCGAAAAACAGCGCAAGTCCGGCCAGATCGGCCAAGCCTTCGGTTTTGTCGAAAAAAGTCAGCGGCTGCAACCAGTATTTCAGGTCAAGACCGTAGAGCAGCGCGACAAAGCTGGCAAAGGCCAGGGCAAAGGCCTGGCGCTCGGCCCGAAACCAGGCACCGGGCGAATGGGCCGACGCAAAGGCCCGCCGCGAAGCCAGGAGATGCACAAGGCAGATCAGAGCGCCAAAGGCGAGGCTCGAGGAAGCGCTCAAACCTGGCGTCTCGGGGGCAGAGGTGCCAGCCAGCAGGAAGATCACGCCGAGAAAAAAAAAGAGCTGGACAGAAAGCATGAAAAACGAATTCAGGCAGAAAAATCGAAATGTGCTGTGCCACTGCGGCGCAGGCGGGCACTATAGCCGCTTCGGCCCGGACGCACAGCAAAAAAACGGCGGGAACAGGTGCAGAGGGCTGCATTGCCTCGCAGTCACCGCATAGCGCGGCAGCAAAAGGGGATACAGGAAGAGGCGGCTATGCGGCGCTTCAGCTCCGATGCTCTGGGGCCTCAGCAAAGCGTCCAGCGGAATGGGCGGACGATAGCCCCGGCTACGGTTCTGACTGCAGGAACCGTGGGTTCGGAAGACGGCGGGCACAGGGAGCAGGTTCATGATCTCTGATCCGGAGAAGTGGCGGATTGCGAAAGTCTCCTGAAATGGTACAGTGCTCAGGGGCTGTGGGCTGGAGCAGGCGCCTCTGGCCTGGCGTGAATACGAACTCCAGCCGGAATGATATTTCTCCTGCAACGAATCTCTGGCAAAGCAGAAGCATGAGGAAGCATGCCATGCGCTTATGGGTTATTCTACTGGGAATGGTCTTGCTGGTATGGGGCCTGAGTGCCTGCGGCGCCGGCTCCTGCTCAGGGTCTGGAGAAGGAAAAACAGCGGCTTTGCAGACTCCAGAGGAGCAAGAGGAGCAATTGATGCAGGCGCAGGAACGAGCTGAAGAAATTGCGCAGTTGAAAAAAAGGGCCACGGTTCCAGCCACACTGGGTCTGATCGGCTTTGATATAGAGCGAGATGGTATCTACTTTTTACAACTGGTTTTTGACCCCAAAGGCGCCCCGCTTCCCGCTTTTGAGCAGGAATTGCGGAACAATCTGGGTGGAGAGATTGAAATCGTTGTTAATGGTGACCCTTTCAAAACCATTCGCTATGAGGATTTTGTCGGCTTCGCCCCAGCCCCGGTGGGCGAGGGTTATGGCCCGGTGTACACCTTTCAGGTGGATTTCTCCTTGTCTCCTGGCTTTGGTAGTGAGCAGTTTAATTTCTATCCGCGTATCAGAGCCAACAAAGCCTGCAGTTATACCTTCTGTCTTTCCCGGAAAGCGGAATCCTTTTCCGAAAAGATGCAGCGGCGATTTTCATCTGCCAAAGACGGGGTCAAAACCAACAGACCAGCCAATAAGAGAGATGATCTGAACCATGAGGCGGAAGCAGTTCAGGTAAATTACTATGTGGAGATAGAAGGCAATTATGGATGCATTTTAGGGATAGACAAAACGACTTTTACAGGAATAGACAAAAACGATGATGAAGGATTAAAAAAATGGCAGGAGTATTTTAAATTTATTGATCGTAGCTGTGTAGGAACAATTAAGATATTTGCAGGAAACAATATAATCCAGACCATAGACTATAACAACTCATGGAGTAGTTCAAAATATAAAGAAAGAGTTGGCGACACCATTCAAGATAGCAACCATGGTGAATATAAAGGTTTTTATGGATATTCCTTTTGATTTGACAAAGAACCGCACGAGGGCTGGTATGGTTTTCGACCGGAAATTTTCTCCACCAGGAAACTGGTTATCGGCATTGATATACGTCGCTCATATATGCGGAAATAGTATTCGACTATAAATCATAGTAGTTATTTTAACAGGAGGCAAATCCATGACTCATGTTAAATCAGAAGCCAAACCAGAATATTATGTTATCATCAATAATGATACTCGCTCCTGGATAGCCATGGTTTCATTTATACCTGGTTGAAGATTCATGATTCTAAAGATGCGATAGACAAACTTTGATGTAAAGGTAAACAACGTATTTGCTGATAAACCTTGGCATTTTGATGAAGATGAAAAAGTAAAAGATAGGATTTGCAGTCAGCAGAATCTCATGCATTGAAAAGAAAAATTTATGTACCAATCAGTCTTTTGAAAAACTATATTCAGGTTCCAGAAATTGCAAATTTTAAGTGACGAAGAAGCAGTGACTTGCTCTTCTACCTTACGAGGTTTCTTCTCGCAATGCGCATTGCTGCGACTTTTTCAACGGGCTGTTAGCGCGCTGCAAAGCCAGCCTCAAGCGAGTACAAAATCTGCCATGTGACAGCGGCTACGCAGGCCAGCCCTTTGCGCGGGCGGTCAGGGACATTCTTGGAGAACATGTCAGCGTACAGATGGCCAGGCGCAGCGAGTTGCACGCCTTCAAGGTCGTGCCCAAGCGCTGGATCGTCGAGCAGGGCTTTGCCTGGCTGGAGAAGAACCGCAGCGTCTGTGGAAGAACTGCGAGCGGCTTTCAATACCAGCTTGCAGTTCGTTCATCTCGCATTTCCGGCTCTATTGCCGAAAAGATCGTGAACAGGCTCCAAGCCCTGCCCCGGTAAAATCTTGATGCAATTTTACTTCCAAAAGAGCATATTAAAACTGCGGTACGCAAGCACTCCTGTGTGACCGTCCACCAGCGCCTGACATGGCGCGTACCATTACGGATCAACGCATTTTCCGGACGCTTTGATGGTACTTGTTCTTGGCGAATCTCTTTTCGATGTCTTCCCCGCCTCCAACTCCAGGCGTTTTGGCGGCGCACCCTTCAACTTTGCCTGTCACCTGCAGCGCTTCGGCTACCCGGTGACCCTGGTCTCCCGCGTGGGCGCCGATAGCGACGGGCAGGAGATCCTCGACATCCTGGGCCGCTACAATTTCGATCTTTCCTTCATCCAGGTCGACCCGCTCCATGCCACCGGTCAGGCGATCGTCTCCCTGGACAGCCAAGGCGTTGCCTCATACAACTTCCCTGAAAACAGCGCCTACGACCACCTGCATTTGGATGACATGCCGTTTCCGGATGCACAGCCACCCGAGCTCGTCTATCTGGGCAGCCTGCTGCAACGCAGCGATGCTGCGCGGGCCCAGGTGCAAAGGCTGCTGGCCAGACTTCCTCGGAAAACCCGCATATTCTACGATGTCAACCTGCGTGCGGGCTGCGACCGCAGGGAAATTGTCGAAGGCACACTGCGCTACGCCCAGGTGCTGAAGATCAACGATGCGGAGCTCGGCTGGATCGGGGCCCGTTTCTACCCCGAAGCGAGCGAGCAAAACTGCATTGCCGGGCTGTTTGACAATTTCCCCGCCATGCGCCTGATCATGGTCACCAGGGGAGAGCACGGCAGCCACCTCTTCACGCGCCAGGGAGAAGAGGCTCACGCCCCGGCGCACAGCATCACCCTGGCCGATACGGTGGGGGCGGGCGACGCCTTTTCCGCCGCCGCAGTCATCGGCCTGTTGAAGGGTTGGGACATTGCCACCATCAATACCCGTGCCGCGGCATTTTCCGCGGCAATATGCGGCATCGCCGGTGCGATTCCGGCAGACGCATCCTTTTACCGGCAGCAGGCCTTTGCGCATTTTCGCCGCCTTGGCTGACAAAGCCACAGGCGCCGCGCCAACAGGACAGGAGCTGCGGCCATCGGTTCCCGGCGCGCTCCACAGAACACGATGAGGGAAGGGATCATGGACGAGAGCATCATGCTGCAAATGGAGCATATCGACAAAAGATTCCCGGGAGTGCATGCGCTCAACGACTGCGAATTTTCCCTGCGCAAGGGGGAGGTGCACGCGCTCATAGGAGAAAACGGGGCGGGCAAATCGACTCTGGTCAAAATCATGACCGGCATCTATACCGAATACGACGGCGATTACTACTTCGACGGGAAAAAAGTCCACTTCAACAGCATAAAAGATGCGCAGGCCGCAGGGGTTTTCGTCGTGCATCAGGAACTGAACATAATGAACGAGCTCACCGTGGCGCAAAACCTCTTTATCGGCCGGGAATCCAAAGGATTTTTCTGCTCCGACCGCACGATCAACCGGAAAACGGAGGCCCTGATCCGTGAATTCGATATCGGCGTGCGGCCGACGGACAAGCTCTCCACCCTGACCATCGGCAAGGCGCAGATGGTGGAAATCGCACGCGCCATGTCGTTTGACAGCACCAAGGTGCTCATCCTCGACGAACCCACTGCCGCCCTGTCCCAGGGGGAGGTGGAGGAGCTCTTCAAGAAGATCCAGCAGCTCAAGGACAAAGGCGTCTCCATCGTCTTCATCTCCCACCGGCTCGGCGAGATCATGCGTATTGCCGACCGGGTCACGGTGATGCGGGACGGGGCCTACATCGACACCCTCGATATCGGCGCCTGCACGGTGGACGATATCATCAGGCTGATGGTGGGCCGGGAGATCATCGAGCAACCAAAACAAAAGAGCAATGTCGATGCGCAGGCCCCGGTGATCCTGGAGGCGCAGGGGCTACGGGCCACCGGCGTCCACGATGTGAGCTTTCAGTTGAAAAAAGGCGAGATCCTCGGATTCGCCGGGCTGGTCGGTGCCGGCAGAACCGAGGTCATGCGCCTGCTCTGCGGCGCCGATCGTTGCCGTGCCGGCACGATACGAATCAAGGGCCGGGACTGCACCATGAAACACCCCCACGACGGGGTGGAGCATGGCGTAGGCTATCTCTCCGAAGACAGGAAACGCTACGGCCTTGTGCTGGGTCTGTCCGTGAACACCAACACCATGCTCGCCTCCTACGACAAGGTGAGCGACCACGGCCTCATCCGGGGCAGGGACTGTGAGCGGCACACCAATGAATACGTGCGCGCACTGCGCATCAAGACGCCGAGCATCCAGCAGATGGTGAAAAATCTCTCGGGCGGCAACCAGCAGAAGGTGGTGGTGGGCAAGTGGCTGTTTCGGGACGTGGATATTCTGATCTTCGACGAACCGACCAGGGGCATCGACGTGGGGGCGCGCGCCGAGATCTACCAGCTCATGGACGAACTGGTGCAGGAAGGCAAGGCCATCATCATGGTCTCCTCGGATCTGACCGAAATTCTCAAGATGAGCGACAGAATCATCGTCATGTGCGAAGGCAGGATCACCGCCGATCTGGACATCCAGGACGCCGACCAGGAACGTATAATGATGTTTGCCACAAAGCGTAAGGAGGAGGTACCGCAATGACCAGCCAATCGATCAAGGCCTATGTCATGGGAGAAGGTTTGCAGAAGGTGCTGGCGATCTCCGCCCTCGTCATTCTCTACCTCTTCTTCAGCCGCTTCGGCACCCATTTCGCCACCATGGATACCTTTGTCAGTATCCTCGATTCCTCCTACTATCTGGGCTTCCTTGCCATCGGCATGACCTTTGTCATCATCACCGGCGGCATCGACCTCTCCACCGGCACGGTCATGGTGGGCTCGGCCCTGGTGGGCGGCGTCGCCTACAACGTCTGGGGCTTTCCCATCGCTCTCGCCCTGGGCATGGCGGTACTGACCGCAACGCTCTTTGGCCTCTTCAACGGCATTCTCATCGGCAAGCTGGGCCTGCCTCCCTTTATTGCCACCCTGGGCACCCAGTTCATTTCCCTTGGCTTCTGCGCGGTGATCGCCAAGGTGCAGACCCAAACCTACCCCAGCCTTTCCTCTCCGGATGGCTGGTTCAAGATGGCGGTCTACAAGGCCCACGGTTTCCCGGTGGGCGCACTCTGGCTGGTGCTGTTTTTTGTCCTGGCCTGGATCCTGCTCAACAAGACCATCCTGGGCCGCTACGCCTATGCCATGGGCAGCAACGAGGAGGCGGTGGAGCTCTCCGGCATCAAGACCGCCAACTGGAAGATGCTGGTGTATGTGGTCAACGGGTTTTTCTGCGGACTGGCCGCGGTCATCTACTCCGCGACCTACAGCAGCATCACGCCCCAGACCGGCAACGGGCAGGAGATGTACGCCATCGCCGCCTGCGTCATCGGCGGCACCTCCCTGGCCGGTGGTATCGGTTCCCTCTGGGGGACGATTCTGGGCGTCTTTGTCATCTGTGTGCTCAAAACAGGCCTTTTGTCCATGCAACTGCCGGTGCAGTGGCAGCAGGTCCTGATCGGTGTCGTCGTTTTGCTGGCGGTTCTGATGGATGTCATCAGGACACGGCGGGCAAAGAAAGTGTAACCCTACCCATGAGGTGTATCATGAAACAACTGTTTGCCGTCTTTGCGCTCTTTGTCCTGATCGGGGTCGCCGCCTGCGGCGAAGACAGGCAGCCGCCAGCCGAACAGGAAAAAGACACCAAGGCTGCCGCGGCGACCCCGGTGCCGGCGGCCCAGGGCGAGAAAGCCATTATCGTCATATCCAAAAGCTACCAGAACCAGTTCTATCAGGCGGCCTTCAAGGGCGCGGAGAAGGCGGCCGCCGATCTGGGTGTGCGCCTCACCACCAATGGGCCTGACGCGGAGAGCAATGTGAGCCAGCAGGTCGAACAGGTTGCCGCGGCCATCAACCAGAAGCCGGATGCGATCGTGCTGGCCGCCTGCGATCCCAAATCCCTGGAAGAGGCGCTCGGCAAGGCCAAAGCCGCTGGCATTCCGGTTATCGGCTTTGACTCCGGCGTCCCCGGCGATCCCACGGGTGCGGTTCTGGCCACGGCGACCACGGACAACGAGGCTGCCGGCGGCAACGTGGCCAAGAAGCTGGCGGCCGCCCCCAGCTTCCAGGAAAAAGTCTTGCAGGCAACGGAGCAAAAGCCTGTGGTCATCGGCGCGCTGGCGCAGGATGCCACCTCCGGCTCAATCTCCAACCGCATTACCGGTTTTGTCAACACCCTCAAAGACGAGTTGGAGCGGCTCAATGGCCTCCAGGGTGCAGTGTCGATTTCCGGACAGCAGAAATGGCATGTGCCGGCCACAGCCCCTGTCAAGGTCAAGATAGTGGTGACTGTACCGCCGACTACGAGTCAGGCCGACATCCAGTCCGCAGCGAAATCGATCTTTATGACGGACAACCTCGTCGCCCTGTTTGCCGCCAACCAGGATGCGGTCAACGGTGTCATCAGCGCCACCAATGACGCCACCGACCTCGACCGGACAAGGGGCAAGTACAGGGATGTGCTGGTAGTGGGCTTCGATGCCGGCAAGTCGCAGAAAGACGCGATCAAAAACGGCCAGTTCTTCGGCTCGGTCGCCCAGGATTCCTACCAGATGGGATATCAGGCGGTTAAACTGGCGGTGGCCGCCACCAACAAGCAGCCCGTCGCCGATGTGGATACGGGCTCTCGTTGGTACAACAAGGACAATATCGAGGCCGAGGACATCGCCATCCTGCTGTACGACTGAGGCAGAACCGGGCAGGCGCTGTCGGCAGGACCTCTCCCGGAGCAAACGCGGACATTTTTTCTTTGAGCTGCGGCGTTTGCCACCATGGTGCAGGCCGGGTCGATGCTCGTTGCCAAGGCATCGCTCGGTTAGAATGAGAAAAGCTTAAAAGGACAGGGCGGGATTCTGGTCGAGTTGGCAGCGCCAGGCATCAGGCAGCCAAAACGAGCCCGCCATGTCCTGCGTCCATCAGAGCCTGGCTGAAGGCATCGGCATCGAAGCATTTGTAGCCATGGGACGAGTTGCCGAACACTTGCCGCCTGCCCTGGCCCGCCACCACAGCACCATTTCCAGCACGCTGCGCCAGGGCAGCGCCAAATCCGGCTGTCATGCCCGGACTGCTGATCACCGGGCCCGAAAAAGAGGAAAGATGCCGCGCCATGACCGCTGCATGAGCCGCTCCGATCTGGTGGCCCGGGTCGATGAGCAGCTCCACAGCGACTGGCCGCCCGAACAGAGTGCGGGCCGTCTGCGCCTGGACTATCCAGAGGATGCAGGCCATGCGCAAACACTGGGAGACCATCCCCGCTGGAGCTATCTGCGCGCGTACTTGTGCGGGCCGCATGCGCCCTGGCAGTGCGGCAGCAACGAGAACGAGGGAGGCCTCTTGCGACAGTGCTTCCCAAGGGGCAGCAGCTTGCGCCAAAGCACGGGAAGCTCTCCTGAAGGCAGCTCATCGGCTGCATAATCGCCTCGCAAATAAATGTTTAAGCTACCAGAGTCCGGCTGAAATTTTGAACCTTGCCCCACTGCTGCACTTGCAAGTTGAATGCATCCCCATTGCTCTTGGGTAGCTGATCATACGAAAGCCACATACTGTTCTCATGCTCCTTCCTCCGGCCAAGACTTATGGACGCCTCCCCTCGGCAAAGTTTGATTCTCTATGCATCCCTATGCCTTACCTGGAGAGCTTTCAAGGGGCTGGTATGGACCTTTGGGCAAGGGGTACAGTCTGTGTATCAGGCCATTGCCCGGAATGGGAGGTGCTTTGCGCACCCTGGGAGAGCACTTTGCCACTGAAACGGTAGATTCTCATTCCAAACGCACCACTTGGTAGGGGCATGAAGAGTTAAAGGACAAGGCGGGATTCTGGTAGAGTTGGCAGCACCAACAACCACTCAGCCAGAAGGAGCCCGCCATGTCCCATACCCATCTTACTCTGGAAGAACGCGTCAGCATCGAAATATTTGTGTCCATGGGCCTGAGTTGCCGGGAAATGGCCAGACGCCTGGGCAGGAGTCACAGCACTGTTTCCCGGGAGCTGCGCCGCAACGCAGGCTCTGCAAAAAAAGGTTATCGTGCGCAGAGCGGCGTGCCCACAAAAGGCGAAAGAGAGCAAGGCATTACCGCTGTATGAATCGGCCCGAACTGATCACCTGGGTCGATGAAAAGTTGCGTGCAAACTGGTCTCCCGAGCAGATCGCGGGCCGCATCCGTCTGGAGTATCCAGAGGATCAAAAAATGCGTATCAGTACAGAGACTATCTACCGCTGGGTTTATGCAGCAGCACAATTCGGCGATACCAGCTACCGCCATTTACGCCGTGCCCACAAAAGGCGAAGGCGGCAAGCCAGGTATGGCCAGGGACGGCGCCTGTTCC
The DNA here is from genome assembly GCF_002952055.1 of Desulfobulbus oralis. Lineage (NCBI taxonomy): Bacteria > Pseudomonadati > Thermodesulfobacteriota > Desulfobulbia > Desulfobulbales > Desulfobulbaceae > Desulfobulbus > Desulfobulbus oralis. Next base: position 2,033,447 of record NZ_CP021255.1, on the reverse strand, counting down.
CCGGACGTATTGATATCAGCCAGCGGCCGCGGATTGTGGAGCTCAGAACCCGCTTTGGTGACTGGGAAGCCGACCTTGTCTGTGCCTCCAAAGGCAAAGCAGCGCTGCTCACCTGTACCGAACGCAAGAGCCGCTTTCTGCTGCTGGCCAGGGTACAAGACAAGACAGCCGCGTCCTTCAATGCGGGGCTCATTTCCTGCCTGCGTGCTGTGCCGTCAAAGCTGAGGCAGACCTTGACGCTTGATAATGGTTCGGAAATGGCAGGCTTCAGGGCGCTGGAGGCAGCCACTGGCCTGCGCACGTATTTTTGTAAACCACATGCCCCGTGGCAACGTGGGACGAACGAAAACGAGGGCGGGCATTTGCGGCAGTACTTTCCCAGGGGCATCAGCTTTCACAAGATCACGGAAAAGATGATTTCGGACGCCGCAGAACAACTGAACAACCGGCCGCGTAAATGTTTACACTACCAGACTCCCGCTGAGCTTTTTAACCAGGCCCTCACCGGTGCATTTGCAATTTGAATTCACCAACCAATGCAAAAACCGGATTTCAAGATTAAAAAATAAACGCAGAATGATGATATGGGTTTAACAGATTGGTTTTATTTAACGATTTTAACATGTGTGTTTATATACATAAATAATAAAATTAACAGAATAGACCTGGAAATAAGATTAGTCTTTATATATAGCTGTTTAATCTCATATATTTTAACAATAATTTCAGCGTTTGTTGCCATATCTGCTTTTAGGATTTTTTTTGAAGTTTCCAGCCATCCAGGAATACGATTTTTTCTATTATGCGCAATAAGCACTTTATCGTTTTTGTTTTTTCTGAGAGTTTCAGGAAAATATCTCTATTTTAGAAATAGAATAAATCTAGCACAATATGAGAAATACTTTACTATAAAGAAATTTAAATCATATGAAGATATATATATCCAGATTAACAATTTTCATACGCATAACCTGCCTAAAAAAGCTAAAGATGAGTTCAAACATATTCTCGCTACCTACTATAAGTGGTATACAGATAGATATGATAAATTTACAGAATTAAGTAACACTTCTAAATATAATTCTAGAGAAAGTAATTTTCCAGTATACTTTGATTATGCAGATGATCTTTTTGTTTTTCTTAAATTATATTTTAAGGAAAACGGATACCCTGATTTAAATAATAAAAATACTGATCATAATTATATTGAGTTAGATGATATACAAATCAGAAAAGATCACCAGACCTTACATGGATATTTATATCTGGTCAGCAGGCATAACTATAAAGTAATTGCTGTAATTGATCCTTGGAGAGGATTGTTCTGTCCTAATAATATGATAAAAACAAAAAGAAATATTGAAATATTATCACAATTTTTACAAATAATTATATATATTTTTATTATTGTTTCCATGAATGTCTTTTTATTGAAAATGTATGAAAAAATATAATTTCCATATAATCTTTTATGGTTCTTTGCTAAAGGTGCCATACTTTACACCCTGCCCTTTGCGGCCGCTTTTGGGCGGAATGACCGGCCTTTCCCAGCCTCGATCGTGATTCTTCCTGTGGTCTTCAGGTGTTGCAGCGGCAGCGCCTCAGGATGCCGCAGTCAGTTTCTCCTGCCAGGTGTCCAGCGCGGCTAGAGCGGCGCCTGCCCGCAGGGCGGCCCGCTCTTTTTTTGCCGGCTTTCGTTTGCCTTCCGTTTCCAGTTCTGGAAAAAGTGCGAAGATGATGTTTGTCGGCTGAAACTGCCTGGGATCGCTTTCCGTCAAATGCCTGAGCAGCGCGGCATGGGCCGTGGCCGCCGGTGGCGGCGAATACGGCAGGCCCCGCACCTTCTGGGCCGCAAAAACGCCGGCCAAAAGCCCGCAGGCCGCGGATTCCACATAGCCTTCCACCCCGGCAAGCTGGCCCGCCACCAGCACGCCCGGCGCGGCTTTGAGCGCGAGATCCTTCCCCAGCACCGCAGGCGCGCAGAGGAAGGTATTACGATGGATGGAACCCAGGCGTTGAAACTCGGCCCGTTCCAACCCTGGCAGCAGGCGAAAAACCCGTTGCTGCTCAGGATAGGTCAGTCTGGTCTGGAAGCCCACCAGATTGTAAGCGCTGGCCCGGGCGTTTTCGGCCCGTAGCTGGGCCACCGCATAAAAGCGTTCGCCAGTCACCGGATGCGCCAGCCCAACCGGCTTGAGCGGGCCAAAGCGCAGGGTGTCCGGCCCGCGCTCCGCCATGACTTCCAACGGCAGACAGCCCTCAAAGTAGCGCGCTTCCTCGAACGGCCGGGCCGCCACCCTGTCGGCGGAGAGCAGCGCGGCCAGAAAGCTCTCGTACTGCTCACGGTTCATGGGGCTGTTCAGATAATCACCGGGGCCCGTATCGTCCCAGCGGGATTTCCGGTACAGCAGCTCCATGTCCAAAGACGCGGCACTCACTATGGGCGCAATGGCGTCATAAAAGGCCAGATGTTCCGTGCCGCTGAGCCGGGCCAGAGCGCTCGTGAGTTCATCGGTGGCCAGCGGCCCGGCCGCCAGAATGAGCGGATGCGCCGGATCGGCCGATGCCAGGCTGGTGCACTCCTCCCGCACGAGCCTGATGCACGGATGCGTTGCGATCTTTTCGGTCATGTACGCGGAAAAACGCTTCCGGTCCACGGCCAGCGCCGCCCCCGCCGGCACGGCGGTGGCATCGGCCGCCGCCATGAACAGAGAACCCAGGCGCCGCATTTCCTCCTTCAAGAGCCCAACCGCCGAATCCACCCGGCTGGCGCGCAGGGAGTTGGAGCAGACGAGTTCCGCCAGATTTTCGCTTGTATGTGCCGGACTGAAACGATGGGGCTTCATCTCGAAAAGCTGCACCGCCACGCCGCGCCGGGCAAGTTGCCAGGCTGCCTCACACCCGGCCAGACCCGCGCCCACTATCGTCACCGTTTGCATGTCTTCCCCCTGAAAGCGGTTGCGGCGCGCCGGAGCAGACCGTATCATGCGCGCCGCAAAGGGCCCAAAGTGTTCCATTTCAGCGCAAGATGCAACGATAAACCATGAACGACAGCCTTGTTGACCTCCGCGACCTGCCGCAGGAAGCCCTCATCCACTTTGTCAAGAGCCTGGGCCAGCCGGCCTTTCGGGGCCGCCAGCTTCTGCCCTGGCTCTACAGGCCGAGCCGGATCGACTTTGCCGACATGACCGATCTGGCCAGAGAATTCCGCGCCGTGCTGGCGACAAGGGCGCGCGTGAGCCGCCTGGTGCCGGCCGCGGTGGAGCGCTCGGCAGACGGCGCGGTCAAGTTCGGCTTTGTGCTGGACGACGGCGCCATCATCGAATCCGTGCTCATTCCGGAGGAAGACCGAAACACGCTCTGCATCTCCAGCCAGGTTGGCTGCGCCATGGGCTGCGTCTTTTGTCTGACCGGCAGGATGGGCCTGAAGCGCAACCTGAGGGTGGCGGAAATCGTGGGCCAGGTCTGCGCGGTGCGGGACTGGATGCTTGCGGAGGAGCGCCCGCCGCTGACCAATCTGGTCTTCATGGGCATGGGCGAGCCGCTCGCCAATTTTGCGGTGCTTCTGGACGCGATCTCCCTCTTCACCGAACAGCGCGGCCTGGACTTTTCCAGGCGCCGCATCACGGTCTCCACCTGCGGCCTGGTGCCGCAAATGCTGGAGCTGGGCGAAAAAACCGACGTGAATCTGGCCATTTCCCTGCACGCGGCAGACGACGAAACCCGGGCCAGACTCATGCCGGTGAACCGGCGCTATCCGCTTGCAGTGCTGATCGACGCGGCCAAACGCTACCGCCAGGAACGGCGCAAGCGGGTCATGTTTGAATATACGCTGCTCTCCGGCGTGAACGATTCCGACGAGGACGCGCGCCGGCTCGCCAAACTGCTCAGGGAAGTGCGCTGCAAGGTCAATCTCCTGGCCGTGAATCCGGCGGAGGGCAGCGGGTTCCAAAGCCCTGGCCCGGAGCGGATGCTGGCCTTCCAGAAAATTCTGCGGGACAAGGGCTTCACCGTGTTCATCCGCCACAGCCGGGGCGCGGACATCAGCGCGGCCTGCGGCCAGTTGGCCGGGAAAATGGCTGTGCCGCAGTGAACATTCTGTTGGTCAACATCGCCCACCCGGCCATTGGCAGCCGGCTCGCGGGCGAGCATCTGCCGCCTCTGGGCCTTCTGGCCGTTGGCGGGCCACTTCTGGACGCCGGACACAGCGTGCGGCTCATTGACGGCGACCATGACAACACGCCAGTCTATGCGCTGGCGGACGAAATCGCCGCAGCCCGGCCGGATGCGCTCCTGCCGGGCCATTCCGGGTCCACCCCGGCCCAGCCCATTCTGGACGAATTGACCCGGCTGGTCCGCCCGCGCTGTCCGGAGACGAGCATCGTGCTGGGCGGCGTGTTCCCGACCTTCCACTGGGCGGACATTCTGCGCAGCCAGCCGCAATACGACTACATCGTGCGCGGCGAGGGCGAGGCGTGACCCTCGCGCTCATCACCGCACTGGCCTGGTACTCGCGCATTGGCCGCCGCGTCTGGTTCTGGGAGCTGTGGCAGTTTTTCCTTGTGCTCCACCGTCCCAAAGGCCCCCTGACGGTGCGGGAGTTCTGGGAGCGCGGGGCGCAGCGGGAAGAACGGTAGCCATGGCGGTTCCACAGGAAAACCCGCTGGTGCACATAGAAAAGCTGGTGCACGGCGGCAGGGGCCTGGGCCGGCTGGGCAGCGGCAAGGTCGTGCTGGTGGCCGGCGCTTTGCCGGGAGAAAGGGTGCGCATTGCGGTGCAGCAGGAAGCGCGCGGCCATGCCGAGGCTGTGGTGCAGGAAATCGTGGCGGCAGCGGCCGAGCGGGTCAGGCCGGCCTGCCCCCACTACCCAGACTGCGGCGGTTGCGATTTGCAGCACGTCGCCTATGCGGCGCAGTTGCGGCTGAAGACCGGGATCGTACGAGAAAGCCTGCAGCGCGCCGGCGTGACCCCGCCGGCAGAGACCGGCGTTCTGGCTTCGCCTCTGCCCTATGGCTACCGCTTCAGGCTGCGCCTGCATCTGAACAGGCAGGGACTGGGCTTTTATCGCAGACAGAGCAACACCTTGGTGCCTGTGAACCGCTGCCTCCTGGCCTCTGAGGGCATCAACGCGGCCCTGGCGAAAATCGCGGCCGATCCGGATTTCATCCGCCTGCTGGCGCAGGTTGTGACAGAGGTGGAGCTGGACGAGTGCCCGCAGACAGGGCGCGTTTTTCTGGTGCTGGCCACAAAAAAGGCGCTCATGCCCGCCCTGCGGGAGCGGCTTGCGCGCTCCGCTGCCCGGGCCCGATTCGTGGATTGCCTGTGCACGGCGCAGGGACAGTTCCTTTTCCCTTTCAGCACGGCAGACGCCCTGCCCACGCTCTGCCAGCCTTTCCGCCTGGAACCAGCCTCCCGGGACGCCCTGTCCGGCGAGGCCGGCCGCCAGCACAGCCCCTGCCTCCCCTTGGCCGGACTGGCTTATGCTCTGCACTGGCAGGCTGGCTCCTTTTTTCAGGCGAATACCCGGCACAATGCAAATCTGGTGGCCCTGGCGCTGACAGCGGCCGCACAACCCAAACGGGCCCTGGACCTCTTCTGCGGAGCCGGCAACTTCAGCATTCCGCTGGCTTTGAACGGCGCCGAGGTGCTGGGCGTCGAAAGCAGCCCCGCAGGCATTCACTGGGCCAGACGAAACGCAGTGGCCAACGGCCTGGATGCGCGGAAGGCCAGTTTTATCATGGCCGATGCCGGCCGTGCTCTGGACCGGCTTGTGCGTGAAGGCCGGCGCTTCGACCTTGTCCTGCTCGACCCTCCGCGCCAGGGTCTCGGCAGGGCGGCAGCGCATGTGCCCAAACTCCTGCCAAAACGCATTGTCTCCATCTCCTGCGACCCGGCCACCCATGCCCGCGATCTGCAAATCATGTGCACCGCCGGCTGCCGGCTCGAACAGCTCACGGTCATGGACATGTTTCCCCAGACCCACCATATCGAAAGCCTGGCCCTGTTATCCCTGTGAAAAGCGGCATGGGGCCTGCCGGGACGGGATCGCCATAACAACCAAGAACACAAGCAAGGAACAGTATGCCTTCGACCAGAGAGTATTTGGACTTCGTGCTGGAGCAACTGTCGGATCTGGATGGGATAGCGTATCGGAAAATGATGGGCGAGTACATCCTTTACTACCGGGGCAGGATCGTCGGCGGCATCTACGACAACAGGCTGCTGGTCAAGCCTGTTGCGCCGGCGCTTGCGCTTATGCCGGAAGCGCCCTATGCAGTGCCCTATCGGGGAGCAAAAGCCATGCTCCTGGTGCAGGAAATCGATGAGCCGGACTTCCTGAGCCGCTTGTTCATGGCCATGTACGCCGCCCTGCCTGCCCCGAAGCAAAAGAAGAGCCGCCTGTAACCGGGGCCAAGGCAGTGGCTGCCGGAGCCGTGCATGGCATTCCGCTTGGGCAGCCTGCGCCTGCTGTCCGGACATGTCGCAGCGGCCCAAAGGCGATAGCAACGCCTGTTATTCCCCTGATCGTCAGCGGCACTCAGGCCGGCGAAAGGCACAAAAAGCGGGCGGCTGGTCCGGGAAGCGGTCATTTCGGGCATTCAGCCTTGATTTTTCCAGGCCCCGTTTCCATAATGGTGACGTATTTTCTCTGGCGCCGCCTGGCCTGACCCGGGCGGCCCGTCTTGTATCCTACCCAAACACAACGCTTTTTATGGAGCATCCACACATGGAGAGGGACGAACCCCCGCCTGCCGCCCAGACCGAACGGCCTGCGACGCCCCCGGAGCCTCCCGCGGAAGACGAGGCCGGCAACAAGTCTCTGCTCGCCAGATTCTGCGGCATGTTCCGGCGCAGCGGCCCGGAAACCACCAAGGGGCTGGAGCAGGAAATCCAGGATCTTCTGGAAGAGGGCGAGGAGCAGGGCCTGATCAGCGCCCACGAAGAACAGCTCATCACCTCGATATTCGATTTTCGTGAGACCCGGGCTTCGGAAATCATGACGCCTTCGGCGGAGATCGTGGCCGCCGAAAGCGGCATACCCGTGCAGGAACTGATGCAGCTCATCGTCAAAGAAGGCTACACGAGGATTCCCATCTACAAGGACACACTGGATCATGTGCTGGGCGTGGTGCATGCCAAGGATCTGCTCCAGTCCTGCGTGTGCGGCAAGGGTACCGGCAAGACCATCGATGCACTCCTGAAACCGGTCTCCTTTGTGGCCGAATCCAAGCCCATCACCGAGCTGTTGCGGGAATTCCAGAGCAACAAGACCCACATGGCCATGGTCACCGACGAGTTCGGCGATGTACGGGGCCTGATCACCCTTGAGGATGTGCTCGAAGAAATAGTGGGCGAAATCGACGACGAGTACGACACCGAGGACAGCGGTCTCAAGGTGGTGGACGAGCGTACCGTCATTGTGGATGCCAAGGTGGACGTGGAAGACGTGGAGCAGCATTTCGGCCTGGAACTGCCCGAAGGCCCCTACGAATCCATCGGCGGCTTTGTTGTCCACCGGCTGGGCAGAGTGCCGGAAACCGGTGCGAGCCTGCAGGAAGGGGCGCTTGCCTTCAAGGTTTTGAGTGCGGACGCCAGGCGTGCCAAATCGCTGCGCATCAGCAAGGAGGCGTGACGCCCCATGCGACGGAAACAAAGGGCGGCTCCGGACACGGCTCAAAGGGGAGCTGATTTTGACCCTGTCGCCTGTTCGGGCCCGGGGTCGCGGCGGCGAACGCTCCGGCAGAGGGGTCGCGGCGGGCTGATCGTTCCACGGCGGGCAGGGCCGCAGCTACCGTCTTCTGCGAAGGCGCCGCAGTTCCTGGAGCAGATCCAGCACGATGCCGCCTGCGGCAATGCCGCCGCTCACTATGCCCAGGGAGCGGAAGGCGCTCGTGCGGATACTGCGCATCTCGATGGGCGCCAGGCGGCGGCGCAGCTCGCAACGCAGGTGTATGAGGTTTTTTTCTTCCTGCAGCCGTCTCAGTTCCTTGTCGAAAAACATGCCACATCCTTTTTGAGTTCCTCGACCGTGGCGCTGAAGGGCATGGGTGCTGTCCGCACGGCACGGCGCAGGAGCGCCAGGGCCAGCAGACCCGCCAGTATGCCCATGGCGGCACAGGCCAGGTGGGCGTAGAGCCGCCACTCGGGCGGCAGGACGCGGATGAGCACGCAGCACAGCGCCACCAGACCGGCAAGGGTGCAGACCGAGCCGACACAGGCCAGTACCAGAATCTGAGCCAGTCGGATTTTGAGCTCCTGCACTTCCAGGGCCAGCAGCTCGAGCCGGTCTTCAAGAAAACCCGTGCCGATCTCGCCGATTTTGGTGGCGGCATCGCCCAGTGCGCTGAACTGCCTGGAGATGCGCAGCATGCTATCTTCTCGACATGAGCCAGCCCATGAACAGGCCGGTGATAAAAACGCCGGCCATGGCATAGTAGGGCCTGTCGCGAATATATTCGTCGACCTCTGAGGCCCTGTCCACAGCGCGTTCATAGAAACGGCCGGACTCGTTCCGGGCATTGTCCAGCCCGCGGATCAGGGCATTGCGGGCGGATTTGACTTTGTCGTCCACCTCATCGGCGGTGGCATCGATCAATTCCTGGGCACGCTCGATGATGCGCTGCATCTCCTCACTGATTTCGGCTTTGCTCTGTTTTTTGATCATGATGTCCTCCAGGTTGGGGGGAAGGTAGTGATGGCAGCAGATGCGGTGGCATGGCCAAGTCTGCCTGGGCTCTGCGGATCGTGCAGAGTGCCTTGCAGCCCATAGGCCCAGCCACGAACTGCGGGCAGGAATCGCCGACTTTGTGCGGCTCTACAGCAAAGAGCGCCTTCATGAGGCTTTGGGCTGCCCTGCCCCGGAAGAACGCTCTGTTGCGCCCATTGCCAAAGCGGCTGGCAGTACTGTCTCTGCTGGCTGCACCTGTTCGACACGCTTTCCATCACCTTCGCCCTGCGGGAACATCCGGCCATCTTCGGGATGCTCTTGGGCCTGTGCCTGCCTGGGGAGCGGCTGTTCCGGCTAGCCCAGGGCGACATCCAGGATCATCATGGTGGTGAAGCCGACCAGCGTCGCCACGGTGACCAGGTCGATGTTGTCGGGATTGCGCTGGGATTCGGGGATGAGTTCCTCCACCACCACAAAGATCATGGCGCCGGCGGCAAAGCAGAGGGCAAAGGGGAGAATGCCCTGCATCCCCATGATGAACAGGGCGCCCAGGACTCCGGCCAGGGGCTCCACCGCGCCCGAGAGCTGCCCGTAGAGAAAACCGGTTTTCCGGCTCAGGCCCTCGCGCCGCAGGGGCATGGAGACCGCGGTGCCTTCCGGAAAGTTTTGCAGGCCGATACCAATGGCCAGGGCAATGGCCCCTCCCAGGGTGGCCGAAGGCAGCTCTGCGGCCGCGGCCCCAAAGGCCACGCCCACTGCCAGTCCTTCGGGGATGTTGTGCAGGGTGATGGCCAGAACGAGCAGGGTGCTCCGCTGCCAGGAGGTCTGCATCCCTTCGCGCTGCGTCATGTCCATGCCCAGGTGCAGGTGGGGCAGGATATAGTCGATCAGCCGCATGAAGAGGCCGCCGGCCATGAAACCGATGGCCGCCGTCAGCCAGGGTTTCTGCCCCAACTGCTCCGCCATTTCGATCCCTGGCGCCAAAAGCGACCAGAAGCTGGCGGCAATCATCACGCCTGCGGCAAAACCCAGCATGGCGTCCAGGTATTTTGCCCTGATTTCCCGCTGTACAAAGACCAGGGCCGCGCCTGCCGCGGTCATCCCCCAGGTGAAACAGGTGGCCAGCAGGGTCTGGAGCACCGGATTGAGTTGGAGCAGAAAATCCACCATAGCTTTCTCCTCGAGCGTGGAAGGTCCGAAACCTCTATCTGGTGAACAACTTGGCCAGGATCCGTTCCTTGCGGTCCATGGTTTTGTTGTTGTATCCTTTGATCAACATGGTGTTGGCCGCCATGCCCGAAAAGCCGCAGATGGCAAAGTGGGCCGCGGCCAGGAGTGGCTGGCGGGCAAGCGGCTGGGCGGCGGCGATCTTTTTCGTCCACTTGAGCGACTGGGTGAACAGGGTCACCATCAGGCCCAGACCTGGGGAGAGAAACAGCCGCGTCAACGGCCAGCCCAGATGCCGCCAGAGGTGGAACGGGGACAGGTCCAAAGCGCTGCTCTCCTGCTGTTGGGGAGCAAGATGGTGGCAATGAATACGGGACAGTGCCGCACGACCAGGGCCGCATTATAGCCCGGGGAACGCCAGGGGGCAATCCATGCAGCGCATGTGGGAGACGCGAATCTCGGATTGTCGTGGATTGGGCCTACCGAATGCACGTAGAGATTGGAAATGGGGTGACACGCAATCCGCGCTCGAGGACAGGCATGTACTGTTCATGACTGACGACCGGGACGGATACATCGACAAACTGTTTGCTTTTTTGCAGGAGGAAGCGCAGCATGCATAAACATACTCCCACTCTCCCGGGCACTTTGTGATGAAAGAAAAAACGCCTTTGACCGCAAGGTCTCCACAGGAAGCCGAGGCCAACAGCCCCGGCAGGCAGGCGGCAGCGCTTGCGGCAGCCCTCCTTGCAGCGCTTCTGGTCAACGTGGCCATGCCGGGACTGGAAAGCTGGCGTGGTCACTGGTGGCTTTTGCCCTTCTGCCTCTGGCCGCTTTTCATGGCAATACAGATTGCGCCCAGGCGGGCGGGCTGGGCGGGTTTTGTCTTCGGTCTGGCCGCCTGGCTGGGTCAGCTTTCCTGGGTCACCATCGTGCTTGGCAGGTACGGCGGTCTGCCATCCTGGCTGAGCTGGATCGTGCTCCTGCTCCTGGCCGTCTACATGGCCCTCTACAACGCCCTGTTCTGCCGTTTGCTGCTGGCCCTGCACCGGCTTTGGGCCGACTTTCGGCCGGCTCGGGCCGCCATGCTGGCCCTGTGGGCTCCGCCTGTCGTCTGGACAGGACTGGATGCCCTGAGAGGCCAGCTCTTCACCGGCTTTCCCTGGATGGACTTGGGCTACGGGCTTTTTCGCGTACCACTCCTGCTGACACCGGCCGATCTGGGGGGCCATCATCTGCTGACCTTTACCCTGGTGCTCGTGAATTCGCTCCTGGCGCTTCTGCCTGTGGTCCTGCGCCGCTCGGGTCTGAAGGCCCTCTGCGCCCCCACGGCTTCGGCGCTCTGTCTGCTCGTCGTGCTGGCTGGATACAGCGGCATGCGGCAAAAGGAAACCAGGGCGGAAATCGAAGCAGCCCAGCGGGCCAGCATCGGCTTGGTGCAGGCCAATATCGAACAGGATCTGAAGTGGAACCCTGCCTTCAAGGAGGAGACCGTAACCCGTTATCTCGGTCTGTCGGCGGGGCTGGCCAAAGACAATGATCTGGATCTCCTGATCTGGCCGGAAAGCGCCCTGCCCTTTTATCCCCAGGACGACCCGCTGGCCAGCCGGGTGGCCGGCTTTGCCGCCCGCGGCCCCATGCTCCTGACCGGCGCGCCTTTCTACCGGGTGACAGAGACCCTGGAAGGTCGGGTGGTGCAGTATTTCAACGGCGCGCTGCTGATTGGCCCCAATGCCCGGGTGGCAGGCACTTACGCCAAGCAGCACCTTGTGCCCTTTGGCGAATATATCCCCCTGAAGCGGCTCCTCTTCTTTCTGAAACCTCTGGCCGAAACCATCGGCGACTTCACTCCGGGCAGACACTCGGGCCCGCTCGCGGCTCCGACCCCGGACGGCCGTGAACTGCGGCCCGGCGTACTCGTCTGCTACGAATCGGTGTTCCCGAAAATCGCCAGAAACAGCACGGCTCAGGGGGCGAACTGCCTCGCCAACCTCACCAACGACGCCTGGTACGGCCGCAGCTCCGCGCCGGTGCAGTCGCTGGCCATGGCTGTGCTCAGGGCTGTGGAAAACAGAAGATCGCTTGTACGCGCCGCCAATACCGGCATCAGCGGCCTTATTGATCCCCTGGGGCGCATCACCGGCGAAACCGGGCTCTTTACCGAAATGGCGGTTGCAGACAGCCTGCCGCTCATGCACTCGGTCAGCGTGTTCACCAAGGTGGGTCATGCCTTTGGCCTCTGCTGCGCTCTGCTCATCCTGCCGCTGCTCCTGCCGGTTCTCCTCCGGCGGCTGGGCCAGCGCGCTGCCCGCAGGCAGTTCTGCATGCCGGCCCGGACAGGCAGACCTTGACGTTCCCTGCCGCTTCTGTTTATATGCCCGCCTGTGTTTGCGACCAGGGACAAAGCGCAAAAAGATTCACAACATCCAGGCGAGGCGCCATATGGACATGACGGACGCGACAGAAACCAGACAGCTCATTGCAAACCTCAAGGGCCGCATGCAGGCCCTTAAGGAGCATCTTTGACCTGGATGGCAGGCGGGAACAGATAAAACTGCTGGAACTCCAGAGCCTCAGCCCCGGCTTCTGGGACGATCAGGACAAGGCCGCGGCCGTGCAGCAGCAACTGGGCCAGTTGCAGGACATGGTCGGCGCGTGGGACAAAAACTACGGTGACCTGGAAGACGCGGAACTGCTCCTCGACATGGCCGTCGAGGAACAGGACGAGGCCAGTTTCCAGGAGCTGGTATCGAGTCTGGACGGCCTCAGGGAACGGGTGGACATGGTGGAGCTGGACTGCATGTTCACGGGCGAACACGACGCCAGGAACGCCATCCTCACCATCCATGCCGGTGCGGGCGGCACCGAAGCCATGGACTGGACCGGGATGCTCATGCGCATGTATCTGCGCTGGGCCGAAACCCACGCCTTCAAAAGCGACATCCTGGACCTCCTGCCCGGCGAAGAGGCCGGCACCAAGAGTGTGGCCATGCTCATCAAGGGCAAGAACGCCTACGGGCTTTTGCGCTCGGAACTCGGCATCCACCGGCTGGTGCGCATCTCGCCCTTTGACGCCAGCGGCAGGCGGCACACCTCCTTTTCCTCGGTGATGGTCATGCCGGAGCTGGACGACAACGTCAACATCGAAATCGACGAAAAGGACATTCGCATCGATACCTTCCGGGCCAGTGGATCCGGCGGCCAGCACGTCAACAAGACGGATTCGGCCATCCGCATCACCCATTTTCCGACCGGCATCGTGGTGCAGTGCCAGAACGAACGCTCCCAGCACAGCAACAAGAACATGGCCATGAAAATGCTCATGGCCCGGCTCTACGAGCTGGAGCAGGAAGAAAAGATGAAGGCGCAGGAGAACCTGCAGGGCGACAAGAAGGACATCGCCTGGGGCAGCCAGATCCGCTCCTACGTCCTGCAGCCCTACCGGCTCATCAAGGACCACCGGACCGGTCTGGAGGAGGGCAACGTGGAGGCCGTACTGGACGGCCGGCTGGACAGGTTCATCCGGGCCTGGCTGCTCTGGAAAAGCAAGTAGGAGCCTGTGATGAAAACGGTGCGCGCCCTGCAGGAGGAACAGGAAGCGCTGACACTCTCAGCCCATGCCTGCCGGAGCGCCAGCTCGAGGGGCCGGCTGCGGCCCGAGCCAGACCGCTGTGAACTCCGCACCGATTTCCAGCGCGACCGGGACCGTATCATCCACTCCAAGACCTTCCGCCGGCTGAAGCACAAGACCCAGGTCTTTCTGGCGCCGGCCGGCGACCACTACCGCACCCGGCTGACCCATGTGCTGGAGGTTTCGCAGATCGCCCGCACCATGGCCGTGTGCCTCAGGCTGAACGAATACCTGACCGAGGCCATCGCCCTGGGTCATGATCTGGGGCACACCCCCTTTGGCCATGCGGGCGAATTCACCCTGAACCAGCTCCATCCGGGCGGCTTCCGCCATTTCGTGCAGAGTCTGCGCGTGGTGGATTTTCTGGAAAACGGGGGTGATGGGCTCAATCTCACCTGGGAAGTGCGCAACGGCATCATCAAACACTCCAAAGGTTACGGCCCCATCCTGCCGGAAGGCGATCACAGCGCCCTGGCCGCCACCCTGGAAGGCCAGCTCGTGCGGGTGGCGGACATCATGGCCTATGTGAATCACGACATGGACGACGCCATCCGGGCCGGCATGCTCTCGCCCCTGGCTCTGCCCCCCCACCTGCGAAAGATCCTGGGCAACCGCTCCTCCGAGCGCATCAACGCCATGGTGAAAGACCTGGTGAGCCGGACCAGGGCCGCCGATGACGGCCATCTGCACCTGAGCGAGGGCATGAACGAGACCATCACCGAACTCCGGCAGTTTCTCTACGACAACGTGTACCGCAACTACCGGGTGCACCGGGAATTCGAGAAGGCGCAGCGCGTCATCCGGGAACTGTACGCCTACTTTCAGGAACACGAGCGGCCGACCGGCGATCTGTCCGCGGCCTGCCCGAAACTGCCGCCGCCGGCAAACGCCCTCGAGGAACGCCGGCGTCACCGACAGGTCTGCGACTTCATCGCCGGCATGACCGACCGTTACGCCATCGCTCTCTACACCCAGCTTTTCATGCCGAGGCCCTGGAGTGTCCTGTAAACGCGGCCGGTCAGGCCCTTTCCTTTCCTCTTCAGCCTCACAAGTCGAACCATGAACGCATCTGAACATTCCGAGACCAGGGAGCTCGGCAAAACCTACGAGTTTGCCGAGCTGGAGCAGCGCTGGCTTGCCCGCTGGCTTGCAGACAAGACCTTCAGCGCCCGCATGGATGCCGGCAAGCCGGCCTTTTCCATTGTCATTCCCCCGCCGAACGTGACCGGGGTGCTGCACATCGGCCATGCCCTGAACAATACCCTGCAGGATATCCTGGTGCGCTACCACCGGATGCTGGGCGACAACACCCTCTGGGTGCCGGGCACCGACCACGCGGGCATTGCCACCCAGAACGTGGTGGAACGCCAGCTCGCCAGGGAAGGCAGCAGCCGCCACAAGCTGGGCCGGGAAGCCTTTGTCGAGCGCGTCTGGCAGTGGCGGGCCGAAAAAGGCGGGGCCATCTTCAATCAGCTCAGGCATCTGGGCCTGTCCTGCGACTGGGACCGCGAGCGTTTCACCATGGACGAGGGCCTCTCCCGGGCCGTGCGCGAGGTCTTCGTGCGCCTCTATCAGGAGGGTCTCATCTACAAGGGCCCCTATATCGTCAACTGGTGCCCGCGCTGCCACACCGCCCTGGCCGACGACGAGGTGGAGCACGAGGATCAGGACGGCATGCTCTACCACGTGCACTATCCGCTGGCCGATGGCGGCCGGGGCGTGATTATCGCCACCACCCGACCGGAAACCATGCTGGGCGACACCGCCGTGGCCGTGCACCCGGAGGACGAGCGCTACCGGCACCTGCCCGCGGGCACGGCATTCCTCCTGCCGCTTTCCGGCCGGACGATCCCCCTGATCAGGGACAGCTATGTGGAGCGGGAATTCGGCACCGGCGCCCTCAAGGTCACCCCCGCCCATGACCGCAACGACTACGAACTGGGCCAGCGCCACAATCTGGAGCAGGTGGTCGTGTTTGACGACAACGGCATCATGAATGAACAGGCCGGCTCCTATCAGGGGCTGGACCGTTTTGCCTGCCGCAGGCGCATCGTGGCCGATCTGAAGGAACAGGGTTTTCTGGTCAGGGAAGAGCCCTACCGCCATGCGGTCGGCTGCTGCTACCGCTGCCACACGGTGGTCGAGCCCTACATCTCCGACCAGTGGTTCGTGTCGGTGCGGCCGCTGGCGGACAAGGCGGTCGAGGCCGTGAAGTCGGGGCGGATCAAAATCCATCCGGACATCTGGGACAAGACCTTCTACAGCTGGATGGCCAACATCCGTGACTGGTGCATCTCACGGCAGATCTGGTGGGGCCACCGCATCCCGGCCTGGAACTGCGCGGACTGCGGCAAAATCACGGTGAGCACGGCAGAGCCCAGCGTCTGCGCCCACTGCGGCGGCGGCAACATCAAACAGGAAGAGGACGTCTTGGACACCTGGTTCAGCTCCGCGCTCTGGCCCTTCACCACCATGGGCTGGCCGGAAAAAACCAGGGAGCTGGCCATGTTCTACCCGACTTCCGTGCTGAGTACCGGCTTCGACATTCTCTTCTTCTGGGTGGCGCGCATGATGATGATGGGCCTGCACATCATGAACGAGGTGCCCTTCCGCGACGTCTATCTCCATGCCCTGGTGCGCGACAGGTTCGGCAAGAAGATGTCCAAGTCCACGGGCAATGTCATCGACCCCATGGACATGATCGCCCAGTACGGCGCCGACGCCCTGCGCTTTACGCTCACCGCCTTTGCCGCCCAGGGCCGGGAGATCCGGATGGATACGGAACGCATCGAGGGCTACCGCCGCTTCATCAACAAGCTGTGGAATGCGGCCCGCTTTGCGGTCATGCACCTGCATCAGGAGCCGGACCTGCAGGCCTTCCAGCCGGGAGAGCGGCCCGAAGGGCTCGTGCACCGCTGGATGCTGCACCGGTTGAACGCCACCGTAGGCGAGGTGCGGCGGGCACTGGACAGCTACAACTTCAACGACGCGGCCTCGCTCTGCTACCAGTTCGTATGGCACCACCTCTGCGACTGGTATCTGGAGTGGATCAAGAAAGACCTGTTCAAAACGGACAGCGATGAGGCGCATGAGGCGAGGCGCACGCTCCTGAGTGTGTTCGAGGCCACCCTGAAACTGCTGCACCCGATCATCCCCTTTGTGACCGAGGAGATCTGGAGCCATCTGCCGGGCAGGCGCGGCTATCTCATGCTGGCGCCCTTCCCGGAAGCCGTGCCCTCCTGGAACGACGACGCGGGCAATGGCGCGATGAGCCTGCTCATGGACGTGATTTCCGGCCTGCGCAGCATCCGTACCACTGCGGAACTGCATCCGGGCGCGCAGATAAAAGCCACGCTCATCTGCCCCAATGCGGAGCGCCGGCAGCTTCTGGAGCGATACCGGGCGGATATCATGACCATGGCCAAGGCCGAGGAACTGGCCATTGTGGCGGCAGGCGCTGTGCCGAACGACGCCGGCCACGCGCTGGTAGGGGACGTGGAACTGGTGGTGCCGCTCCGGGATCTTCTGGATGTGGCAAGCGAACTGGAAAAGCTTGCGCGGGAAAGGGCCAAACTGGAAGCGGAGCTGAGCCGCATACAGGGCAAGCTGGACAATCCGAACTTCACCGCAAAAGCGCCGGAGGCGGTGGTTGCCAGGGAGCGGGAGAAGGCTGTGGAACTGAGCGCCCGGCTGCAAAAAAACAGTGAATCCATCAACCGCATGCGGGCCCTGCAATGAGGGGCGGCAGGGCCGTCTCCACATTGAGAAGGCCACCCGAAGCGGTACGGTAACAGCCGGTCTTCCCGGCCCGCGCCGTGACGGATACAGCGGGCCGGGACACGTGGCGCAGCGGATGGCAAGGAGCCTGGCGTGTTGCGCCCTGCCCTCATTCCGGTAAGCAGGCCCCCCGCGCCTGACTATCTGATCTTACCACATAGGTGCGGCTGGCCCCCGCTCCGGCCAGGCCTGATGGCCGCCTCCCTGTGGAGAACCTCGTTCGGCGATACCTGAAAACATCTATACGAAGTTGCTGTGGGAGGGGTGCCAATGTCCGCGTCCCAGTCAACAGATCACTCTGTGATGGACGGGCAAGCCAGCCCCAGGTGCCTGGCCTGTTCCCAAAGCCGGGTCGCCAGCCGCACCGTGGCCTGATCCACCATCCGGCCCTCCACCGCAACCGCGCCCCGGCCGGCGCTCCTGGCCGCATTGCTGGCCTCGATCACCTTGGCCGCCAGCGCGATATCTTCCTGGGACGGGGTGAAGACCTCGTTGATGATCGCAATCTGCTCCGGGTGAATGGCCCATTTGCCGTCGCAGCCCAGAGCACAGGCCATGACCGCTGAACGCCGCAGGCCGTCCGGATCCCTGAAATTGCCGTAGGGTGCGTCAATGGCCATCCTGCCGGCAGCCTTGGCATGCATTACCATCCTGCTGATGGCAAAATGCCAGCGGTGGCCCGGGTAGAGCGCCTCTTCCTTTTCGCCATGACCGGAAATGGAGACCAGACGCGCGCCGATGGAGGTCTGGTAGTCGGCAATGCCGAAGACCAGCGTCTGCACGCGCGCGCTGGCCTGCGCTATGGCACTGGCGCGCAACAGCCCCTCTGCCGTCTCGATGGAGGCCTCGATGCCGATGTTGTCCGGGCCGCCTTTGTGCAGGGCAATGCCCCCCAGCAGACGCTCGGCGAAATGGATATCGCCCTCGTGGTTCACCTTGGGAATGACGATGGCATCCAGCACATGGCCAGCCTGCTCCACCACCGCTATCAGATCGCGGTAGGCAAAGGCCGTGTCCAAACCGTTGATGCGTACGGTGACCGTCTTCTTCGCCCAGTCCAGGTGCAACAGCGAGTCGATGACCTGTTGGCGCGCAGCCTCCTTGGCCTCAAAGGGCACGCTGTCTTCCAGATCCAGCATGACCACGTCGGCGGCGCTGTCCGCTGCCTTGGCGTGCATTTTGGCGACATGGCCCGGAACCGAGAGATTGGAACGGCGGGGTTTCATGGGCATCTCCTTGCTGTTTGTGGAAACTGGTCTGATAGTTATTTATCCTTTTAGGCAAACCTTGCCACCAGCGCGGCGCAGGCAAGCAAAAGCCAGCCCAGCATGAGTATGCCGCCGCCAATGGGCGTGAGTATGCCGCTTGTGCCCATCGGCGCAAAGCATTTCATGAACACCGTGACCGGAAAGAGCAGGCCGCCCACGAAAAAGCAACACCCGGCGAGAGTCGCGGGCCGGCAGGGCGCGGCCTGGAGCAGGAGCGCCACCGCGATCAGGGCCAGGCCGTGGATGAGGATATAGTCCGAGGCCAGGTTGAACTGGTCCAGTTTGCCCGAGGCGGTGAGCCGGTCTATAAGGGTGTGGGCGGAGAGGGCACGGCTGACCACGCCCACCAGGGCGAAGAGCGCGCCACTGGCCAAAAAGAATCGCATCATAAAGAATCCTGGGTTGTGAATGGGGACTTGGCTTGCGCCAGCAATTGTCAGCCGCACCATAGCCGGTTTTGGCCGTGGCCGCATCTCTTTCGGCGTGCTTGTGTTCAGCGGGCCAGAACGTGGCTGGCGTCAATGAGGGAGCAATAGCGCCCTGCCCTTTTACCTCTTCATGCCCCTACCCAGTGGTGCATTTGTACGCTCTGCTCTGCGAGCCTGGGCCACCCCTCACACCCAGCTCCTCGCAGGCGGCTTCAGCGCATTTGCCAACAGCCGTTGCGAGGAGAGGGCAGCATTGTTCTCCCGAACTGTGAGCAAAGGACAAATTTAAAACGCTCCCTACCCGCCAACATGGAAAAGGGGCGACCCCTGCCAGAAGCCGCCCCTTTTCCATGCGGTGCTGCCCCGGCTTACATCTCGGGCGGCAAGTCCTGAAGCTGTTTCCAGGTAAAGACCGGGCCGTCGATGCACACGTAATGACTGCCGATATTGCAGCGGCCGCAGATGCCGATGCCGCACTTCATCCGCTTCTCCAGCGTGGTCACGATATTTTCCGGCGCAAAGTTCAGGCCCTCCAGCGCCTGCACCGTGAACCTGATCATGATGGGCGGCCCGCAGAGTACCGCCACGCAGTTGTCCGGGCTGGGGTTCAGCTCCTTCAGCACGTTTGGAATCAGGCCCACCCTGTGCGGCCAGCCCTCATAGGGGTTGTCGATGCACAGGGTGCAGTCCAGATCCTCACGCTTCAGCCAGTCCTCGGTTTCATAGCTGTAGGCCATGTCCCTGGGCGATTTCGCGCCGTAAAGCAGGCTGATCCTGCCGTAGTCGGCCCGGTGCTCCAGAAGGTGCAGCATGATGGTGCGGATGGGCGCCATACCGATGCCGCCGCCGACAAAGAAGATGTTCTTGCCCTTCCAGTCAGTGTAGGGGAAAAAATTGCCCAGAGGCGCACGCACGCCCACCCTGTCGCCCACAGACAGGCGATGGATGGCCGAAGTGACTTCGCCGGCCTGCATCACGGAGAACTGCAGATATTCCCTCTGGGAAGGCGGCGAGTTGATGACAAAGGTGGACTCGCCCGCGCCGAACACGGAAAGCTGGCCCACCTGACCCGGCTCGTAGTGGAAGTTCTGCATCGCTTCGGGCTCGTCCAGCACGACCCGCAGGGTCTTGATGTTGCCGGTCTCCTGGATGACTTCCCTGACTGTGGCCGCCATGGGTTTGTAGGGATTGCCGGGCATCAGCGGTCGGGGCGCGAGTTCGCGCAGCATTTTGCCTTTGTTGTTTTTTGCTTCTATCACGGCTCCCTCCTACTCGTTTTTACCGTAGTTGACGGCTGCCGCCACCATGGCGCGGATATCCATGCCGGTGGGGCAGTTGCTGATGCAGCGGCCGCAACCGCTGCAGGAGAAGAAACCCCAGGTTTCAGGATAGGTCGAATACTTGTGCGACACGCGGTTGCGCATGCGGGCCGCCTTGGCCACGCGCGGATTGTGGCCGCTGGCCTCGCGGGTAAAGAGCGAGGACATGCAGTTGTCCCAGCTCCGGAGCCGGCGTCCGCCCCGCTCGCTCACCGCCTCGCCCTCATCGGTAATGGTGAAGCAGTAGCAGGTGGGGCAGAAGTAGGTGCAGGCGCCGCAGGAAATGCAGCGCTCGGTCTGCCGTTGCCAGAACTCCAGATCCGTGAAGCGCTCCGCCACTTTCCGCCTGACCTCCTCCACCTGCCAGTTGGGCGAGGGCACAAGGCCGTCGTTGGCCGCCTTGCGGGCGGCTTTGACCTTGCCCATGCGATCCGAACCGTCAGCCAGCCCGGATTCGGCCAGAATGGCTTCCCCCCTGGCACTCAGCGCCTGCAGCACGAAACCGTCCTCGATCTCGGTCATCAGCACGTCGGAACCGGTCGGAGAGGCCGGTCCGCCGCCCACAAAGTGGCAGAAACAGGTGTTGCAGCCCCTGGGACAGGTCAGGGTGATGACGGTCAGTTGCTCACGCCGCGCCTGGTAGTAGGGATCCGCGTAGGGACCGTGCAGATAGGGCCGGTCCAGCACCGCATACCCTTTGGCGTCGCAGGGCCGGCAGGCGAAGATCACGGTGGGCTGCGCCTCAGGGCTATCGTCCAGCGTCAGATTGACCTTGCCGGGATCTTGCGGATCCTTGATTTTTTTGTAGGTCACCAGGGTTTCGCACTGCGGCAGCACCGCTGTCTTTGCAGGCACGGTGGCCTTGGCCAGGGTAAAGGCTTGGCCCTCCTGCCAGGGTTCAAAAACCACTGACTTTTTGTCGGCGGGTTTTTCCACCGGAGCCAACACGCGCCGGCCATCCTTCGAGAGATAGGCCAGAAACGCAGGCAGGCCGTCGGCGCTTACAAAGCGGATCGTGCTCATTGCCACTCCCTCTCTTGAATGTTCTTCTCTTCCACCTCATATCCCAGAAGCGGCGGCACGACCTCGGGATCGAGTCCGGACTGATAGCCGTCGAACAACTGGGCCACCGCACGGCTGATCTGCTGGCGCAGCGCCAGGATCGGGATGCCGACCGGGCAGGCGCGCTGGCATTCGCCGCAACCGGTGCAGCGCCCGGCCAGATGCAGGGCGTGGATGGTCTGGTAGAAAAGCTTTTCCTTGGGGCTGTCCTCCTGGCTCATCCAGTGCGGCTCCCGGCTGTCGGAAATGCAGTAGTCGCGGCAGACGCACATGGGGCAGGCGTTGCGGCAGGCGTAGCAGCGCAGGCAGCGAGCCATCTGGGTGTTCCAGAAGGCCATGCGTTCATCAAGCGTCATGGCGTCCAGCATCGCGAGTTCGGGCGGGGTGTAGGGCCCGGGTTCCACCCTGGTGGGCTCACCCTTCAGGGTGTCGAACAGCACCGCCGTGGGGGTCGTACAGCCGTAACATTTGCCCTGGGCATAGTCGGCCATGCAGAAGCGGTGCTCCTGACCATCCGCTGTGATGGTCACACCAGCCTCGTCGTAAACCACCTGGTCGATCGTGGTATAGCGCCCCAGCTCCTGATTCACCCGGTCCATGTCCAGCGTGCCCTCGCAGGGCAGGGCAAAGATGGTGATGTCCTCGCGTTTGACCAGCTTTTCCTGCAGCAGCTCGACCACAGAGCGCGAATCGCAGCCCTTGACCACAATGCCCACCTTCTTGCCCTTGAAATCAGGCAGATAGGTCGCCGGGTTATTCACGTTGAAGGGCCCCCACACGAGCCTGTCCACATCCTCGGGCGTCCTCATGAAGATGGGCACCGTGTGGGCCGCGTCGTAGCCCTCCTGCCAGCCGATCACGCAGTCCAGTTCGGGCAGCTTGACCCTGATGGCCTCCTTGAGTTCGCTCAAGGCCGCTTTCTGGCCGGTGCCCAGGGGGCGCAGGGAAGAGAGCGCCATGTCCGCCACCTTCATCAGCGGTTCGGCGTTCTCGAAGCGCGGCGCAGGGCCCAGCTTGTGGATGCGTTCGGTGAAAACCGTGACCACCTGCTGCCAGCGCTGGCCTTCGGAGGCCGAAACCCAGGTGTATTCGAAGCGGCGCTCGTCAATGCCCAGAACGGGCAGAAAGTGCTTCAGCACTTCCAGGCGCCGGCGGGCGTAGAAGTTGCCGGCCGAGTAGTGACAGTCGCGGGGATGACAACCGGAGACCAGAACGCCGTCCGCGCCGTTCAGCAGCGCCTTGACAATGAAGAGCGGATCAATGCGGCCCGAGCAGGGCACGCGGATGATGCGCAGATCGGTTGGCTGGGTTGCCCGGGCCACACCTGCGGTATCGGCGCCGCCATAGGAGCACCAGTTGCAGAGAAAGCCCACTATTCTCAATTCCTTGCCCTCTAATACTGGCATAAGGCGTTTACCTCCGCAAGAATCTGGTTGTCGGTTGCATGGGAAAGCTGGATGGCGCCCTGGGGACAGGTCGAGGTACAGATACCGCAGCCCTGGCATACGGTTTCAATGACTTGGGCCTTGGTCTCGCCCCGGAATGCCACTTCCTCGATGGCGCCGAAAGGACAGCAGCGGATGCACTTGCCGCAGGCCACGCAGCGCCGGATATCCACCGAGGCGATCTGGGGATCGTTTTCCAGCTTGTCCCTGGAGAAGAGGGCCAGCACCTTGGCCGCAGCCGCCGAACCCTGCGCCACCGAGGCCGGGATGTCCTTTGCCCCCTGGCAAACGCCGGCTAGGAACACGCCGGCGGTATTGGTTTCCACGGGCTTCAGCTTGACGTGGCTTTCCACGAAGAAACCAAAGTGATCATAGGAGATGCGCAGCTTTTCCGCCAACTGGGCAGCGCCCCTGCTGGCCTCGATGCCCACGGCAAGGACCACGAGATCGGCCCTGACTTCCACCGCCCTGCCCATGAGGGTGTCCACACCCATGACCACGAGCTGGCCTTTGCCATCCGGATAGATCCTGGAAACGCGACCGCGGATGTATTCCGTGCCATACTCCTCCATGGCCCGGCGGGTGAACTCGTCGTACAGCTTGCCCGGCGCGCGGATGTCCATATAGAAGACAACGGAGTGGGAATCCGGAATATGATCCTTGGTCAGAATGGCCTGCTTGGCCGTATACATGCAGCAAAAGCCGGAGCAGTAGGGCCGGCCGATGGATCTGTCCCGTGAACCCACGCACTGGATGAAGACCACGTTTTTGGGCTCGCGCCCGTCGGAGGGCCGCTTGATGTGACCGCCCGTGGGACCCGAGGCCGAAAGCAGGCGCTCGTACTGCAGGGAGGTGATGACATCCGGATAGGCGCCGCCGCCGTACTCCTGGTACACGGTCCAGTCCATGAGGTCATAGCCGGTGGCCGCCACGATGCTGCCCACCTCTTCGGTGACGACCTCGTCCTCCATGTCGTACTTGATCGCGCCCGTCGGACAGACCTTGGCGCAGACGCCGCATTTGCCCCTGGTGAGCTGGCGGCAGTATTCCGGATTGATCACCGCCTTTTTCGGAATGGCCTGTGGAAAGGCAATGGTGATGGCAGTGGTGTCGCCGGTGTATTCGTTGAAGGTGTCGGGCGTCTTTTTGCTGGGGCATTTCTCGGTGCAGGCGCCGCAGCCCGTGCAGAGGCTCCAGTCCACGTGGGTCGCCTTTTTCCGGATTCTGACCGTGAAGTTGCCCACAAAGCCGGACACCTCCTCCACCTCGGAGTAGGCGTAGAGGGTGATGTTCGGATGCTGGGCCACGTCCACCATCTTGGGGCCCAGAACGCAGGCCGAACAGTCGATGGTAGGGAAGGTCTTGTCCAGCTTGGCCATCTTGCCGCCGATGGTGGCTTCCCGTTCCACCAGCACCACCGGAATGCCGCCCTCCGCGCAGTCAAGGGCCGCCTGGATGCCGGCCACGCCGCCGCCGATGACCAGCACCCGCTTGTTGACGTCGAACTGTTTGGCCACCAAGGGCCTGTCGTTGCGGAGCTTCTCCACCGCCAGACGCACCAGTTCGGCAGACTTGTTGGTATTGGCCTCCCTGTCCTTGCCAATCCAGGAGACGTGCTCGCGGATGTTGGCCATTTCAAACATGTAGCGGTTCAGCCCCGCCCGTTCCACGGTACGGCGGAAGGTGGTCTCGTGCATGCGGGGCGAACAGGATGCCACGACCACGCCGTCGAGCCTGTGCTCGTGAATGGCCGCCTCGATGGCCGCCTGACCCGGTTCGGCGCAGGTGTACATCGGGTCGGTCGCATACACGACGTCCGGGTAGCTGCGGGCGATTTCCGCCACCCTGGCGCAGTCAACTGTTCCGGCGATGTTGCTGCCGCAGTGGCAGATAAAGACGCCTATTCTCATTGTCTGCCTCCTTCGGTGCTTGTGCTTTCATCCTTGCGGCGCAGCCCGGCCAGCTTTTCGAGCAGCCTGTCGGCGCTGACGGTCAGTTTGTTCAGGGCCAGTTCCTTCCTGGGCAGGTCAAAGGCCAGACCCAGCAACTGGGTGAAGTAGAGTACCGGGATGTTGTAGCTGGTTTCCCCGGCCCGGCCGGCCTGCTTCTGGCGCAGGTCGAGGTTCATCTGGCAGAGGGGGCAGGCCACCACAATGGCGTCCACTCCGAGCGTCGCGGCCAGTTCCAGGATACGGCCCGAGTTTCTGGCGGTCAGCGGGCGTTCGGTAATACCGAAGGCCGCGCCGCAGCAGGTCGTTTTCAGAGGAAAATCCACCAGCTCCGCGCCGCAGGCGGAGAGCATGTTCTCCATGAGCATCGGGTTTTCCGGATCCTCGAACTGCATGAGGTCTGCCGGCCGGCTCATCAGGCAGCCGTAGTAGGCGGCCAGCTTGAGGCCCTTCAGGCTGGTACGGACGCGGCTTTTGATGGCCGACATGTCGAAGTGCCGGGCAATGCCCTGCATGACCGAGGTGACCGGTGGCCATTGCTCGGAAGCCGGGCTGTCCAGCAACTCGTTGACCCGACTGCGGAACTCCGGATTTTCCATACGTTTGGCCGCCATTTTCAGATTGGACAGGCAGCTTGGGCAGGGAGTGAGCAGAATCTCCGCCTGCTCGCGGGCGGCAATGTCGAGATTGCGCACGCAGAGCGCTGCGGAAAGTTCAATGTTCACGGCATGGGCAGGGGTTGAACCGCAGCAGTTCCAGTCCGGGATGGCCACCAGGTTCATATCCAGCGCACGGCACACGGCCTGGGTGGATCGTTCATAGTCTTGGGACGAGCCCATGGCCGAGCATCCGGGATAGTAGGCAAAATTCATGGCCGCACCCCCTCGCGTTGGGCACGCTCTCTGTAGCGCCTGAAGATGCGGGTAACCGCTTCGGCGCCGCCCGGGATCTTGTGGGGTCTGAGGCCCAGCTTGCCTTTGGCAAGCGCGCTGGGGACAAGGTCGACATCTGTTGTGACGCGCAGGCTGCGCATCATGTACAGCGCCATGGTCCCCACTTCATAGGTACGGCCGAAGGCGCGTACGGTGTCGAGGAAGGACCACCAGAATTTTTCCATCTTGGGGACGGTGACGCGGCCCTCTTCACGGGCCATGTGGCGCAGGGTTTCCATGACGCCCGCAACTTCGATTTCGTTGGGGCATCTGAGGCTGCAGGTGGAACAGGAAAGGCACATCCAGATGGAACGCGAGTTCAGCACTTCATCCTTCAGCCCTAACTGCACGCCTCGCATAATCTGGTTCACCGGCAGGTCATAGGCCAAACCTGCAGGACATCCGGCAGTGCAATTGCCGCACTGGTAGCAGGTCGACAAATTTTGTCCGCTACGTGCCTCCACTTCCTCTGTGAAGGAGGGATCACGCATTCGACTCAGGTTCAGAGCGTCGTTCATGAGGAACCCTTTGGTTTGAGGATGATGAGGGATTACCAAAAAGATGACGAGAGAGGGGAATTCAACGTAGCGTAGATAAAAACAAAATGCTAGCGGCGAATTCATAAAATGCCAGGGCGTGGCACATAAAAGAGCAGCACCGGCCGGATGGGACAAAGCCTCCTCTTGTGCTGTTCATCCCGGCAGATGTTCAGGGGCATCACACCCTTAAAAATGACCACGGGCCCCGCGGACGCGGCCTTCGATCGACGGGCGCGTCCGCAGGCGCCACCACGGCAGCGCGGCCCTGACCCGGCTTTTCGTTGACTTCAGAGCGACCGCCCCGCCTTGTTCAAGGCGCTCGGAAGCCCCCTCCCCTGCCTGGCCATGGCCCCTGCCGCCCGGCCTTCATGGACGTCTGTCAGCCTTTTCTTTTGGCCACTGCCGAAATGGTTAGACAAAGCCTTTTGCCCGGCTATATAATAAGGCAAATTTTTTGTATGTTTCGCTCCAGAATCTGCCACGGAGATTTGCCTATGTTCCTGCCACGCCTGCTGGTCCTCGGTGCAATGACGGCTTATGCCGGTCTGCGCCTGCGCAAACATCTCGGCCAGGGACAGGCTGCGCTTCAGCCGGATGCAAAAACCAAAGCGATTGAGGACGTTCTGGAGGAAGACCCGGTCTGTCACCGGCTCGTACCCCGCAAACAGGCCCTGACCCTGAACCGGCCTGAGGGCATCCGCTACTTTTGCAGCGAAAGCTGCCGTCGCATTTTTTTACAACCGGAAAAGGAGCAAGCATGAAATTCTTCATTGATACCGCCAATGTGGACGAGATCAAAAAAGCGCTCGCATTGGGCATGGTCGATGGCGTCACCACCAATCCCTCTCTGGTCTCGAAAGAAGCCCGTCCTTTTCCTGACATTCTGAAAGAAATCTGCAGCCTGATCGAGGGCCCGGTCAGCGCCGAGGTGATCGGCCTCGAAGCCGAGGGCATGGTCGGAGAAGCCCGGGAACTGGTCAGGATCGCGGATAATATCGTGATCAAGATCCCCATGCTGGAGGAAGGCTTGAAGGCAGTCAGACTGCTCTCTGCCGAAGGCATCAAGACCAATGTCACCCTGGTGTTTTCGGCGGCCCAGGCGCTTCTGGCCGCCAAGGCGGGCGCGACCTTTGTCAGCCCCTTTGTGGGCCGTCTGGACGACATCGGCCAGAGCGGCATGGAGCTGATCTCCGACATCATGACCATCTACCGGAACTACGGCTTTACCACGGAGATCATCGTTGCCTCGGTGCGGCACCCCATGCACGTGCTGGATGCGGCCCGCATTGGCGCGGACATCGCCACCATTCCCTACAAGGTTATCGCCCAGCTCGCCAAGCACCCGCTGACCGATCGCGGTATCCAGCAGTTCCTGGCCGACTGGGAAAAACGGCAGAAGTAGGCGGAGGCACTATGCGTTACTCCCTGGTTTCGGCTGGTCTGTGTCTTGTCCTGCTGCTGCCCCTGGCAGCCCAGGCCGAAATGTATGCCTATATCGACGCCAAGGGCGTATATCACTACACCAACGCGCCGGGCGACGGGCGCTACAGGCTGACCGCAAAACCGGTGAGCCAGCGCCGAAGCGCCCGCACCGCCACCGGCCGCGGCAGTCTCTTTGGCCAGCAGACCCAGCCGCTGGCCCCGAGCCGTCTCGAAAGCACGTCCTTCACCCGGGTGTCCAACGAGGAGCGGCTGCTGCGGACCATTGCGAGCCGCAGTTCCTCCGCCCCAAGTGCCTCCGCCCCGGCCACAACCCGGCCACGCACCAAACTCGCCAGGCAGATGTATGACCTGTTCTTCTTCGACGGGGGCCAGAGCGCGGCCAGCCCCATGTACAACTACGGTTTCAGCTACCGGTACAGCTATCCGGCCACGCCCCGGGACATCAACGAGCATATCCAGCATGCGGCACGCGTCCACCGGCTGGATCCCATGCTCATCAAGGCGGTCATCAAGGCCGAATCCAACTTCAATCCCTATGCACTGTCCCCCAAAGGTGCCCAGGGGCTGATGCAGCTCATGCCGGACACGGCACGGGATCTCAACGTGCGCAATCCCTTCGACGCCCGGCAGAACATCTTTGGCGGCGCCCGCTATCTGCGCCAGATGCTGAACCAGTTCGGCGGGAATCTGGAGCTGTGCCTTGCGGCCTACAATGCGGGCCCCAACCGGGTCGCGCCCATCTGGGCCGTGCCCAATATCCCGGAAACCCGGGGTTATGTGGCCAAGGTGCTGCGGCACTACCGAGCCTACCGCAGCGGCGCCGAGGGCACGGCCGCAGACGCCCGGCCGCCGGCCGCCGCCGCGGTCATGGCCCAGAATGCGCAGAAAAGCGCCACACCCGACAAGACGAGTTCCATCAAGGTAAAACAACTGGTGACCGTACAGTGAAAACGCATAGGAAAGTTTTGACCATCCCCAACCTCATCACTGGCGGCCGCTTTCTGCTCACCGCGGTGCTGATGTTTCTCCTGATGAGGCCGCAGACCACCGGCACGGCCCTGCTGGCCCTTCTGGTTTTCATTCTGGCCGCATGCTCCGACTGGGTGGACGGTTACCTGGCACGGCGCTGGGAAAGCGTCACGATTCTGGGCAAACTGATGGATCCCCTGGCCGACAAGGTGCTGGTTGCCACGGCAATGCTGATGCTCATCCCCCTGGGCCGTATTCCGGCCTGGCTGGTGCTGGTGATCATTGTGCGCGAATTTGTCATCACGGGCCTGCGTGGCGTGGCCGCATCCACGGGCACGGTGGTGGCAGCCAGTTTTCTGGGCAAGCTGAAGTCCACCTCGCAGTACATTGGCCTGGGCTTCCTCATCTTTCCCGAACACCTGCTCTCGTTCCTGCCCATCTACTCCATCGGCCGCTGCATCATGTATGTCGCCCTCGTGCTGACTGTCTGGTCCGGCCTGGATTATTTTTACAAACTCCGCAGCATCTTTGTGGAAGAACGCTGAACTTCCCCGGACCTTATCCATGGCGCAATCAAAGGGACGAAAGGCCAGCATCGAGCGGCACACCCTGGAAACCAGAATCCATCTCGACCTGCTCCTTGACGGCAGTGGGCGGGCCGACGTGGCCTGCGGGCTGGGCTTCATGGAGCACATGCTCAGCCTGCTGGCAGTGCATGGTTTTTTCGACCTCAGTCTGCAGGCGCAGGGCGATCTCCAGGTTGACGGCCATCACACGGTGGAAGATATGGGGATCTGCCTGGGACAGGCCTTTGCCCAGGCTCTGGGCGACAAGGCCGGTATAGCCCGCTATGGCCATGCCTATGTGCCCATGGACGAAACGCTGGCGCGCGTTTGCCTGGATCTCTCCAACCGGCCCTTTCTGCACTACGATGTGGAGCTGCCGCAGGAAAAAATCGGCGACTTTGACGCATGCCTGATCAAGGAATTTCTGCGTGCCTTTGCCCTACATGCAGGTTGCACCCTGCACGTGGAGCTGCTCCACGGCGAAAACAGCCACCACATCGTGGAAGCCGTTTTCAAGGCGCTGGGCCGGGCGCTGAGAGCCGCGGTCACGCCGCTTGCCGGGCTCAAGGGTCAGCTTTCCTCAAAGGGCGTGCTGTAATGTTGCGGCGCGGCTTACGCTACTTCATTCACTCATGATAGGGGGCTTTCTGTGACCACAAAAAACATACTCATCTCCACTGCGCTGCTGGCTGCCCTGGCTCTGAGTTCCGCCTGTTCCGCCACAGGCGGGCATCAGGGCACGGCCGATGCCAAAAAATCCCCTGCGCCCGCGCCGACCTGCATCGGCGTGCTGCCGGTACAGGCAGCGGTCATGAGCGGGGCGAGGGACAGGCGTCTCGACACGGGCATCGCGGTGACCGATGGCATTCTGCGCGACATCCTGGGCCAGGGCGGAAAAATCCGCTTTATCGCCAGCGAACAGGTGCAGGGTATCCAGTTGCCGGGGGAAATCGTGAAGTTGGACGCCTCGCGGGAAGCGGCGCGGAGCGTGGGCTGCACGGCGCTTTTGGAAACCTCGCTCAGCCGCTACGTGGAACGGGACGGCGGGCCCTACGGCGTGCAGCAGCCAGCCGCGGTGACCGTGGACTACCGGCTCTACGACGTCAATTCCGGCGCCGTACTGTGCCATGGCCGCTTTGACGAACAGCAGGAATCGCTCATGGAAAACCTGTTTGCCATCGGCAAGGCCGGCAAACGCGGCATCACCTGGCGCACAGCCGAGGAACTGACCCGCGAAGGGCTGCAAAGCATTCTCACAGAGTGCCGCTATCTGGGCAAATGAGCAGAGCGCTCATGCAGGTTCCGCCCCGGATCAACCGACTGGTGGGGCAGGCCATGCATGACTATGCCATGCTGGCAGACGGCGACCGGATCCTGGTCGCCGTTTCCGGGGGCGTGGACTCCCTGGTGCTGGCGCTGCTGCTCCACGTTTGGCAGAAAAAGGCTCCGATCCGCTACGAACTGCTGCCGGCGCATGTATGCATGGACGGCACACCCGAAAACCCGGGCCCATCCGCCCTGGCGATTACAGAAGAGCTGGCCAAAAACGGCCTGGGCCTCGAGCTGCTGGCAGCTTTGCGGCCGGGGCCGGATTCTGCCGCGAACGGGAGCCGGGAGCATGCAGCGGGCACTTGCTTTGCCTGTGCCAGGAACCGACGCAACAGCCTGTTCCGCGCGGCGCGTCACCTGGGTTGCAACAAGGTGGCCCTGGGGCACCACCAGGATGATGTCATCGAAACCTTTCTCCTGAATCTCACCTGCGCGGGCAATATCAGTACCATGGGGCCCAAACAGCGGCTCTTTCGGGGACAGCTCACCCTGATCCGCCCCCTCGCCTATGTGGAGAAGGCGGACATTGCCGCCCTGGCCGCCATGAACCGGCTGCAGCCGGTGGCTTCATCCTGCCCGCTTGCCGGTCGTACCCGGCGTGAGACCATGCACAATCTGGCGCTTGAAATCTACCGCCGTGTTCCCGGCGCCAAAGGCCAGATCTTCGCCGCCCTGGGCAATGTCCGGGCCGACTATCTCCTGGGGGCCAGACCCGTCGTCACAGATGTCCGCCTTGCAGATTAAACAAACCCGGCAGCAGCCCGCCAGTCCCCTCCCCCTTCTGTGGAGCCCGCTTGCGACCGTGGCGCTGAGCTTCCTTTTCACTCCGGTCTTCGGCGCAGCAGTGCAGATGCTGAACTGGCGGGCACTCCACGAGGTGGGGCACGCCAGGTCGTCCTTCTGGTGGTGTATGGCGGGTTGCGTGATTCTGCTGCTCAATCCGGGCCTTGCCCTGATACAGACCGATACCCGGGTGCTGGACTCCTGCACCGCGACGCTCATGCTCCTGTACATGACCGGCTGGCTGTTCCTGTCCGCAGGCACGCAGATACGCTATGTGCGCAGGCATTTTCCCCAGGGATATGGCCACAGATCGTGGAAAAGGATTCTGCCCCTCACCCTGGCCGCCTGCGCGTTTTACCTGCTCATGAGCCTCACACTGACCTGGATGGGGCAGGTCCTGCTTCAGTCCTGAGGCGGTTTTTTCAAAAAAAGGCCGCAGGCTGTTGCCGCGCTTTGGAATTGACAGAAAGAAGCAACATGGTATAGTGGCGCAGTTAATGGTTTTTCATTTTGTGCATTCAACCGGAAAGGATGTGATTTCATGATTGAAGTGGAAGTGCGAGGTGACCTCGAATACGCAATCCGTCAGTTGAAAAAAAAGTTGCAGATTGACGGTATCAAGCGTGAGCTGAAACGGCGCGAGTTTTACGAAAAACCCAGCATCAGAAAGCGCCGTAAAGCAGCCGAGGCGCTTCGAAAACTTCGCAAGTTCAACCGGATCAAAAATCGCGTTTGAACACAAAACCGGCGGTCTCCCGCCGGTTTTTTTATTGACGTTTTCCCGCTGCCAGAGCATGTCCAGTTTACAGCCTTTTCTGGATTACCTCACCACCGTGCGCAGACTTTCGGCCAACACCGTGGCAGCCTATCGTTCGGATTTGCAGGACGTTTTTACCAGTCTCGGCACCGGACAGCTTGCAGACAGGCCCGAGTGCGTCCAGGCGCAAATCCACGACTATCTGGAAGCCTGCAGACAACGCGGCATCACGGCGCGCTCCCTGGCCCGCCGTCTGGCGGCGCTGCGCGCCTACGGCAATTTTCTGGTGATCAGGGGCGATTTGCCGATAAACCCCCTCAATCTGGTGGATGCGCCCAAGACAGGTCTCCAGCTCCCCAAAGCGCTCACTGTGGCGGAAGTGGAGACGCTTTTGCACTGTTTTCGCACGGACAGCCCCATTGGCCTGCGCAACCACGCCATGCTGCACCTGCTCTATGCCACCGGTCTTCGGGTCTCCGAACTGGTGGGGCTGCCGCTCGCAGCCTGCAGCCTTGCAAATGGTCACCTGCGTGTTCTGGGCAAAGGCAACAAGGAACGGGTCATTCCCTTTGCAGAACAAACGGCCTGTGTCATCCAGGAATATCTCCGGAAAAGCCGACCGCTCCTGCTGCAGGGCCGTCCCTCCCCGGACCTTTTTGTCACCAGCCGTGGTAAAGCCATGACCCGCATCCGCTTCTGGCAAATTATCCAGAAAGCGGCTCTCAGCGCCGGCATCCGCAAACAGATCAGCCCGCATACCCTGCGCCATTCCTTTGCCACCCACCTGCTCGGCGGCGGGGCCGACCTGCGCTCGGTGCAGATGATGCTGGGTCACAGCGACATCAGCACCACGCAGATCTACACCCATATCGACACCAGCCGGCTCAAGGAAGTGCACAAAAAATACCATCCGCGCGGCTAGCCGCCTTCCCCGGCATCCAAATCCAGAACCGGCGCGGGCCGATGCTGGCTGGCGAGCCGGATCTCGAGCCCGGCCAGCACGGCGCTCCAGCGCGCTATTTCCCGCTGCACAAGCTCCGGCGCGTTGTTGATTTCACTCAAATGCGCCAAAACGAGCTTGCGCAGTCCCTCCTGGGCCAGCTCGGCGACAAGCTGGAGCGCGCGCTCGTTGGAGAGATGCCCCTGACTGGAGAGCACCCGCTGCTGCAGGGCCAGCGGATAGGGCCCGTCCCGCAGCATGTCCACATCGTGGTTGGCCTCCAGCACCAGGCCCTGACAGGCGGAGAGCGTGTGGCGCAGGAGCCGCGTCACCGTGCCGGTATCAGTGCAGTAACCAATGCACTGCCGGCCATCGCTCACCGTAAAGCCCACGGGATCGGCCGTGTCATGGGAGACGCTGAAGGCGTGAATTTCGACGCCCTCCACGGCAAAGCTGTCTCCGGTGTTGAATTCGTGCAGCTCCGGGACCTTGCCCAGCTTGGCCTCCGCGGCGCGCAGGGTGGGCACATTGCCATAAACCGGCAGCCTGAGTCTTCTCGCCAGTGCGCCCGCACCAGCCACGTGATCGTTGTGCTCATGGGTCAGCAGCAGCGCGGTAATACTCTCCGGCTCGATGGCCACCCGTTGCAGCCGGGCAAGGAGTTCCTTTGCCGAAAAGCCGTTATCCACCAGCACCCGGGTGGATCCGGCCTCTATCAGGGTTGCATTGCCCCTGCTGCCGCTGCCCAAAACGATGCAACGCACGCCGTTTTCCCGTTATCTGCCGGTATGGCCAAAGCCGCCGCTGCCCCGGACCGTCCCCGCAAGCTGGGTCACTACCTTCACCGTCGCCCGCAGCACTGGCGCCAAGACCAGTTGGGCGATGCGATCGCCGCGCCGGATGGTGTAGGCCGCCGGCCCCAGGTTGATCAGTCCGACCCTGACTTCACCACGATAATCGGCATCAATGGTGCCTGGCGCGTTCACCACCGTCACCCCATGCCTGACAGCAAGCCCGGAGCGGGGCCGCACCTGCAGCTCGCAGCCCTCCGGAATGGCCACGGCAAAGCCGGTGGGCACCAGGGCAATCGCGCCAGGCGCAAGGGTCAGGGGGGCATCCAGCGCCGCAGCCACATCCATGCCCGCCGCGGCTGCGCTTGCGTAGGCCGGGAGCGGCAAATCTTTGGGTGTCCCGTTCAGCCACAAAAACTCCAGTTCACAGTCCTGCATATGCTCTCCAGGAATAAAAAACGCCTTGCCTCCAGGACTTTGATACAAGCTGCACAGAAAGGCAACCGGAGAAAAGACTTCGCTGAAAATGACCGGGAAAATGAGGCATGGTTCTGCACGAGGTCCTGCTGCAGCCCAGGCGGCCGGCAAGAGGGAGCGGGCGGAGCTGTCCCTGGAGCAAAAGGCGGGGCAGCGTTATTTTTACAAGGACTCTTATACCGGCCGGGCCAGGGCCACAGCCCCCATCCAGTCCCTGTTTTGCAGGGTCGACACATACAGGGGGCCGTTCAGGTGGACAGAGTCGGGAACTTTTGCCCAGCCTTCGGCTTCTCCTGGCACCCTGAAGCTGTGCAGAGGAATGCGCAGACCCTCGCCCAGGGCCTTCAAAACCGCCTCCTTCTGCGTCCAGATGGCGTAGAACTGCCGCAGGGCAGCGTCCGGCCCCACTGCCGCCTCGATGCACCGCGCCTCCCACGGGTGCAGGCAGTCCCTCGCCAGCTCCTGCATATCATCCATGGGCCGGACATCTTCAATATCCACCCCAAGCTCAAAATTGCGGGCAAGCGCCACCGCAGCGTATGAGCGGGAATGGGAGATATTGAAACGCAGGGAATCGGAAAAACCTGGCGCCAGTGCCGGTTTCCCCCCGGGCTGCACCGTGAAGCCCACTGCCTCCGGCGCAGTGGCCAGCAAGCGGGCCAAAAGGTGACGGAGCACACCGTGGATCACCGCAAACATGGCAGCGTCCCGGGCAAAATGGAAGTCATCCGCTCGCCTGCGTTCTTCGGAAGAAAGCACTGCCCGCAGCTCCAGAAGGCTGGCTGCCATTGCAGCAAGCGGCACGATGAAAACCCGGCACTCATGAGCACGCAGGCAGGGCGGTATCCGCCCAAGCTCCTGCGGCCCGGAGAGCGTATGCACATATAGGCGGCAGTGGTCGCTCTGGGTTTTCGGCCAAAGAGGGCCCGGCTCATACACTGCCAGCCAACTCCTGGATCAATCGTGACAAAAGCTGCTTCTGGGCGCTTCTGATGAAGAAATGGCCACCAGGAAACTGTGGCAACAAAAGGTGCCCTTGCAATGCTGTTGCCAAGCGTCCAGATCCTCTGACCCGGTTTCCGGATCATCCTCACCGCCAAACAGGGCAAAGGGGGTTTCCAGCAGGGGAGCGAGTGCGTCATAAAGTTGCTCGACCAAGGACTCAAGATCGGATGTCCGGATGCGGAAAAATCCATGGAGTCCTCCTTTCAGTCATCGCGCCCTCTGCTGCCGGCAAGAGCGTCACGGTACTGAACCGGAACTGGCATGGCGAAGGTCTTCCTTTTTCTTGGTACGGCCACCGGAAGACTGGCGGAGCATAGCCATGCGTTATGACCGCTGGGCACATACTTTCTTTTCAGCTCTGTGCCTCGCGGCTTTCGTCATATGCTCTCCCGATTCATGAGGCCCGAGCCTGGATCAGCCCTTGCAGCCTGTGATCAAAGGCGTCATATGACGGTAGCGCATGGTTTCAAGCTGAGTCAGAATAAAATGGGCCACATCGGCCCGGGAAATACGGCCAGCCTGCACGCCGGTAAGATCGGTATGAACGGCATAGCGGCAGGTTAAGGGCCCATTGGTCAAAAAACCCGGCCTGACAATGACCCAGTCGCAATCCGCAGCACGAAGCAGTGCCTCCTGGCGATTTTTGTCTGCATACATGGTCCTGAGCAGCAGAGGCAAAACGAGCCGGTCGTAGACAAAGCCGCCGTGGTGATAGCTGTCCCCCGCGCCAATACCGGTCACGCAGACCAGCTGTCTAACACCGTGTGCCTGCATGGCGCGTAGCACCTGGCGGGTACCTTCGGAAAAAAGCGAAACCGGTCTCAAGCTCGACCTGCAGGCTACGGTCATGACAACGGCGTCCTGCCCGTCCATGGCAGCCAAGACCGCAGTCCCATCCCGCACATCGGCCTGCACCAAACGCAGACACGCCGTCGCCGACATACCCTCTGTGTGTCGGGCCATGGCTGTCAACTGATGTCCGGCAGACAATGCCTGGGAAACAACCTGAGCGCCTATGCCCCGGCTGGCTCCAATCACAAGCAAATTCAAGGTACGCGCTCCATTGCGGTTTCTGACTGAGCGGCCAAAGCAGACAAAAGCCGTTTATTGATTTTGCCTGCGCCTGTCAGGGGCCAAGCCTCCACCAATTCCAGCTGGTCTGGCATCTTATGGCGTGCAAGCCCCTTTTCCGCGAGAAAGACTCGCAGCATCGGTAAATCTAGTGGAGCAGCGCCCTTGATGACAAAAGCACAACTGCGTTCACCCAGGTACTCATCCGGAACCGGTACCAGCACCGCGTCTTCAATATTGGCGTGTGTTTTTAACACGGCTTCAATTTCAGGAGCCGCTATTTTTTCACCCGCCCGGTTGATGACGTCTTTCATCCGGCCGGCAACCACAAAATTGCCATCCGCTCTGCGCCGGACAAGATCCCCCGAGCGATAATAGCCTTCGGCAGTAAAGGCTCGTTTATTCTGCTCCTCTGCCCGATAATATCCGTGAATCGTGTACGGTCCTCGAACCCAAAGCTCTCCGATCGCCCCTGTAGGCACATCCCGGCCTTCTTCATCTACCAGCCGCACATCGTCGTCCGGCGAAAGTGGGCGCCCCTGAGTGTGCAAAATAACCTCTTCAGGATCATCCAAACGAGTATAACACAAAAGCCCTTCCGCCGTACCAAAGACCTGCTGTAACTGGCATCCCAATATAGGACGAATGCGGGCAGCCAGTTCGGCATCCAGCGCAGATCCTCCCACCTGAAGCAGACGAAGTGATGAGAGGTCATGCTTCTCCCAAGTGCAGGCACTCAACCAGAGGTTGACCATGGGCGGCACCAGCGCAGTATGAGTCACCCGTTCCTTTTCTATCAGTGGCAGGCATTCCTCCGGGGCCGGACTGTGCGCCAGCACTACTTGACCACCAGTGGACAACGTACCAATGATACCCGGGCACGCCAAGGGAAAATTATGGGCCGCTGCCAGCGCCACCAAATAGACGGTCTCTTGGCTAAAGCCACATAGGTCTGCGGAAGCGATGGCATTGTAGGCGTAATCTGCATGGGTGCGAGGAATCAATTTCGAGGTACCAGTCGTGCCACCCGATAGCAGGAGCACCGCTGTATCCTTAGGCTCGGGTTCTTCATGTTTCAGCTCCAACAAGGACAAGGTATTATCCGCCACAGCCACAAAATTGCCTTGAGCATCCGCTACAGTGCCATCCACTACCACGTGTTTCAGACAGGCATGACGTATTTGCGCCTGCTCTGCCTGCTTACGGTACGAAAATCCCAAGAAGGTCTCGGTAGTAAAAAAGGCCTTGGGCTCAGCCAGGCTACAAAAGGCATCAATATCATGGTCCCGATTCGCCATCAGCATCATCACGGGAATCACACCCAGTCGGAACAGGGCAAAGATAGTAACTACAAAGCCTGTGCTGTTCGGCAGCTGCACGAGCACGCGGTCACTGCGGCGCAGCCCCAGTTTATACAGACCTACGGCCATAGCATCTACCCTCTGATTTAACTCTCTATAAGAAAGACGATCGGTGCCACAGATCAGAGCGGTGCGTTCACCAAAACACTCAGCCCATCCACCTAGACGCTGCCCCAGATTTAGTGGCAGCCAGTAGTCATTTTTCCGATACTGCAAAGCAGTGTTCTCCACTTGTTGATTCAGGCATTGCTGTTCCATTACAAATCTCACTTATTGAATGTTTGGGTTAATGTCGAGTAGAATAAAAAACACACATGCAACATTCTCTACTGCAAACGAAAATTGAAGGGCAGCATAACCTGGGTCCTGACCGGCTGCCCCTTGATCTTGCCCGGAACAAAACGCATCTGCCTGGCCGCGCTCAAGGCCGCCTCTTCGAAATAACCCGGCGGCTCGGCGGAGAAAATCGCAATGTTGCCCGGCTGTCCTTCCCTGTCTACCACCAGTTGTACCACCACCTTGCCTTCCACCGCCATACGCCGTGCCCTTGCCGGATACTGGGGCGCAATCCGGCGCGCGATGGCAGGCCGCTGATCCACCTTGTCCACCTGATAGACCGTGTTGCCCAAAACGCTGGCATCCTGGGCCGGCGCGGGCGGCGAAGCCGCATAATGCTGACTCGTCGGACCGGGGGCAGGCAGGGCCGGCTCTGCCATTTCAGCAGCTGGCCTTTCCTGCGGTCGTGGCGGCGGCGCTTTGGGCTCCGGCTTTTTCTGCTTTTTGGTATTTATCTTCTTGGCTTCACTCTTTTGGACTCTGGGCTGTTCCACATGCTGTGGTGGCGACTTTGGCGGTTCCACCGTTTCCGGCCGAGGCTGCGGCACGGGCGGAGGGGGCTTCGGGACTGGCGGCGGCGCCAGTTCCGCCAGCTGCACATGATAAATTTCCTCTGGCGGCGGCACCGACTTCTGATCGGAAAACCAGAGGACCGCTCCTGCAGCGGCACCATGTATGGTTAGGGAAAACAGCAACAGAAACTGGGAGCGAAGCAGGGAGGTCACGTTGCACCTGTGCAGCTTTGCGGACTCAGGGCAAGGGCATGGCCGGAGCAGCAGTAGCGGAACTGTCTGCGGACAGGGTCACCAGGCCTACATCCGTGATACCGGCCGCACGAATCAGACCCATCGCCTGCATGACCTTCCCGTAGTTGACCCCGGCGTCGGCACGTACCAGCAACTGCTTCCCAGGCTGCCGCACCGTGCTGGTCAGTACAGATCGCAGGCTGTCCGCTGCAATCTCGTGGGTGTCCAGAAAGAAGGCGCCGTTTTCCTTGATGCTCAGCACCACCGGATCGTTATCCGTGGGCAGTGTCTCACTCTCCTCGACCTTGGGGAGCTGCACCTCCAGACCCTGAACCATCATAGGCGCGGTGACCATGAAAATCACCAGCAGCACCAGCATGACGTCCACCAGCGGCGTCACGTTGATTTCTGATACAAAATCCGAGTTGCCACCCTTGCCGTTCACGCCTGCGCCTCCCCGGCAAAGGTCAGCCCATCCCGGGCGTGTGTACTGCTCTCGTGCTGCATCCGATTGAGGAGCTGACCCGCAAAATTGATGCACTGGCCTTCAATCGCAGCCAGTTTCGCGCAAAAAATGTTGTAGCCAAAGGTTGCCGGAATGGCGACGAGCAGGCCCACGGCCGTGGCGATGAGCGCCTCGGCGATGCCCGGCGCCACGGTAGCCAAAGACACGTTTTTCATCTGGGCAATGGCCTGAAAGGAATGCATGATGCCCCAGACCGTGCCAAAAAGGCCAATAAAGGGAGCGGTATTGGCCGTGGTCGCCAGCAGGGCCAAGGAAGAACGCAGTCGCCCCATCTCTTCGGCAATACCAAAATGCAGAGCTCGCCGGACGTTGTCGTTCAGAAGTCTTTCCGCATCACCTGTACCATTGATGCGGTTGAATTCCCGCACCGCCCGGCGGGTGACGCCAAAAAGCGGCGAGCGCATATCGTCTTCCAGCTTGTCCAGGGCGATTCGAAGCGAGCGAGCTTCGTCAAAGGCGGCCAGACCATCACCGGCGCGCTTCCGGGCTGCACGCAGAGCCAGCCACTTGCCGGCCATAAAGGCCCAGCTCAATACCGACATCATGAGCAGCAGACACAGCACACACTTTGAAACAAGGGTGGCCTCGGCAATGGCATTAATCATGGCATCCATGTTCGCATTCCGTCCAAAACCTGTAAATTGTGCCAAAGGGTATGGCACGCACTGTACACAGCCAAGAGCCTGCCGGAGCCCGGATTCGGGGGCAGTGTCGTCAAGGTCCAGGCCGCAGCAAAAGCACCGTCGCTTTTGCCTGCATTCTTTTCTCGCCGTCCTGGGATGACACAAGTCGCTTGGCGCATCGCAACATGCAGTTTTCGTAGTCTTCTAACTGCTTTTTTGGCCTGTTTCTGTTATTTGAGGCATTTTTTTTTATCTTTCCAGAACGTCAAAACCTGTTCCTGCTCCCGGAGATGCCATCACGCATGTATTACGCATGGGTTCCTCCTGCCCGGTAAGCAGCCGGGCATAGCTGCCATCCTGCGCCACGCCACTCGTGCCCTGCCGCCTGCGGGCAGAGCAAAAAGCGCAATGCTGCGCATCCGGCAATGGTCATGACTTTGGAGCCGTGGTATAAGGGATCGTCCATTGCAGCAAAAGCGGTGGCATTTCAAGGTATGACTCAACAGGGGAGAACAGCCCATGCGAAATGCAGCGGAAACAAGGGAGCGGATAAAACAGGCGGCTGAGCGCGTCCGGCAGGAGCATCCCCTGGCGCCGTCCATCACGAATGCGGTCACCATGGAGTTTGTGGCCAATGCACAACTGGCTATCGGGGGCTCGGCGGCCATGGTGTATCTGGCGGATGAAGGCGAAGCCATGGCTGAGGCTGCTGGGGCCATGTACCTCAACATGGGCACCATCCTGCCGCTCTACGAGGCCTCCATGCCGCGCACCGTGCGATGTCTGGCCGGGCAGCACAAGAGCTGGGTGCTGGATCCGGTGGGCATCGGCGTCGGCGGGCTCAGGGAAAAACTGCTCCGCAGTTTCCGGCAGGAGAAGCCCGGCATCATCCGCGGCAATGCCTCGGAGCTGATCGCGCTCGCCCGGCTCTGGGAGCTGGATGCCGGCACGGCGGAGACTGCGGTATGCGGTGTGGACACCACCCAGAGCGTTGCGGAGGCGCGGCAGGCAGCCATGTCTCTGGCCCGCTGGACCGGCGGGGCGGTGGCTGTTTCCGGAAAGGAGGATCTGGTGACGGACGGCGAGACCGTGTTCCTGTCAGCCGGCGGCTCCCCCTTCATGACCAAGATCACCGGCGCCGGCTGCTCGCTGGGCGGCGTTATGGCCGTCTATGCCTGCTGCGCCGAGCCCTTCATCGCGGCAGCGGCATCTGTGGCCCTTTACAATCTGGCCGGTGAAAGGGCAGAAAAAGACGCGCCAGGACCGGGCAGCTTCAGGCAGCAGTTCATCGACGAACTTTACCTGGCCACTCCGGAAGAAATTGCCGGCTGGCCTTTCAAACTGGATACATGAGGCCCCGAACATGAACACTCTGGTTGCTGTGGCGATCAGCCCCTACGGGACTGGCGAAGAACTTTCCAAAGAGGTTGCCGAGTGCGTGCGGATCATCCGCGCCTCGGGCCTGCCGAACCGGACCAACTCGATGTTCACGGAAATCGAGGGCGACTGGGACGAAGTCATGAAAGTCGTCCGGGAGGCCACCTTCTCCCTGGCTGCACGAGGCGTCCGCACCGAGGTCGTCTTCAAGGCGGATATCCGCCCCGGCCACGAGGGCATGATGGACAAAAAGGTAGCCATTGTGGAGCGCATTCTGGAAAAAAAGAGCGCCTGATTCGCTCGCAATCCCAAGGGGGTAGGTTCCTGGACAGACGCCTTGCACCCCGGGGGTCGTGCAGTCCTGGATATACCGCTTTTGTGATGACCCTGCGCCGGCCGGCGCTTCATGATCCGCCGCTGCGCAGACCTTTGGGCCCTCCCTAACAGAGAGAGGGCGCTGCATTTCGGTGCAGACCGGTTCCGTTGCCCATGAAAATTCTGCTGCTTGCCGACATCCACGGCAATTTCCCGGCGCTTGAGGCCATCACGGAACAGCTCCGGCAAAAAGGCCGGCCCCTCGACCAATTTGACCAGATCTGCAACTGCGGCGACTCTACGGTCTATGCACCCTTCCCGAACGAATGTCTGGCCTGGCTCGAGGCGCAGCACAGCATCTCCGTCCGCGGCAACACGGATGACGGAGTGATTCGGCTGCTTCGGGGGCAGGAGCTGAAGAGCCCGAAAAATCCGGACAAACGCCGCATGTACGAAAGCACCTTTGTCCAACTTGCCCCGGAAGCCAGGCAAACGCTGCTGGCCCTGGAGCCGACAGCCCGGCTCGTTGTGGCGGGTTGGCGTATCGGTCTCTATCATGGCAGCCCGGAAGATCACGAAGAATTCCTTTTTGCCGACACGCCGGAGAGCCGCTTTCTGGAAATCGCCCAGGGCTGCGGCCAGGACATCGTGATCACCGGCCACTCCCATACGCCCTACCACAAATATCTGGGCAATGTGCACTTCATCAACCCCGGCTCTGCCGGCCGCATGTTTGACGGCGACCCCCGCGCCGCCTATGCGGTGCTGAGCCTGGAAGATGGCCGGATCGCGGTGGAGCATCACCGCGTGGCCTACGATGTGGAAGCTGTTGTCAGGGAGCTGGCCAGACAGGGTCTGCCGCCCATTTACAGCGAGATGTACCGCCTAGGCCGGAAGCTGAATTGACAGAAAAACGGAAACAGCCTATAATGATTCAAAAATTTTATCTGCGCTACCCTGCTGCCCGCAGGCCATTTCAACCGAGAGCACGACATGGCCGACATAGAGCTCAGTGCCGCCCTGGAAGATTATCTGGAGCGGATCTACCTGATTGAACGGAAAAAGCATGCTGCGCGCGCCAAGGATATTGCCATGGCCCTGGGTGTGCGGGCTTCTTCCGTCACCAGCGCGCTGCGTAATCTTTCGGCCCTGGGTCTGGTCAACTACACGCCCTATGACCTCATCACGCTGACCGAGACCGGCACCGCCATGGCCAAGGAAATTTTCGGCCGCCACACGGCGCTCCGCTC
Organism: Desulfobulbus oralis; assembly: GCF_002952055.1. Classification (NCBI taxonomy): domain Bacteria; kingdom Pseudomonadati; phylum Thermodesulfobacteriota; class Desulfobulbia; order Desulfobulbales; family Desulfobulbaceae; genus Desulfobulbus; species Desulfobulbus oralis. The sequence goes on along the minus strand of NZ_CP021255.1, from coordinate 1,990,597 downwards.
TTTCCTGGAAAAGGTGCTGGGCGTGGATGCCGAAGAGGCGGACCGTACTGCCTGCAAGATGGAGCACACAGTTTCCAAGACCGTGATGGAACGTTTCCGCAAATACGCGGACTATGTGGAACGCTGTCCCGGGGGCACGGCCGCGGCAGGGACGGATTTCTCCCAGTTTGTAGCTCAGAACTGCAGCAACAAAACCAAAGATTGTCCGTACTGCTCGCTGTTGGCCTCTGCCGACAAAAAGGAATAAAACCCGGAACAGGCTCTGGCAGGCGGTCTCAGCCCGGAACAAGAACGATTCGAGCCTGGCTTTTCTGAATTGCTACTGCTTGCCCTGCAACACCAGAGCGCATTGCCTGACAGTCCTCTCTTTGGCCCTGCCCTCTCCGAAGCCCGAATTCGGCATGTCCGGGCATTTTTTCGCTCTCTCCGCACCCGGCCCTGCCCACCGGCCATGCGCCTGCCCGTTCCCGCTGTCCCTGTTCTGCGCCCCATCTGTCCCATGCGTTCATGACCTTTGCCTGGCACGGCCATCCGCCCTGTAGAAAGCTGGCATGCCGCGGGTAAGGCTCGCCAGCCGGGACATGGCGCTTCATGGGCTTTTCCTCACTCCGGCCGCACGAGCCGCTGCGCTGGAGCCACAGGGCGGACTTGGCCCCGCCTGTCCCGGCCGCATGGAGCATCTGCAAAAAATGGTACGCTTGCTCTGCCCCTCTCTTGAAGAAGCCCCGGCAAACAGGTATAAAGGACAACTTGTGCTTGCCCCAACAATCAGCGCCAGGGAGTCGTCATGGCCGAAGAAGTCCGCGTTCGCTTTCCCCCCAGTCCCACCGGATATCTGCACATCGGCGGCGCCCGCACCGCCCTCTACAACTGGCTCTTTGCCCGCCAGCATGGCGGCAAGCTGGTGCTGCGCATCGAAGACACCGATGAAGAACGCAGCACCCAAGCTGCCATCGACGGCATCATCAGCGGCCTGCGGTGGCTGAATCTGGACTGGGACGAAGGACCCTATTTCCAGACCGACTTCACCAGGGAACACATGGCCGCTGCCCGGCGCCTGCTGGAGCGGGGTCTGGCCTACAAATGCTTCTGCACGAAAGAGGAGCTGGAGGCCAAGCGCCAGCGGGCGCTTGCCGAAAAACGCAACCCCGGCTATGACGGCCATTGCCGTCATCTGTCGCCCGAAGAGATCGCCCGCCTGGAAGCCGATGGCCGGCCCTGTGTCATCCGCTTCCGGGTGCCGGAACGCAGCGGCAACCTGTTTTACGACGACCAGGTACTGGGCCGCATCGAGCGCGCCTACGCAGACATCGAGGATTTTGTCATCGTGCGCTCCAACGGTCAGCCGCTCTACCTGCTCTGCAACGTGGTGGACGACATCCGCGACCGCATCACCCACATCATCCGCGGCCAGGATCATATGACCAACACCACGCGCCAGGTTTTGCTGTACGAGGCCCTGGGCGCGCCGCTGCCGGTCTTTGCCCATATTCCCCTGACCCTGGACGTGCAGAAACAGAAAATCTCCAAGCGCAAGCACGGCGAAATCGTGGCCGTGCAGTTCTATGAGGAACGCGGCTTTCTGCCCTGGGCGCTCTGCAATTTCCTGGCCCTTCTGGGCTGGAATCCGGGCACAGGTCAGGAGTATTTCACCCGGGAGGAGATGCTTGCCGCTTTCTCTCTGGACCGCATCAACCGGGCCAACGCGGTCTTCAACTACCAGCCGGGCGACGCCAAGTTCTTCACCGATCCCAAGCTCATTGCCATGAACGAGCACTACCTGCGCACGCTGGACCCGGAAGAGCTGGCCAGGCTGGTGCAGCCGGTGCTGGAAAAGGCCGGCATCTGGCAGGAGGATTTCGCGGCAGGCGGCGCAAGGCGGCAGTGGTATCTGGACACCCTGGTTTTGACTCGTGACCGTTTCCACACCTTAAACGACTTTGCCAGCCTGGGACGCGCCTATTTTGCCGATGACTTTGCCATTGACGAAAAGACTCTGCAAAAGCGCGTGCTCAAGGAGCCGCGACTGAAAAATTGGCTGCCCGAGCTGTCCGGCCGCCTGGCCGCCCTGGCCAGGTTCAGCGGCGAGGCTGCGGAGCAGCTGTGTCGGGCGATGGAGGAGGAACAGGGCGTAAAGCCGGGCACGATCATGAACGCGATGCGCACCCTGCTCACCGGCCAGGCAGCCGGGCCCGCCATGCCGGATCTGCTGCACACGCTGGGTCAGAGCCGCATCTGCCGCCGTCTGGCCCATGTGGACCAATTTTTTGACTGAAGCGCCATGACAAGAGCTGAGCAGCCGGGTCAACCCGAAACCGAAGCCAAACCCCTTGATTTCATCCGCCAGATCATCAGAGACGACCTGGAGAGCGGCAAACATCCGTCGATCGTCACCCGTTTTCCGCCGGAGCCCAACGGCTACCTGCACATTGGCCATGCCAAGTCCATCTGCCTGAATTTCGGCGTGGCCCAGGAGTTTCACGGCAAATGCCGCCTGCGCCTGGACGACACCAACCCGGGCAGGGAATCCAGCGAATACGTGGAAGCCATCAAGCGGGACGTGGAGTGGCTGGGCTTCCACTGGGACGGCGCGGTGCGCTTTGCTTCCGACTACTTTCTGGCCATTTACGAATATGCGGTCCAGCTCATCAGAATGGGCAGGGCCTATGTGTGCGACCTGAACGGCGAACAGATCCGCGAGTATCGCGGCACGCTCACCGAGCCGGGCCGGAACAGCCCGTACCGCGACCGCAGCGTGGCGGAAAATCTGTCGCTCTTCGAGCGGATGAAGCAGGGCGAATTTCCCGAGGGTTCCTGCGTCCTGCGGGCGAAAATCGACATGGCCTCGCCCTACATCGTGCTGCGCGATCCGGTCATCTATCGCATTCTGCACAAGTCGCACCATCGCGCGGGCGACGCCTGGCACATCTATCCGATGTACGATTTTGCCCACTGCCTCTCCGACATGCTGGAAGGCGTCACCCATTCGCTCTGCACCCTGGAATTCGAAAACAACCGTGTCCTCTACGACTGGGTGCTGGACACCCTGCAAACGCCGCATCATCCGCGGCAGTACGAATTCGCGCGACTCGATCTGGGCTACACCATCACAAGCAAACGCAAACTCCTGCAGATGGTGAACGAAGGCCGGGTTTCCGGCTGGGACGATCCCCGAATGCCGACCCTTTCCGGTCTGCGCCGCCGGGGTTACACACCGGAAGCCATCCGGAATTTCTGCGCCTTTATCGGTATCGGCAAGCGGGACTCGCAGATCGACATGGGCGTCCTGGAAAACGCCGTGCGGGAGGACCTGAACCAGCGTGCCCTCAGGGTATTCGGCGTGCTCGATCCCCTGAAGGTGGTCATCACCAACTATCCGGAGGGACAACTGGAGGAGGTGCTGGCCCAGAATCACCCACAGAACCCGGATCTGGGCGCCCGCCCCCTGCCCTTTGGCCGTGAGCTGTACATAGAGCGGGACGATTTCATGGAGCATGCACCCAAAAAATTCTTCCGGCTCAGCATTGGCCATGAGGTACGGCTGCGCTACGCCTATCTGATAACCTGCACCGAGGCGGTTAAAGATGAAAACGGCAGGATTGTGGAGTTGCGCTGCACCTATGATCCGGCAAGCAGGGGCGGCAATGCGCCGGACGGCCGCAAGGTCAAGGGCACCATCCACTGGGTGGCGGCGGCGCAGGCGGTGCCGGCGGAGCTTCGGCTCTACGACCGGCTCTTCATCAAGGCAGAACCGGATGGCGACAGGGAACGCCCCTTCACGGACTTTCTGAACCCGGAGTCGTTGACCCTGCTGTCCCGCTGTATGCTGGAGCCGGGCCTGGCAAAGGCACAGCCGGCAGACCGCTTCCAGTTCGAACGGCAGGGTTACTTCTGTCTGGACCCGGACAGCCGGCCGGACAGACTGGTCTTCAACCGTATCGTGTCCCTCAAGGACAGTTGGCAAAAGATCAATGCGGCGCCCTCCCCTTCGCAAAAATAACGGGACCAGGCAAGCGACCTCATATCGCCTGGCGTCCAGCCCTGGCCGGGAAAAAAGCGTTGCGCAGCGTCCTGCCCTCTGCTATATGTTCAGCCCTGCGCCGGAGTGGTGAAACTGGTAGACGCACTGGACTCAAAATCCAGCGGGGGCGACCCCATGTCGGTTCGATTCCGACCTCCGGCACCAGTAAATTCAAGGGGTTACGGTCATAGACCGTAACCCCTTTTTGGTTACCATGTTGCATGTACGGCTGTGATCCAATGTAAATTATAATTTGTCATTTTTATTTTTTGTGTAATCCGTAAAAATAATTTGCATTTTTTTTACACATTACGGATATTATGTAGCCATGAGGTTAACGCTGACAAAGGAGGCGGCATGAAGAAAAAAGACCTCATCGAACGGCTAGAGGCCTTGGGAGCAGAAGAGGGTCGCCACGGTGGCAACCACGACATCTGGCGGGACAAAAAAGGCCAGATGCTCGTCATCCCCCGACACAAGGAGATTGACGAAGACCTGGCTAGGGCGCTGATCAAACAAGCCAAATTGGCTGCACAGTAAGGAGGCGGAGGGCCGCAAGGCCCCGATTAGAAATATGCAGAGGTATTACGCAATTTTTCATCGTGGGCAGACCAAGGATATTCCCTGGTGGGTGAGTTTTCCCGATGTCCCTGGTGCGTTGACACAGGGGCATAGTTTGGACGAGGCTTTAGACATGGCTGCGGACGCACTCTCGGCTATTCTTGTATGTGGGCGCAAAGGCAAGGACTATGGCGAACCATCCACCTATGATGAAGTGTTTGCCCAAGCAAAAGAAGGGGAACGCGTCTTCCCCATCATGCCCACGGAAAAGGCAATGGCCGCGTATCGCCCCAAAAAACGCATCGATATTATGATGCCAGGAGACAAAGTTGATGCCATTGACTTGCTGGTCAAGGGGGTCAAGGGCCTCGACCGTTCCAAATTTATCACCCGTGCGGTGGACTATTATCTGGCGGAGAAATATCCATCTGCCGTACCTGCGGAATAACCTGCCAATAAAAAACCGCGTCCGGTTCTCCGGACGCGGTTTTGTCAATCCTCCGAGTCATCCTCATCATGAAACAAACGGCCCTTTGGCGGGTGTTGAATCAGGAACGCCATAAACGCCTCCTGTATTTTAGTTGGTCGCCTGCATACGGGCATCTGCCACGGCCCGCACCTGGGCCGCTATTTTTTCCTGGCACAAAAATTGACGCCATGGACACGGCAATGAGGATTCCCTGCATCGGAAACGAAAGCGTCACAGGAGGATACGCCCATGAACCGCACACTGATCGTCTACTTTTCCTATCAGGGACATACCCGCCAGGTGGCCGAACAGCTCCAAAAGGCCACCGGCGGCACCCTGTTTGAAATCAAGGCCGCTGAAGCCTACCCCAGCGACTATGAGAGCTGCGTGGCGCGGGCCAAAAAGGAGGTTCGCGAAGGGCGCTGGCCGGAACTCGCGGAACATTGCAAGGACATTGCCTCGTACGACACCATTCTGCTCGGCACGCCGAACTGGTTCAACACGCTGGCTCCTCCGGTCGCCGCCTTCTTGGCCTCCAACGACTTTTCCGGAAAAACGATCGCCGCCTTCTGTACCCATGGCGGTGGCGGGCTCGGTCGTATCACGGGGGATGTGCGGAAGCTGGGAACCGGAGCCACGGTGCTGAGCAGTCTCGAGGTCTATGGAAGAGACGCGGCTGATGCGGGGCGAAGAATCGACGCCTGGCTGAGCGCAAACGACCTGAACAGGAGGTGAGAAATGTTCTCGACGCAAACCATGCATAAAGGAGAAAACCTGCCATGAAACAAGCCATGCTGTCCCGCACGTTCGGAACCCTAACCGCCGCCATTGTTCTTGGCACAACCTTATTAGGAGCACACACCATGACCCACGCCGCCGTAACCATCACCCCCATGAAAGGCGCGCAAGCCCTGCAACTGGAAAGCAAATGGGACAAGATCTTCCCGCAGTCCAGCAAGGTCGAGCACCACAAGGTGACGTTCAAAAACCGCTACGGCATCACCCTTGCCGGTGATCTCTATGTGCCGAAGAGCATCAAAGACGGCGCGAAGCTGCCCGCGATTGCCGTCGCTGGTGCTTTTGGTGCAGTAAAGGAACAGTCCAGTGGACTGTATGCGCAAACGCTGGCAGAACGTGGCTTCGTTACCCTGGCCTTTGACCCATCCTACGTTGGCGAATCTGGCGGCGAGCCACGCAATATGGCCTCGCCCGAAATCAATACCGAAGATTACAGCGCTGCTGTGGACTATCTTGGTCTGCAAAATTTCGTGAACCGCGAACAAATAGGCATTTTGGGCATCTGCGGCTTGGGCGGCATGGCACTGAACGCGGCGGTATCCGACACGCGCATCAAGGCCGTCGCCACCAGCACGATGTACGACATGACCCGCGTGATGGCCAACGGCTACGAAATCAACATGAAGCAGAACGCCCAGGGCGGCTACGACCGCGCCCAGCCACAAACGGACGCTGCCGCGCGCTACCAAACGAAAGTGCAATTGAACAACGGCCGCTGGGAAGCCGCGCAAAACGGCTACGCCACTCTTTCGCCCGCCAACAACCTTGACCCGGCAAAAGACATCACCGCCGACACGCCGAAATTCATCGCCGAATATGCCAATTTCTACCGCACCAAACGCGGCTTCCATCCCCGCGCGGTCAATTCCAGTCCGCAAGGTTCATGGGCAACCACTGTGCCGCTGGCATTCATCAATATGCCGATACTGCAACGTGCAAGCGAATTGCGTGCTCCCGCTTTAGTCGTACACGGTGAAAAAGCACACTCACGCTATTTCAGCGAGGACGCCTATCAATCGTTAGGCAGCCAGGATAAAGAGCTGTACATCGTACCAGGTGCGAACCACACCGACTTGTACGACAACACCACGGGCAAGATTCCCTTCGACAAATTCGAGCAGTTCTTCAAGAAGCATCTGAAATAAAAACAAAGGCCGCCCGCTTGGGCGGCTTTTTAACAGAGAGCCGCCATGAAAACCTTGCTACTCGCCGCTGCCCTGCTGGCCTGCCTCGGCGGTATCCCCGAAACCAGTCAGGCAAGCCCACCACCTGCCGCTTCGCTCCCCCAGCAAACCCAAGGAGCCAAGATGAAGATCACGATAAACGGACGACTCTTCGCAACCACTCTTGCCGATACCCCGGCGGCCGAAGCCTTGCAACAACAACTGCCGCTGACTGTTGAATTGCGCGACTACAACCGCAACGAAAAAGTCGGCCCGCTGCCGCAGGCTCTGCCTGCCAACGACGAAGCCGTCGGGCGCATCGAAACGGGCGACATCCTGCTCTGGCGGGGCAACAGCCTGGTCATCTTCTACGAAAGTTTCGCTACGCCTTACCGCTACACCCACCTTGGCAAAATCGATAACGCGGCAAACTTGAAAGCCACCGTTGGCACGGGGAATGTGTCGGTCAAACTTGAGCGCTGAGAACGCCTGACACCAAAAGCAAAAATCATCTGCCGCAGGGCGAGTTTTAACCCGCCACATAAATGCCGATAGTGGGATGAAGCCCGCCCATGCGCCAGCTACCGGCTCAACTGTGCAACTGTTTATCGTCAAAGGCGCGAACCACACCGACTTGTACGACAACACCGCAGGCAAGATTCCCTTTGACAAATTCGAACAGTTCTTCAGGGCCAATCTGCAATAAGGACTTCAGGCCGCTTTCGGGCGGCCTGCATCAATGGTATTTCCACCCCTGTGCATGCCGGCTCTTTTTCATGACGCCCTTGCAAAGCACCTCGGCAGTCAGCCGCCGGAGCTATTCATGAACCTGCCCATCGGCACGCAGGTGTTCATCAACAGCGGGGCGATGTTCACCAACCTTGGCGGCATCAGTCTGGAGGAGCGGGTGTTGATCGGTCCGCACGCCACCATCATCAGCGTCAATCACCCGCTCGATCCGGCAGAGCGGCGCGGGGCGACCATTCTGCTCGGCGTGAGCGTGGGGGGAAAACACCGTTGTGGCGGCCGGCGCGGCGGTGCGCGAAGACATGCCGCCTGAAACCCTTGTCGGCGGCATCCCGGCCAGGATCCTGAAAACACGCTGAGGTGGCGGCTCTGGAAAAGATAGCGGCAATACTGTTGGGCCTGCTCCGCTGCGGTGTGCAGGCGGCGGCCCAGACTCCGGAAAGCCTGCGATTCACCCCAAACCCACAGGCCCGGGTTCGCATCCCGTTACCCTGGCAGGCAACATCAGTACGCACGGCCTGTAGGCGCAAGTGCCCGTTACGGCCGGCAGCAGCGCCTACGCCGCCGGGGCGGAGATGCCCTGCCTGCCGGCAAAATCGACGGTCATGTTTTTCACCATGCCCAGACGTTCGCCAATATCCACGTGCAGGCGGGTCACAAGGCCCAGACGCTGCCGCGGCGCATCGACATAGTAGGAACTGCCCTGTACCCGCAGCAGCGGCGACCAGCGGGCCAGTTCAGCCGGATCGTCAACAGCGAAACGCATGCTTGCCTGCCGGAAACCGGCCAGCCGGACAAAGAGGTTCGCTATTTTGAGACCCCGCCGGGAAACGGCATCGAACCAGAGCCGGCCGCCAGGAAAATGCCGGGCCATGCCCAGCACCAGGGGCCGCAACTGGGCCTCGGAAAAATAATAAAAAACCCCGGCTGCCAGAAAAAGCGCGCCAGCCTCCGGCACAAATGTCACTGCCTCCATCCAGGCCGGATCCAGCAGCGAACAGGCCACAAGTTGCTGTCCCCCCTCCGGCGGCAGCAGCATTTGCCTGACGCGAATGACTTCCGGCACATCCAGGTCATACCAGCGGCAAGCCCCGAGCTGCTGGCGAAAGGCCGCGGTGCTGAGGCCGCAGCCCAGGTTGACAATCGTGCCCTCCGGGTGCCCGGCCACAAAGGCCCTGACCAGCTTGTCCAGATGCCATTCCCGCAGCAGACAGCAAAGCATGGTGTACTCTATGCCCGCCCGTCTCAGCCTCGTGAAATCATAGTCAACCTGACGCAGCACTTCAGCCGCGCGGGCATCGTAGATTCCCCCCTCCGGGTTCAGGCGGCTGGCCGTGCCGCAGCAGCAGAGTGGCATCAGCAGCGTCCGGGCAGTACCCTCTGACAGGTAATCGGCAATTTTCAGCATCTTTCTCCCCCGCATGGGTAGTGGCTTTGAGGGGAGGAAATGCATGGCAAATAATCGGCAATTTTAAGCCCCTTTCTCCCTCCCCCGAAAACGCCGCAACATAGCCTTTGCCCGGGCCTGTCGCTGTCATTTCCAGCCACAAAATGATCCAGCTTACCACAGAGGCATGGGCCACCTCAGACTGGCCGTCAAGGGAACAGAAGCGGCAGCGCCCATGAAAAACCGTTTTCCGGCCGAATGCCGGCGAATGGGCCAGCGTGGCCAGAGAAGAGTCGCCCTGCAGGGCAGGGAGCGGAGAGACTGCGTGCGATGCGGCGCGACCATGCGCCTGGGTTAGACAAGGCCCGTTCTGCAAGGCCGGCTTGCGCCGGCCCCGATCTGAACGAAGTCCGAACCAGCATGCGGCAGGAGGGAAAAGGGCAGACTGGTCGCTCTGCCCCAGGGCTTACGGCAACGGGCACCGCGAACACGAAAGCTATCCCGCCGGGGGCAAAGCTGTGTTCGCCCCCGGCTTCAGGCCGACAGGACCAGTCTGGGCCCCGTCCCTACTACTCGGCTTCCAGGGCATCCCAGGCATCGTTCGCGCGTTTGACGAAAAGCTCACGGACCGCCTTGTTTTCACCGAGGCCATGCATGTAGGTATGGACAGTGAACCCATTCTTCTTAAGGATGTTTTTATGCGAATCATCCTCGTCCCCTGCCATATCGTTGGTCGCATGATCACCAGCCACCATCATGAAGGGCATGAGGGTCACCGTCTTGATCCCCCTGGCCCTGGCTTTTTTGATCACGTCTTCCAGAGAAGGCCAGCCTTCCACACTGTAGATGAAAACATTGTGCCAGCCCAGCTCCTCAAGCCGGTCCTGCATGACCGCATAGTAGGCATTGGCCGGATGCGGCGTGCCGTGCGCCATCAGGAAGACGCCCTCGTTCTTTTGCATCTTCGGTTTCGGGAACTGGATCGCAAAGGCCTTCATCACTTCGGTCACGTCGTCCGCTTGATCCTCCTGGCCCTGCCAGTACATGAGCGGGGTGCCCAGGGTCATCTTTTTAAAATCGTTCCTGTGCAACTGGAACACGCCCAGGTCGTAGGCGTACTCCATGCCTGGAATGACATCCAGGGAACAGAGCGCGATACGGGTGTAGCCCTCCTTTTTCAGGTCAGCCAGGGCTTCCTCGGGCGTGGGCACTTTCATGCCCTCGTTCTTCTGGATGCGGTCAATGATGATATGGGAGGTAAACGCGGTCACGACCTTGACGCCCGGGTGGGCGGCCTGAATGGCCTTGACCGTGGCCTCTATGTTCTTCTCGCGGCTCTCCTTGAAGGTGGTGCCGAAACTCATGACCACAATGGCGTCCTTGTTCGCCAGCTTCTGGAGCTCCGGGTTTTCACTCTTCAAAATGCCTATCTGCGCTGCCATCTTGAGCGCGGGCGTGGCGGTTTTGACTTCCGGATTCAGGCTGTAGTCGGCCAGTGCATGCCCCGCTCCAAAGGACAGCAGCGCACCGCAGGCCAGAGAGGTGGTAACGAATTGCTTCCAGTTGTTCATACAGACCTCCTTACAGGAAAAGTTACGCGGTTATCCCGCAAAATACTGGAGTATCCAGCAACAGCCATACTAGCCAACAATGTTGACTTTATAAACATCAAATCTTCCCTGCCCTGTTCTCTACTTTTCGGTCAGGCTGTTACCCACCCAGAGGCAATGCGGTCGATGTGCGAATAATCCGCCGACAGCACCTGGCTGGTTCATAGCAGGAGTCCGCAAACGAACAGGGCGCCACAGGAAGCATGGTTGCCGGCAAGCTTGCCGGCCTGGACAAGGGTCCGGGCTTCGCTATAATCAAGACAGAGAAGGACTGCGAGACCGCCACTGGCGGCCAGTCTGCGTTTCACTGCCCGTTCCCCCTTCGCGACCAAAATCCGCCATGACGCTCCCGCTGCTCGCCCTCGACTTCGACTGCCGTTTTATCAGCCCTGCCCGCCTGCCCGCCTTTAAGGGTTCGACCCTGCGCGGCGCTTTCGGCCATGCCTTGAAAAGCGTGGCCTGCGCCCTGAAAAGGCAGGACTGCGCCTCCTGCCTGCTGGCCGGCAACTGTGCCTACAGCCTGATCTTCGCGACGGAAAAGCTGGACGCTTCGCGCCTCTCCGCCCGACCCCACCCCTATGTGCTCAACCCGCCGGCCACGGATCAACTGCAGTACCGGGAAGGCGACAGCCTGAGCTTCAACCTCGTCCTCCTCGGCCCGGCCACGCAGTTTCTGCCCCATGTCGTCTGTGCGGTCGAGGCCATGGGCCAAAAGGGCATCGGCAGCGGCACAACGGAGGGGGCCGGCCGTTTTGCCCTGCGCCGGGTGACCATGGGGGAACAGCCCGCCCAGGTGCTCTACACGGAGGAAGACAGGATGCTGCGGCCGCCGGACAATCCGCCCTGCCTGCACCTGGCAGCAGGCGCCCCCGGCCCGGCAGGGGAGCTGGGCCTTGGGCTTTTGACCCCGCTCCGGCTGAAAGACCAAAACAGCCTGCAAAGCGCCCTGCCCTTCTCCCTGCTCGTCCGGGCCGCCCTGCGGCGGGTTTCGGCCCTGGAAGAGCACTACGGCAGCGGCAGACCGGCCCTGGACTACCACGCCCTGGTCGTGCAGGCTGGCGCTGTCGAAAGCGTACAGGCCGACACCCGCTGGCAGGAAATCAAACGCTACTCCAACCGGCAGAAGCGGGAAATGCTGCTGGGCGGCATGGTGGGCAGACTGCGCTTTCGGGGGCACATCTCGGTCTTTCTGCCCCTGCTCCGCTATGCCGAGGCCGTCAACCTGGGCAAACAGACCGTCTTCGGCCTGGGCAGAATCCGGATTGTGGAGCCGGCATGAAACGCATTTTGCTGGCCGTTTCCGGCATGAGTCCACAGATCATCACCGAAGCCCTCTACTGCCTGCACTGCGACGGCCGCGACGTGGACGCCATCCATGTCGTCACCACCCGGGACGGCAAGGATCTGCTCCAGGCCGGACTGCTGGACAGCGGCCGGGGCCAGTTTTACCGCTTCTGCAAGGAATACGGCCTGGATGCCAGGCAGGTGGACTTTTCGCGAGACAACATGCACATTCCGCTCGATGCCCGGGGCCGGGAACTGCCCGATATTGTGGATCAGGATGACAACGAGGCCCTGCTCGTGCTCTGCCTGCGGCTGGCCCGTGAACTGACCCAGGGCGACACGGCGGTGTACTTTCTGGTGGCCGGCGGCCGCAAGACCATGAGCTCCTGTCTCTCCTTTGCCGCGCAGATGTACGGCCGGCCGCAGGATCGCATCTACCACGTGCTGGTTTCGCCGGAATTCGAAGGCCACCGGGATTTCTGGTTTCCGCCCAGGGAGGCGCGGCGTCTGGAGCTGCGCGACCGGCAGGGCCGCAGTTTCTGGATGAACACGGATGACGCCAGGGTGCAGCTCGTCTCCCTGCCCTTTCTTTCCCTGCGCAGGCATCTGCCCGGCCATCTGCTCGCCGGGCCGGATACGCCGGGCGCGCTCATGGCTTCGCTGGTGCGGGAGGAAGATCGGGGTTTCACCATTTCGCTGGCCGCGAAAACCGTGGCCTATGGCTCATTGCAGGTGGATCTGAAGCCGGTCTGGCTAGCGCTCCTGGCTTTTTTCGCGGAAATCCGCCTGCAGGGCGCCGCGCCCGTGCCGACCGACTCCGGGGAGTGCCCGCCCTGGTTTCTGGAAACCGGGGAAATCCTGAACCGTCAAAACCGCATCGCCAAACTCTACGAACACATAGCGGGCGGAAGGAAGGACGGCATGAGCACCACCGGCATCAGCAGTTTGAACGCAGACAATTTCCATTCCTACAGGTCCCGCGTCAACCAGGCCCTGCGCACGGCCTTTGGCCCGGCCGGCGAGCTACTGGCCATCCAGCCCTGGGGCAGAAGGCCCAACACGCGCTATGGCCTCAGGATCGAAAAGAGGCAAGTGCAGTTTAAGAAAAAATGAAACGGCAAGCTTGCCGGGCTGGATAAAAGGCCCCGCATTCCGTACAATCCGCATCAGGAATAAACATGACCAATACAAGCCGGAGGTGAACACGTGCTCATCACCAGATTTCACGACACAGAGACCCTGCAGGTGAGCGTCGAATTTCTGACCCCAACCTTTCTGGGCGGCGCCGACCAGAACGCCGAACTCAGGGCCGCGCCCTTCAAGAATCTGCTCCGCCAGTGGTGGCGGGTGGCGGTGGGCAGCCAGTACCCAAATCATAAAGAAATGCTGAAGGCCGAAGGAGATTTGTTCGGTTCGGTGCTGGACGAAAGCAAAGCCAGCGCCAGCAGGGTGCGGCTGGATTTGCAGGACACCGGTATCAACATCGTCAGCGAAAAGCTGGACAGCCTGGGAAAAACCAAACATCCGGAAGTAACAAATCCGGTCTCCAATGCTCTTTATCTGGGCTATGGGCCAGTTTCCACCCACGGCGTCAAAACCTACATCGCGTCAGGCAGCAAGGCTGAACTCACGCTGTGTCTGCCGAAAAATTGCGTTCCGGAACTGTTGCTGGTACTGGCCTATATCGACGCCTTTGGCACTTTGGGTTCGCGCTGTCGTAATGGCTGGGGTTCTATCGTGCTGTCCGGCCAGAATTTCCGGCGACAGGCAGCGGCGACCCTGCCCGCACAGGACTGGCAACCGCTGGTGAACGGTGGACAGGCACGGGCATATCCGGCTCATCTGGGGAGAGATCAAAGAGGTCTGCTCTGCTGGGAAGTGAATCCGGCACCCAAGACTTGGAAGACCGCCATGCAGGAATTGGCAACAATCTACATGAACCTGCGCACCAGCATCAATATCGCACCAAACGGTCTGCAGAAACGCCATATTCTGGGCTATCCAGTGACACACCACAATATCCCCAACTGGGGCGGCGGCACAGGCCGGATGCCCTCCCAGCTCCGGCTGATGGTCAAGCGTAACGAAGAGAACCATCTGGTGGGCCGCATTCTCCACCTGCCGCACAGACTGCCCAAACAATGGGAGCCGCAGCGCTTGGGGCAGGAAACAGAGGTCTGGCAGGCAATTCACCAACGGCTTGACAAGAATACGGATTTGCGGCGCTGTGGAGGCACGAGATGACTGCAAGCAACTACTGGCAGCACAAACTTTCCCTGTGGCTGCACGACCCGGCGCACAAGATGCTGGATATTCGCGGCCATGAAGCGCGGGCGGCGGAGATTGCACGACTTTTGGATGTTTCCGTCCCGGATAAGGACAGTTACCAGAATGCCGACATGATTGCCGCCGGTCTGACCAGAGCGGCCTTGCCCAAGTACAGTGCGGACGAACAGAACGGGGCAGTCAATTTTCGGGAAAAGCCGATTCTCACCCATCCCCTGGTGAAAGACGGCAAGCTGGCCTTTGCTTGGGACACGATGCCGGGCATTGACGCCGTGCATCAGGGGCTTTGCCAGCTTTTGACCGCAGACCTGGGGCTTGGCAAAACCATAGAGGAACTGCAGGCTTTACCCGAAGACCAGCGGCCTTTAAGCGGATTTTTTGACAAAAGGAACACTCCGGAGGAATGGGCTCGCGCCCTGTATTTCTATCTGTTCTTTGCCCTGAAAAAACGGCTGCGCCAGAAAAATGTCGGCGCTCTGGGCGCTGCCTGGGATGTGCTTCCAGCCGATTCCCGCATGCCTGACCATTGTCTATGGCACCATCTGGGCCTGACCTCGGCCATCGGCTCCTGCATGGCGGAAGATGCCGGGCACAATGTGGCACTCGCGGTTTTTGCCATCACGCCGGTACAGACCTTTATCGGCAGGGCACGCAAGCTGCGCGATCACTGGGTGGGCTCGGTTCTGCTTTCCTACCTGGCCTTCACCGGCATCCGTCACGTGGCGGAGACCCTTGGCCCCGACCACATTGTCTATCCGTCTTTGCATGACCAGTCGCTGGTGGAAACATGGATTGGCAGGGAATTTCATCTGGCGCGCTTTCTTGAGGAAGCAGACCCCGCGCTGACAAAACAACAGAATGAGGGCGCGTCCATCGCCTCGTTTCCGAACAAATTTGTTTTTCTGGCTCCGGCGGAAAAGGCAGGCGCAATCTGCCAGGAAATTGCGGAAAGCGTGCAGGGGGAATGGCTGCGCGTGGCCCGGCTGGTCAGGGATTTTCTGGTCAAACGGCATGGCGCGGGCAAAACCCTGCAGGCGCTGTTCGAGCATCAGATTGCCGACTACTGGCAGTTCAGCCACGCAGCCTGCCGCCTGGCCGGTCTGGCCGATGCGGACAAGGAGGCTCTTGCGGTACTGCTTGACCCGCAAAAATGGCAGGAGGAACGCAAGACCATTGCTTCCTTTGCCGGTGTCTACAGCCAAAGCGGCGAGGCAACCGCCCGTCTGTACGGGGCAACGCATACGCTGGTGCAAAGCCTGCTGGCCGCCGCCAAGCTGAAGCCGACCCGTCTCCGCGCACCGCAACAGGGGGAAAAATGCCCGCTCTGCGGCGAACATGAAGTGCTGCACGACTTTGCGCAGGCAGGCGAAAGCAGCGCCAGCGAATACAGCAAGGCGGTCAAGCAATTTTGGGGTCGTGTGCGCGAAACGGAAAATGGTGAAAACAGTTTTGCCCAGGTAGGCAAAAACGAGCGGCTCTGCGCGCTCTGCGCCATCAAGCGATTTCTGCCCAGAGTAATGAACTGGAGCGGCAACCAGGAGGAGATTCTGGCTACGGTGTTCCGCAGCGCGGACAGCTTCCCGTCAACCACCGAAATGGCTGCCCACCACTACCTGCAGGAGCTGACTGGCAAAATCACCATCACGCGAAACGAATATCCGCGTCTGGTGGACGCACTGCACCAAACCGAAGTCGAAAACGCCGATGACGAACAGTCACAGGCCATGCGTGTCATTATTGATGAAGGCGAGAACAGAGGCGTCAAATTTACCGACCGCGATAAATACTACGCTCTCCTGCTCATGGACGGCGACAGGATGGGCGATCTCATCAACGGCCAGACGCTTTCCGCCACCTGGAACGACGTGCTGCATCCCGACTTGCGGGAACGCTTTGGGCGGCCCGGCTTTCAGCCTAATTCGCCGCTTCGCGCCACGGTGGACGGCAAGCCGCTGTTGACAAAACTGCGCCTGCTCAATCCGGCCCTGCATGCGGCCATCTCAGACGGCCTCAACAGCTTCGCCCGCTATGGCGTGGCCCCGGTGATTCAGGACAAGGGGGGCAAGCTCATCTATGCGGGCGGCGACGACGTCTGCGCCATCATGCCGCTTGAGGGAGCGCTTGCTGCGGCGGACGCTATCCGCCAGGCCTACAACATGGCCTTTGTCTGCTACACGGAAAACGGGGCGGAGGAAATTTCCGGCACAGTGCCGACAAGTGGCAAAGTGGGCCTGCATCTGGGCCGGGCGGAAAAAATCTCCATTTCCGCGGCCATTGTCATTGCCCATCACAAGGAGCCTCTGCGGGAGGTGCTGCGCGACGCCCACCAGGTGCTGGAAGGCATTGCCAAAGATCGGGCCGACCGTAATGCCCTGGCCATCCGCCTGAAAAAGCGCTCCGGCGGCGACCGCGATTTGTGGATGCAGTGGGACGCAGCCAACCCGTATGGCGAGAGCGAAACCCTGCTGCAATCGCTGCGGGCGGTGATGGATGATGTGGGCGGCGCTTTACTGGGCAGCAGCCTTTTGTACCGCCTGGATGAGCTGCGGCAGGCGATCGCGCCGCTGGCCGCCAATGCAGCCGTGCTGGCGGCAAACCAGGACCTGATTGTCCGCCTGATTGCCTACGAGGTGGGGCACTCCGGCAAGCTGCTTGCCAAAGACAAAACGCAGCTTGTGGCCCGGCGCCTGGCCGGACTGATGGTGCAGGGCGTTTCCACAGAGGAAAACTGGTACAACCCGGAAGCCGCGATCATCGCCCATTTTCTCGCAGCAAGGAGGGCGGCATGAAAATCTGTTATGAACTCACCCCGACCGACACGTTATTCCTGCGCGGCGCGGAGCCTTTGGAAGCCGGACAGCCCAGCGGGGAAGCGCTGTTTCCGCCGCCGGTCTCCGTGCTTCAGGGAGCCGTGCGTACCGCCGTACTTCGGCAAAGGGGCATTGCCTTTGCCGACTACAAGGCAGGACGGTGTCCACAGGAAATTCTGGAGCGCATTGGCCATTGCAGCCAGCCCGCGCCCTTCCACATCACCGCCGTTCTCATGCGGCGCGAAGGCACACTCTACGCGCCCTGCCCTGCCAGTTGGTTTGTGGACAAGGCGGAAAACATGGATGGGCACGCCAACAGGAACACGCCCTGCGCGGCCAGGCCCTTTTCCCCGCTGGGCCGCACCCTGCTCCAGGCCGCCTTGCCGCCCAAGAAGGCTTCGTCCCTGCTGCCGCATTCGTCGGCAGGCACGGCCTTGCCCATGGTGCGCGCCAAAGACGCCAAACCGCTGACCCCTTACTGGATTCGGCTGGACTGTCTGCGCAGATCGCCTGTCACATTCGCGGCAGGCGATCTGCTCGCCAAAAGCGAACTGTACGACACCGAATCACGCACCGGCATTGCCATTGACAGCAAACGCAAGGTGCAGGAAGGGAAGATTTATACGGCTGCACACATTCGCCTGCGGCCGGAAGTGACGCTGCTCATCGGATTGGACAGCGATCCCGGACTGCAGAAAAAAGGCCGGTTTTTTCTGGGTGGCGAACAACGTATCTGCGGCTATGCCACCGCTGCCGCTCCCGCATTGCCCCAGGGCGAAGCAGCGCTGTATCTGGCGCTCGCTCCGCTGGAACTGACAGTGGAAATTCTGCCCCATGTCTTTGCCGCGTCCAAACCGGTCACCCTGGCCGGTTGGGATCTGGCTAGGGGTTTTCACAAAGCCACCACGGCCTGGCTGCCCGCCGGCTCCGTATTCACCAAAAGGATCAATCCCTGCTGCATTCCTTTACCTCAAGGAGAACACCATGAAAGATAACGCCTCCATCCTTGCCCTGTACGCGGTCACGCCCTGCCATGCGGGCAGCGGTTCCTCAACCGGCGTGGTTGACCTGCCCATCCAGCGCGAACGCCACACCAGGTGGCCGCTCATTCAGGCCTCCGGCGTGAAAGGCGCGCTCCGCGCCCATTTCGACCACTTCAAGGGCAGCATCAAAGAGAAGCCACAGGAAGAAACATTCGGGCAAATCACCGAGCTGGTCTTTGGTGCGGACACCCAGAATGGTGACCATGCCGGCTCCCTGTCCATTGGCGACGCGAAAATTCTGGCCTTTCCCATGCGCTCAAACATTGCGCCCTTTGTCTGGATCACCTGCCCGGCGCTGCTCAAGCGGCTGAACCGGGATCTGGCACTGATCGGCGAGCAGGAAATCGACCTGCAGCCGCTGGCCAATCTGGGCGATGCAGCGGCCAGATGGATAACAGGGCAAAATGCTGATGCCTCTGTGCTGCTGGAAGACATGGAGGTGCAGGCAAAGGGAAGCTTTTCTCTAGGCGCAGGCAAGGGCGCGCAGCTCTTTGCCCGGGCGGAACGCCTGCTCGTGGTCTCGGATATGGTGTTTGATTACGGCGTCAACAACTGCACCCAGGTCATGGCGCAGATAAAAATCGACCAGAAAAGCGGAACCACACAGGACGGTTCCCTGCGTTATCAGGAGGAACTGCCCGCCGACACCCTGATGTATACGGTCATTTTCTGGGGTGATTCCAGAGACGAGAAGTCCAGCCTGAAACAGGAGGCCATTCGCGGCTATATTGAAAAGGAAGTCGTGACAGGCCATCTCCAGATCGGCGGCGATGAAACCCTGGGGCGCGGCATTTTCGCGCTGGAATGGCTCTAAGGGAGGCGGCCATGCAGACCAAAGAACAACAGCGTTCGGAATTTGCCCTGAATCAGGTGAAAGAAGTTTTTCAAATACCGGTTGATGAAAAGGTGGCCAATTTTGTTGTGGGCGTGCCGACCATGATTCTGACAAACGGCCTGGGACAAACTCTGGCTTTTCTGCTTTCCAAACACAAGGAGCCGGATGCGAGAGATTCGGAGGAGAAAAAAAAGGATAAGCTCAAATACAGAGATGCCTTTGACATCATTCAACGCTGGCTCAACCAGCAGAAGGCCATGGGTCTAACGGAAACGGACCGCTTTTCCTTTCTGCGCAAACTGTCCATAATTGACCAGACGACCTACCTGCGCGCCCAGAAGGAGTCCTTGGCCATGCTGCAGTGGTTGAAGCGCTACGTGCGTGCGTTTGTCAAAGAGGAAAAATCTGAAACCCCTGAGGAGTAGTCTATGTTTCCCATTCCCGACACACAGAAAACGCTCTTTGAGCACGGCGGCAGAGGCAATGCGTCGCTCTATTTTTCTCGCATGACCGCGTGGAATGAAATTGGGCAATCGGTGAAAAAATCGGACAATACCATTGAGATTCTGGGCGTAGCAATCAATAAACGTTTGGCATCAAATGCTGATGTGCTGAACCGCATCCACGAACGCCAGACTGACATTCTCAAAACCACCGCGCTTCAGGGCGGCATGGTCTGGGAGTTGACCGCCACCCTGAGTAGCCCCTTTGTCTCCGGCCTGGGTTCCGGCCATCCCACGGAGACCGGCTTCATCCTGGACCGCAATACCGGCCTGCCCTGCATTCCGGCCAGCGCTATCAAGGGTGTGCTGCGGCTGGCCTGCGGCCTGCATATCGAGCAAACCGAGCCCGATAGCGTAAAGGAACAACGGGACAAAAACGGTCAATCAACCGGGCAATGGGAGATCCCCGATACTCATCCGCTCTTCCGGCGCTACTTCGGCGACACCGATACCGGCAAAAAAGACAGCGTGCGGGGGCAGATTGCCTTTCTGGACGCCTTCCCCGCCGCCCTGCCCCAGGACGGCAGGCTGTTCAAGACCGACATCATGAACCCGCACTTCGGCAAGTACTATGCGGGTGAACAGGAACAGGGGCCGCTGGAAACCGAAAGCCCGATTCCTGTCAAGTTTCTGGCGGTGAATTCGGGCGTGCAGTTCGTCTTCCGCTGCCTGGCCCTGCCCCTGCCGGAACGGGCGGCAGACGAGCCGGATGCCGGCGTATTTTCGCCATTTGATGAGCAGGATGAAAAGAAGGTTCAGGCTTTGTTTGAAATTGCCTGCACGCGACTTGGCTTCGGCGGCAAGACCAGTGTGGGCTATGGCCACTTGACGGCAACGGCAATGAAAACGACCGCAGATTTCACCGAATGGGGGCCGTGGTTGCGCAAACTGGAGCACGCGCAGGACTGGGCGACCCTCAATTTGTTACAGAACGAACAAGAAGCCGCTGGCTGGAAAAACAAACCCGGTATCACTGGGGCACTACAAGCCGCCCGCAAACGGCTCTGCGAGAATTGGCTGCACACCTTGGACGCAATCGACGACTGGGGCAAGATCTGCCAGCGCATTCTGGACAGCAAAGAAGCAGAAGACTGGCGGCAGGAAGAAGGTGTTGCCGAAGCGGTCAAAGCGGTTTTCGAGCGAGTGCGCAGTAACTTCCCGAAAAAATGGACAAAAGAGCGCGATGACCGTTGCCGCGAGTGGCTTAAGCCTACAGGCATCCTATGGTCAAATCCGGGCGGCCCCGATGAAATAGACCCGGTACCGCCGGCACCCGAACTGGAAAAGCGCATCCGGTACCTCAAAAATTTTGGTGAATATATCAGCGCCAAACTGGATATTGCCGCCCTGACCCTGTCCGAAGCCCAGGCCTTGCAGGAACAGTTCAAAAAATGGGGCTGCCATGACAAAAAAGCCAAGGGAGACAAACCGAAGCACTGGCAGGCCCTGCAAAAGCGGCTCAGGGAATTAAAGGAACAAGGCACATGAACAGACCGGGCAACCTGCTCGTCATCTGCAATCACAGCCTTCTCCCTGCTCCAGCGCGCCAATACCGCTGATTCTGGGGGAAGCAGGAGATTCGCTTCATGGAGAGCTCGGAGAACTGTCATCCAGGGTATCGATCCGCAGCGGTTCAGGCCGTACTGGCACAGTACGCGCGAAAATATATCTGGTGGCAGAGCCCCGAAGAAGCCTTGCAATCGCCCCACCGCGTCGCGGCCCAGGTGATGAGCCTGGGTTCCTTTCGCGACATGCAGAACATGGCTGCAAACCTTGGCGATGACCTTCTGCGCGACGTTCTCCTCCACGCGGAAGCCGGATGGTTTACGCCCCGGGCGTGGAGCTACTGGCATTGCCGCCTGTATCCCGGGCGTTCCATTCCGCCCATGCCAAAGAGAAGTTTTTTATGAACGCCACGTTTACGCCGCATCTGGAAATATTGCCTGTCGCGCAGCGTCGGCTGTGGCCCGCTCTGCGCCCGCTGCCTGATCTGGGCTTCATTCTGTACGGAGGAACGGCCATCGCTCTGAGACTGGGACACAGGCAGTCGGTTGATTTTGACTTTTTTTCGGCAAAACCACTGCGCAGAGAGGCATTGTCGCGTCGACTGCCCCTTGTCAGGCAGGGTGAAACCATCCAGGAAGACCGGGACACCTGGACAGTGCTTGTGCGTGATGATGCGGACGAGAATGTCAAATTTTCCTTCTTCGGCAATATCTCTTTTGGCCGCGTCGGCGGGCCTGACTATACGGATGACGGCGTGCTGCTGGTCGCCTCCCTGCAGGATTTACTGGCAAACAAGGTCAAGGTCATTCTCCAGCGTGCCGAGGCAAAAGACTACAGGGATATCTGCGCCATGCTGAACGCGGGTGGCGATCTTGCTGCCGCTCTGGCGGCAGCGGAACTGCTGTTTGCACCCGGCTTTCAGCCGGCTGAAAGTCTGCGCGCCCTGACTTTTTTTGAGGATGGCGACCTGCCCAGCCTGACCGATGCGGAAAAGCGACAACTGCAACGCGCGGCGGTGGCCGTACAGGCATTGCCACCGGTACGGCTTGCCGCGGCTTCGTTTGCCGATGAGGAAGAGCCTTTGCCTGAACCGAAGGGCCCGGAGGGGCAAAAAGCATGACTATCCTGCACCACATAAGGGGGGTACGCTCTTGATCCGGCCCCAGATGCTCGTCATCTTCAATCACAGTCTGACAGCCGCGCAGCGGGAAGACGCGAAAGCTGCCTTCGGCGTGAACGATTTCATTGCACCGCCAGCACACCTGCTTGCGATCTGGGGGCAGTTGCCGCCAGATGCGGAAAGGCTTGCGCCACTGCTTGCCCCGCTTTTTGACTGGCTGCGCGAGGCCGGATCTCAGGGCGACTATGTGCTGGTCCAGGGGGATTTTGGTGCGACCCACCTGACGGTGCAAAAGGCTCTGGCCCTTGGCATGAGGCCTGTCTACTCCACCACCCGCCGCGAGGCTGTGGAAACGCGCAACGGCGACAAGGTGCAGCTCACCCACCAGTTCCGTCATGTCCGCTTCCGGCTGTATGAGGCCCTGTGATGCATATTCTTGTCTCCGCATTGGGCGCCCAGCCCGACATCATCACGGAGACCGTGGGCGTTTTCAACTATGCACCAACAGCGGATTTCTATGCGGCAAGCAGGTCGCTGCCGCAAATCACGGCAGCACGGCAGGGCCTGAGCCGCGTCGATGAACTGTGGCTCGTGGCCACGGATCAGCCTCATCAGGAAATATCAATGGCTGACGGTCACACCAGAATCATCAATTCCACAGAAGAAAATTTTGCCTGCATCAAACAACAGTGCGGTGCTTATGGCGTGCAGTGCCGATTGTTTCTTCTGCAGGACGTGCCGGACATCAAAAGCAATGACGATGCCAGGGCCTTCCACGACCTGGCGCTGCGGGTCGTGGCCGCGGCGAAACGGCGCGCCAATGGCGGCAAACTGTACCTGTCCCTGGCCTGTGGCCGCAAGACCATGAGCGCGGACATGCAGGACGCGGCCTGGTGCTTTGGTTGCGACATGCTGCTCCACATTCTGGGAGACAGCAAGGCGGAAGCCCTGCCGGTCTTGCTGGGCGCGGTCGCTGCAAATCCCGCCCTGCAGAACCTGCGGGATCAGGTTCCGGAATTTGACAGCGCCGCATTCCTCCCATGTCCGCCACAAACCAGCTTCCTGGACCAGATTCAGGAGCAGAAAAAACAATCCCAGCACTTCTTCACCACCTACTATTTAAAAGAGGAGGAAAGCCGCGCCAATTTCCACATCCTGTATACCCTGCCGCTAGACAAAATAAAGGCGCTCAGGGATGAAAAAATCGGCATCGACCCGAAGCGGCAGGATGAAGAACTCGAATGGCTCAAGCATCTGCCCAAGGCGGATTTGCACTGTCATCTTGGCGGGGTGCTGGACCCGGAAGACATGATTGCCGTCGCCGAATGCTATGCAGAGGATCTGGAGCAGGCCGCGCGCACCAACCCGGACTTTGCCCGTTGGCGCGCCACCCTGTCCCCATTCCAGGTTCCGCCGTCCGGAGGCTGGAAGGGTGGCGCAAGCACCAGGCGGACGAGTTGCACGTCCCAGCAAGTCTGATTGCCCCGGCCCTTTTGCTGACCTATCCCAACGCGGACGCGCTGTCCGCCAGTGTTTTTGGTGATTATCAGGACGAGCACCGATTCAGAAAAATCGGCCTTTCCGCTTATGAAGGCCTGGGCGACTTGCAGGGCTCGGCCCTGCTCTGCCAAGAAAAGGCCTTGCGCAAAACCCTGCACTGCTTTCTGCGCCGCTGCAAGCAGGAAAACGTACTCTATCTTGAACTGCGCTGCTCGCCCCTCAATTATGCAAATCACGCCTTTCCGGCCCAGCAGGTTCTGGCAAACATTCTGGCGGAGCTGGAAGGGTGTTCGGAGCTTGAAACTTCGCTCTTGCTCATTGCCACGCGGCATGGCGGCAAAGAGGAGATGTTCAGAAAAATCCGGGAAAGCGTCTCCCTGGTGCAGGCATGCCAACAGGACGCACGCTTCCAGAAGTATTTTCGCGGCTTTGATCTGGCAGGCGACGAAGATGCCGCTTCCTCAGAAGACATGCGCCGGGAATTTCTGGAAATCATGCAAGACTGCTACAACATCACCATTCATGCGGGTGAGATCATGCCCTGCGAGAGTATCTGGCAGGCAGTCTATCACCTCAACGCCGAACGTATAGGTCATGGCCTGACCCTGCGGGATCGGCCCGACTTAATGAACAAGTTTCTGGAACGAGGCATTGGCATTGAAATGTGTCCCTCCAGCAATGCCCAGATTGTGGGCTTTCAGGACAACTATCTCCCGGATACCGGCCTGCAGGAATATCCGCTCAAGAAATACCTCGATGCAGAGCTGCTGGTCAGTGTCAACACCGACGATCCCGGCATTTCCCGCACCAGTGCCACCAATGAGCTGCACAAGGCCGCACGCCTCACCAAAGGCGGCCTGTCCAAATGGGAGATTCTGCAACTGCTCTGCAACGCTTTTCGTACGGCCTTTTACCCGTATAAGCAAAAGAAGGCACTCATACGACGGGTTGAAGAGCGGCTGGGCAAGCTGATCAGGGAAGAGAAGCTGTGAAGAACGAAAAAGTCCTGTCCGTAGAACTGACCCGGTTGCGGCAATCCTTTGACCTGTCCCGGCAATACTGGCCCATTGACGTGGCGGTATTGAACCGGCTGAGCTATACCTATGTGGACCGCAGCCAGGCGGAAGCGGATTTCAGTTGCAAGCAGCTTATTCCCTATGCCCTGATTTTTGATCAGAATGGCCGGATTTGTACCTATCAGCGCCACGGTTCGGAACTGCGGCTCATCGGCAAATTATCGGCAGGGATTGGCGGGCATGTCAACGACAGGGATCAGGGCCCCACCCTGTATGACCGGCTGCTGTCCGGCCTGCGGCGCGAGATGCGGGAAGAAATTGGTCTTTCGTTCAGGCCATCGCAAATCACGGTTCTGGGCATGATCAATGAGGATGAAAGCGCGGTGGGCCGCTGCCATCTCGGTATTGTCTTCAAAGTCCACCTGGATGTGTGCCAGAAATTGTCTTTTTCCAGGGAAATTGCAAACCCAGAGTGGCAGCGTATGGAGCAACTGCCTCTGGAACACTTTGAACTCTGGTCAGAACTGGCCATACACCTGGCCAAACAAGGAGGCTCTGTATGAAAATGCATGTTTGCCTGGTATCAGGCCAGCCGGTCCCCAATGTCCTGCCCGTACTGTTGGAGAGACCCGAAAAGGTGGCACTGCTCGTGACACCTGAAATGCAGGAGCAGGCGGAGCGACTGAAAAATATCTTTCGAGCCCGGGCCATCCAAATCAGCGTCTACGAAATCCCGGCTTATGATTTTGCAGGCGCGCTCGCCGCCTGCGATGCCGTGGTGCAGCAATCCCAGGCAGACGAGCTCACCTTGAACGTCACCGGCGGCACCAAGATTACCGCCCTGGCTGCCTACCAGCAGTTCTATTTTAGTGGCAAACGCGTCATCTACATGGACACCGAGCATGAGCAATTGCTGGAATTGGGTGACCAGCCGACCGCCATGCCAGTCAGGCAGAATCTGCTGGATGTAAAACTCTGTCTGGCCTGCTACGGCAAACGTTTTAATGAAGCAGGTACACGCAGCAAGATAGATACGGCCCGCAGGCGCAAGGCGGCAACCGAAAAACTTTGTCGCCTTTTTCTTAACAATCCAGATATGCTGCGCGCATGCAACAGACAACTGAACGAGTACGATAAAAAGGAGCCTCCTGTTTTTCTGTACGTAAACAACCTGCCCGGCCCCGGCACAGAGCTCTTTGATCTGCTGGTGCAGGAGGGCATTGCCGTGCCTTCAGGCGCAGACACGCTGTGTCTGCAGAGCGAAGCCGCCCGCTTCTACCTGAACGGTGGCTGGTTGGAAGAGTACGTGTTCAATCTGATAAAAGGCTTGAGCATCAACGGTCTGGACTGTCTCCTGAACGTCAATTTTGAGTGGCAGATACAAAGGGCTGCTTCGAAAAAGAAAAAGACAGAGAATGAACTGGATGTTGTCTTCTCCTGCAATAATCGACTGCACATCATTTCCTGCAAAACCAGTAGCCTGGATATCCTGAAAAATGCGGGCAAAGATGCGCTGCATGAACTGGATTCCATGAAGGCAAATGTAGGCGGCCTCTTTGCCCGCCCTCTGCTCGTGTCAGTACATCCGCTGAAAGATGCTGATTTCCGGCGGGCGCAAAACCTGAAAATTCCTGTGGTCAGCGGGAACAACATTTTGCATCTGCAGGAGCGCCTGCAACAGGAATGGGGCATTGGCAGGTAAAGATTCCGACAACCTTGCTGGCATTGTCTGGCCGCCCTACCCAGGCTACCCTGGCGAAAAGGGGAAGAGGCGAGGAACGTTGTCCTTTCTTTCTGGAATGCCGGACACGACCTGGATACAATGTCGGCAGGGCAAAGCGCAGTCTCGCTGCAGGCTGCATGGCAGCCTTGCGTGCTGGAGCAATGGCATGGGCAGTACGGGGAGCACTGACCTCGAGACCGCGTCAGCCGAATGAATTGGCCGGGAAGCTCATGGCTCCTGTCTTTGGAGTGAATAACATGCTGATTTTTCGTGATTTTACTTTTTTGAGCGCTGGAGCTTCCCGCGTGCAAAAAAATCCAGTAAAATCAGGCTGTTTGGGTAGAGGCCTCTGTTCAGTCCCTCCATCTGCCCTTCTGCCAGGTTTTCTGCGTCGGAGCTTCCCGGAAACCATCACCCAACACCCTGAAAACACAGAACATTTGGAGGTGACAGTTTGATATGACCTGACTTGATAAGGGATTACGACGGCGCTGTGCCTTGCGTTTCAGATTGTTGCTCATGTGTTTGATATGACCTGACTTGATAAGGGATTACGACGCTCTTTCATGGTATCCCCAAACTCTTTCTCAAGCGATGGCGTTTGATATGACCTGACTTGATAAGGGATTACGACTCTTTCTCAAGCGATGGCAAAGCCATCGCTTGAGAGCGCAGTTTGATATGACCTGACTTGATAAGGGATTACGACGACGCCGCAAATACGCGGCGTCCTGAAAATCACGGGAATTGTTTGATATGACCTGACTTGATAAGGGATTACGACACGTGGGGAGTGGCAAGGCTTTCCAGCCTTGCCATCGTTTGGTTTGATATGACCTGACTTGATAAGGGATTACGACCTGGAGCGCAGGGGCAATGTCCTGGTCACCTGGCAGAGTTTGATATGACCTGACTTGATAAGGGATTACGACCGACCAATTTCGGTCAGGTCAATCAGAGTCTCGTTCATGGTAGTTTGATATGACCTGACTTGATAAGGGATTACGACCAAAGTTTGATCCCTGTCCAATTATTCAGATGAAAGGTACGTTTGATATGACCTGACTTGATAAGGGATTACGACTGTTTCGTAAGCCGTCAATGGTTTGTCCGGCTTGGTATGTTTGATATGACCTGACTTGATAAGGGATTACGACTCGTGCAAGGCGCTTTCGATTTGTTCTTTCTTTCTCCGTGTTTGATATGACCTGACTTGATAAGGGATTACGACGGGATGGGAAAAGCCTGACAGTAGATGCTTCTGAACTGTTTGATATGACCTGACTTGATAAGGGATTACGACCAAGAATCAGTCTTCGCCCATTGGGTACATAGGCTGTGGTTTGATATGACCTGACTTGATAAGGGATTACGACTGGTGTTGTTGATGAAACCATAATCCCTCGTTGTAAGCCTGGTTTGATATGACCTGACTTGATAAGGGATTACGACCCTCGATGGCTGTTACATCGTTTGCTCTGATAAAGTCGTCGGGTTTGATATGACCTGACTTGATAAGGGATTACGACCTTCCGAACTCCAGAGGTGAATAGTGCCTGCGCTCGATCAGGTTTGATATGACCTGACTTGATAAGGGATTACGACGATATTGGGCGTTGCCTTATACGGATCCTTGATTGGTTGCGTTTGATATGACCTGACTTGATAAGGGATTACGACCATCAGTTGCCCGTTTATTACAGTACGTAAACTAGTTTGATATGACCTGACTTGATAAGGGATTACGACGCATCGGAGACCCGCTGCACGTTGGGGTCAACCTTTCGCATGGTTTGATATGACCTGACTTGATAAGGGATTACGACCGAAGACCTTGTTCTCGGCATCTTTGGTCTGCTTGTTCAGGTTTGATATGACCTGACTTGATAAGGGATTACGACGTAGAAATGTTTCTCATATGCTTCCGACGGGTTTCGTGTTTGATATGACCTGACTTGATAAGGGATTACGACGTCCGGTGCGACGTACCTGTTTACATCCAACGCCTGCCGTTTGATATGACCTGACTTGATAAGGGATTACGACTGACTGCATCAGTATTACCAATGCAGTTCGGATAGGATTGTTTGATATGACCTGACTTGATAAGGGATTACGACACCTCTTGGGTGTATTGTGCAGAACGCTCTTGCTCAACTTGTTTGATATGACCTGACTTGATAAGGGATTACGACAGGCCCAGGAAGAAGGCGCAAACTTCCTGCAGGCCTGCCGGTTTGATATGACCTGACTTGATAAGGGATTACGACGCTGGAAGCTGGGAGCTTGCCTAACAGGCAAGCTCGTTTGATATGACCTGACTTGATAAGGGATTACGACATACCTCCTGCCAGCGGGTAGCTGGCTGTGGAGCGCCAGGTTTGATATGACCTGACTTGATAAGGGATTACGACCCGCTTGCTCGAGCAAGCCGAACGCTTGCTCGAGCTTCTGGGGTTTGATATGACCTGACTTGATAAGGGATTACGACCCTAACAGGCAAGCTCCCAAAGCTGGGAGGTGGCTTTCCGGGTTTGATATGACCTGACTTGATAAGGGATTACGACAGGAAAAGATCAGATGTACGATAGCCATCATGGGCTATCGTACGTTTGATATGACCTGACTTGATAAGGGATTACGACTCCGTACTGCCAGTACTACAGTAGGTACAAGATTAAGGTTTGATATGACCTGACTTGATAAGGGATTACGACGGTTGCGAAATATGAACGCTTCCTCTTGTGCGCGAAGCGGTTTGATATGACCTGACTTGATAAGGGATTACGACTAACTGCCGCAGCCAGCAGATTCCGTAACTGGAAGCCGGTTTGATATGACCTGACTTGATAAGGGATTACGACACTTCCTCCAAGCCCGCGCCTTGGGCTTGGAGGAAAAGAAGTTTGATATGACCTGACTTGATAAGGGATTACGACCAAGTATCCAGCCTGGGTAGCTTGCGCGCTCAAAGTTTGATATGACCTGACTTGATAAGGGATTACGACGAAATTTCTTGATTTTTAAAGGAAGAAATTGGGGAATTTGTGTTTGATATGACCTGACTTGATAAGGGATTACGACCCCTTGGAGAATGAAGCATTTTTCCTGAAGTAGCGGAAATGTTTGATATGACCTGACTTGATAAGGGATTACGACGTCGGAGAAATTGCG
Organism: Desulfobulbus oralis; assembly: GCF_002952055.1. Classification (NCBI taxonomy): domain Bacteria; kingdom Pseudomonadati; phylum Thermodesulfobacteriota; class Desulfobulbia; order Desulfobulbales; family Desulfobulbaceae; genus Desulfobulbus; species Desulfobulbus oralis. The sequence goes on along the minus strand of NZ_CP021255.1, from coordinate 1,961,041 downwards.
GGAATTTTGAGAGTCACAAGAAACAGGTTTGATATGACCTGACTTGATAAGGGATTACGACATTATAGTTGCGACAAGCTGATTGCGGAAGCGGAACGCTGTTTGATATGACCTGACTTGATAAGGGATTACGACAATTTGTATCTGGCAGTACGGACATATTGAAAACGTTTGATATGACCTGACTTGATAAGGGATTACGACGGGTATCGAGATTACGTTCTGCAGTTTCGGCTCTTTTGTTTGATATGACCTGACTTGATAAGGGATTACGACGCAGATTTTCTCTGGACTCTACAGTTTGGGCAGAACCAATCTGGTTTGATATGACCTGACTTGATAAGGGATTACGACGCAGTACGAGCCGCGTTGGAGGTAGGCTGATGGGCCTGTTTGATATGACCTGACTTGATAAGGGATTACGACGGAAGTAGACCTTCCTGAATGAAAATTTGAGTCACTTTTTGTTTGATATGACCTGACTTGATAAGGGATTACGACAGTTCTGGTGCAAGGTCTTGCTCGCCCGGCAAAACGCCGGGGTTTGATATGACCTGACTTGATAAGGGATTACGACTGAGCGCGAAGCTCGGCTTCGCGCTCGCGTTTGGTCTGGTTTGATATGACCTGACTTGATAAGGGATTACGACGCTTGAGACCTCAATTTGATGATTTCCGCAACCAGTTGGTTTGATATGACCTGACTTGATAAGGGATTACGACCGGAGGAATTCCCGCTCGTTAGAGCGGGAATTCCCAGAAGTTTGATATGACCTGACTTGATAAGGGATTACGACTACAACAAGTTCACTGGATTCTCCTGTATAAGTACAACGTTTGATATGACCTGACTTGATAAGGGATTACGACCCGGCAAAACGCCGGGCCGTACCTTGCCCGTGGCCAGCGCGGTTTGATATGACCTGACTTGATAAGGGATTACGACCGCCTTTTCCGCCGCCTTTCGTGCGGCATTGAAAGACCGTTTGATATGACCTGACTTGATAAGGGATTACGACCCAAGTTAAGGTCACTCAAACGCCGGAGGAATTCCCGTTTGATATGACCTGACTTGATAAGGGATTACGACTTGTGCCGGCAATTTGGCCGGCCAAGTTAAGGTCACTCAAAGTTTGATATGACCTGACTTGATAAGGGATTACGACGGAGGAATTCCCGCTCGTTAGAGCGGGAATTCCCAGAAGTTTGATATGACCTGACTTGATAAGGGATTACGACCCAAGCGGGCCTCCGCTGCTTGAGCGCGAAGCTCGGTTTGATATGACCTGACTTGATAAGGGATTACGACCCGGAGTTCTGGTGCAAGGTCTTGCTCGCCCGGCAAAACGCGTTTGATATGACCTGACTTGATAAGGGATTACGACTCTTTTGGGTTCGCCTTTTCCGCCGCCTTTCGTGCGGGGTTTGATATGACCTGACTTGATAAGGGATTACGACCAAGTCAGAAAGGCGCCTCAAAAATTCCCGTTCATCAGTTTGATATGACCTGACTTGATAAGGGATTACGACGGGAGTAACCCAAGGGAAACAAAGGTATCCGTCACGCTGGTTTGATATGACCTGACTTGATAAGGGATTACGACGAAGCCTGGCCTCGGCCGCATCGGCCCTTAAAAGGGCCTCGTTTGATATGACCTGACTTGATAAGGGATTACGACTCCCAGAGTGGTCACATGGGATATCCAACATCCCGCATAGTTTGATATGACCTGACTTGATAAGGGATTACGACTTGGAGTTTTTCCCGTCGCGATCCCTGATTTCCCTTGGGAGTTTGATATGACCTGACTTGATAAGGGATTACGACCTTCTTCCAGAGTAGGCAAAGGCATACTCTGGCTGCGGTTTGATATGACCTGACTTGATAAGGGATTACGACTTACTGATATTTGGTACCAGTAACCAGAAAAAGGATAATGTTTGATATGACCTGACTTGATAAGGGATTACGACTTTCTGGTGGCAAGCTGGGCATTCCGGCTTGCAAAGATTTTTTGTTTGATATGACCTGACTTGATAAGGGATTACGACACGATCTCTCCCCACAGGCTGCCAACCTGTGAGGAGAGTGTTTGATATGACCTGACTTGATAAGGGATTACGACACGGTGTCCGGAGCGATCCTGGCAACAGGAGTGCCGCGTTTGATATGACCTGACTTGATAAGGGATTACGACGTCGATCCACGCAGCCAAATCGCCGCCCAGCTCGCAGTTTGATATGACCTGACTTGATAAGGGATTACGACGCCAGCATCCGGCGTTTGAGCTGCTTGTCGATCAGCGTTTGATATGACCTGACTTGATAAGGGATTACGACGCGGGCAGGAAAGAGCGGTTTGCTGCTCTTTCCGTCGGTTTGATATGACCTGACTTGATAAGGGATTACGACAAAATCAAGTACTTACGCGACATTTTATCGGTAAACTGCTGGGTTTGATATGACCTGACTTGATAAGGGATTACGACTTCCAGCAGACCACTGGCCGTCTCACGGCCAGTGGTAAGTCCGTTTGATATGACCTGACTTGATAAGGGATTACGACAGCTACCCGCTGGCCGGGTGGGCAGCGCCTATGCTGGTTTGATATGACCTGACTTGATAAGGGATTACGACGCGTCGGGTGCCCCGACGCAGTCAGGAAAGGCATCAAAAAAGTTTGATATGACCTGACTTGATAAGGGATTACGACCCCTGCCAGCGGTAGCTGGCTGTGGAGCGCCAGCTACCGTGTTTGATATGACCTGACTTGATAAGGGATTACGACCGCGCTCCCGTTTCGACGGATTCCGGGACTTCCCGGGTTTGGTTTGATATGACCTGACTTGATAAGGGATTACGACATCGTCGGTTTTGGGCTCGTTCTTTTTTGCGGCCTTTCGGGGTTTGATATGACCTGACTTGATAAGGGATTACGACGCTATAGTCTAGTGTGAGCCCTTTCCAGCAGACCACTGGCCGGTTTGATATGACCTGACTTGATAAGGGATTACGACTTAAACTTTCAGCTAAATTTTTAATTAAATCAATTAGTTTGATATGACCTGACTTGATAAGGGATTACGACAAATAGGACAAGCTCGTCCATTAACATGCATTGCTGGAGTGTTTGATATGACCTGACTTGATAAGGGATTACGACGCGCTACTTCTACTGAGATTGCTCAGAGAGTACTGTTTGATATGACCTGACTTGATAAGGGATTACGACGACGGGAATTCCCGGAAAAATCAAAAGGAACAGGAGCGTTTGATATGACCTGACTTGATAAGGGATTACGACGAACTCCCAAATTTTTCCTTTTGAGCGCAAATTTGCGTAAAGGTTTGATATGACCTGACTTGATAAGGGATTACGACGCATGCATAAGTATGCGCGCTTGGTCAAGACTCTGGCAGGGTTTGATATGACCTGACTTGATAAGGGATTACGACTCCGGATGCGCAATCGCATCCGGAAAAAGCTCAAAAAAGTTTGATATGACCTGACTTGATAAGGGATTACGACGTGCAAGTATCCAGCTACTAGTTAATCCTAGTAGCTGGGTTTGATATGACCTGACTTGATAAGGGATTACGACAAATTATCCTAGCAATTTGTATCTGGCAGTTTGGATTGTTTGATATGACCTGACTTGATAAGGGATTACGACTATGCTGCTTGCTCGAGCAAGCGGCACGCTTGCTCGGTTTGATATGACCTGACTTGATAAGGGATTACGACAAGATGGTACAATGTAATGTTTCGCAGCCAATTATAAAATGGTTTGATATGACCTGACTTGATAAGGGATTACGACCCAATTACGCGATATGCTGCTTGCTCGAGCAAGCGGCAGTTTGATATGACCTGACTTGATAAGGGATTACGACTTACTTTTCGCTAGTAGCTGTTTTTGTCAATAATTCTAAATGTTTGATATGACCTGACTTGATAAGGGATTACGACATAAGTCCCTTATCCGACATATCAGACCTCCTGCCAGCGGGGTTTGATATGACCTGACTTGATAAGGGATTACGACGAGTTTCCAAATTTGGCAGTAATCCTTTTAGGTAGGATACTGGTTTGATATGACCTGACTTGATAAGGGATTACGACACAAGCCCTTGTTCCTTCTCTTGTTCTTTTCGCAATTTTGGTTTGATATGACCTGACTTGATAAGGGATTACGACACGACGGAGCGGGAAGTGACTGTGAGCGCAATAGTATTATTGTTTGATATGACCTGACTTGATAAGGGATTACGACCGGGGCAACCGACGGTGTGAGGAAAAGCTTCGAAAAGTTTGATATGACCTGACTTGATAAGGGATTACGACGCTCCGGGGAATTCCCGGAGCCCTCGTTCTTTTTCGCGGCGTTTGATATGACCTGACTTGATAAGGGATTACGACTTACACGACATGTTGCATTTAGTTCGCCCTCGAACTATGTTTGATATGACCTGACTTGATAAGGGATTACGACTCAGACTCACGTTCCCTTGCGACAGGAATATATACTGTTTGATATGACCTGACTTGATAAGGGATTACGACTCCCGGGTGTTCAGTACTATTTCCGAAGCACCCTTATGTTTGATATGACCTGACTTGATAAGGGATTACGACATAGCATTAATCCAGCATTTCAACCAGCATTATACCAGTTTGATATGACCTGACTTGATAAGGGATTACGACGAACCGAAACATGGTTCCCTAACTTGCTTTTCAGGTTTATTCGTTTGATATGACCTGACTTGATAAGGGATTACGACCGCATTGCGCTTGGCCAGAATTTTTTGTGCAGTTTTCATGTTTGATATGACCTGACTTGATAAGGGATTACGACCCAGAATTTTTTGTGCAGTTTTCATGTCGTAATTCCTTGTTTGATATGACCTGACTTGATAAGGGATTACGACGTCATTTCATGCCAGCAAAGTACTTCTCTTTGCTGGTATGTTTGATATGACCTGACTTGATAAGGGATTACGACCGTAATCCTGTACCCGTGCTACACCTAGCCGGCGTTTGATATGACCTGACTTGATAAAGGATTACGACCCCTTCAAGTGGGCTACTGCTTTTTCAAATTCCACTTTGTTTGATATGACCTGACTTGATAAGGGATTACGACAGTTCGAAAAACTTCGCTCCCGCGACTTGTCCCGCAAGTTTGATATGACCTGACTTGATAAGGGATTACGACCGGGAATTCCCACAACGGGAATTCCCAGAAAAATTATAGAAGTTTGATATGACCTGACTTGATAAGGGATTACGACGTTCCTGGCTTTGCTGGTATGTCAAAAATGGCTTTTTCTGGTTTGATATGACCTGACTTGATAAGGGATTACGACCCGTGAGTTACGGCCGTCGCAATCCTTTATCTCATGGGGCGTTTGATATGACCTGACTTGATAAGGGATTACGACACAGGTCGGAAAGTTTACGGAGGAATTCCCGCTCACCAGAGTTTGATATGACCTGACTTGATAAGGGATTACGACTTGGACAAGCGATGGCCCTCATGGGCCATCGCTCCGATTGTGGTTTGATATGACCTGACTTGATAAGGGATTACGACCCTGAACAGTTCCCACAATGGGGAACTTTTCCTCAAAGTTTGATATGACCTGACTTGATAAGGGATTACGACGCTTGCTGTAGTGAAACCATGACGCCTCCGCACAAGTGGGTTTGATATGACCTGACTTGATAAGGGATTACGACAGAATAATCTAAAGTCATTTCATGCCAGCACAAGACTTGTTTGATATGACCTGACTTGATAAGGGATTACGACCCAGGGTGCACCTTGCCAGTTTGGAGTGCAGATTCCAGGGTTTGATATGACCTGACTTGATAAGGGATTACGACGTTGGCCTTCGCCCGGGAATTCCCGGGCGTTATCAGAAGTTTGATATGACCTGACTTGATAAGGGATTACGACAGGTCGCACAACGCCCGTAGGCGTTGGCCTTCGCCGTTTGATATGACCTGACTTGATAAGGGATTACGACGCCTCGGGGGGAACAGCCCCTACTGTAATACGTCGGAATGTTTGATATGACCTGACTTGATAAGGGATTACGACGGTGACGCCGGCACGTGCGGTTACACGCTGGGTCAGTCCGGTTTGATATGACCTGACTTGATAAGGGATTACGACCTTAAACCGGCGCATGTTGCGATCGATCTCCTCCGAGCTCAGTTTGATATGACCTGACTTGATAAGGGATTACGACGCCGGCGGTTTGCTGGCGGAAGGTGCTCGTCGGGTTTGATATGACCTGACTTGATAAGGGATTACGACCAGAAAAGACTGACGCTGTAATCCAGCGTCAGTCCCTTCGTTTGATATGACCTGACTTGATAAGGGATTACGACGCAAACATAATTCCCCCTTGCCCCAAGGATTGGGGCCTTGTTTGATATGACCTGACTTGATAAGGGATTACGACCCATTTTTCGAAACGGAGGGAGGAATTTGGGTCTTCCGTTTGATATGACCTGACTTGATAAGGGATTACGACCAAAGTTACACCCAACCATATAAGCCATCGTATATGTCAGGTTTGATATGACCTGACTTGATAAGGGATTACGACTCTTAAGCTGCATCGACTTCTCGTGAGTCTTTTTGTCCGTTTGATATGACCTGACTTGATAAGGGATTACGACCCCATGCCGGGAAACGATTGTCCGTGGCATCGGAGACCGTTTGATATGACCTGACTTGATAAGGGATTACGACACCTTAACTGCTTCGATACTCTTCAAAAATTCCTGACGTTTGATATGACCTGACTTGATAAGGGATTACGACGAGGAAGGAAAGGGCTCGATCGAGCCGCGGCCTGGCTACGCGTTTGATATGACCTGACTTGATAAGGGATTACGACCTCGAAGAACAGACATTTGTCCCTTGCAGGATCGTAGAACGTTTGATATGACCTGACTTGATAAGGGATTACGACCAAGCTGCTAGCTGTTTAGTGAAAAAATTCTAGCAGCTTGTTTGATATGACCTGACTTGATAAGGGATTACGACCCTTATCGGCGACTTGCCCAATAAGGGAAAGGTCAGCCAGGTTTGATATGACCTGACTTGATAAGGGATTACGACGTATCCATAGCATCTCCTGTTCTTTGTGGGAATTCCCCGGGTTTGATATGACCTGACTTGATAAGGGATTACGACCAATCCCGGCCGCAATCTGCAGCCGGAATTTGCCGGTGTCGTTTGATATGACCTGACTTGATAAGGGATTACGACCCATCAAGGGACGCACCTGCAAAACCCGGGGGCTGGGTTTGATATGACCTGACTTGATAAGGGATTACGACGATCCCACACCGGATGCCCAAAGCCGTCCCGCCGCTCAAGTTTGATATGACCTGACTTGATAAGGGATTACGACCCACAGGCCGCTGTTAAATTTTCCAGCCCAAACTGGCGTTTGATATGACCTGACTTGATAAGGGATTACGACCAGACGGAGGGGGGATCCCAGGAGCTCTGGCGGATAGTTTGATATGACCTGACTTGATAAGGGATTACGACGGGGTAGGGTCGCTTGGCATCGGTCAAGAAGGCATCAAGCGTTTGATATGACCTGACTTGATAAGGGATTACGACTCAACTCGTTGCTCAGCCTGTTCTTCAGGCAGAACAGGGCATGTTTGATATGACCTGACTTGATAAGGGATTACGACGTTCCCCCGACGTAGCCGCTTTTGGTCACGATGTATGGGTTTGATATGACCTGACTTGATAAGGGATTACGACGAACACCGCGTGCAGGAGCGCCGCGTCGCTATCCACGTTTGATATGACCTGACTTGATAAGGGATTACGACGTGCGCCATCCTCGTTGTCCCAGCTCAACAGCCGGAGTTTGATATGACCTGACTTGATAAGGGATTACGACGGGCGGCAATAATCCGCCGCCCGGCCTGCAGCTCCTCGTAAGTTTGATATGACCTGACTTGATAAGGGATTACGACCCATGTTACCCTCCATGGTCTGGTTACTGGTGTCAACTAGTTTGATATGACCTGACTTGATAAGGGATTACGACTCCAGTCGAGCATCAACCATGTTTCAATTTTGTTATGCGTTTGATATGACCTGACTTGATAAGGGATTACGACCCCCGAATGTTCCAGTACTATTACCGGAGCATCCTTGTTTGATATGACCTGACTTGATAAGGGATTACGACCCTTGGGCAATAAGCCCAAGGAAACAAAAACGTCCGTGGTTTGATATGACCTGACTTGATAAGGGATTACGACTGTTCAGGTCGCTGGAATTGAAATAACGAGACATAATGTTTGATATGACCTGACTTGATAAGGGATTACGACCAAAATGCCGGGGCGGACTTTTCCGGTCTGGAGGGGTTTGATATGACCTGACTTGATAAGGGATTACGACCGGGACTTCCCGGAACCATCCGTCTTGGGCTCGTTCGCGTTTGATATGACCTGACTTGATAAGGGATTACGACGCTCATGTCTTATTCCTAACCTTCAGTATTATCTTTAGTTTGATATGACCTGACTTGATAAGGGATTACGACCATTTTTAACTGGTACACGATAAAATCTCCTGTGGGAAGGGTGTTTGATATGACCTGCCTTGATAAGGGATTACGACCATTGTGTGAGTCTCTGCTTGGTTAGCTTTGATGCGATCAGTTTGATATGACCTGACTTGATAAGGGATTACGACCCAGGGATATATACTTCCTCCATGTCGCAAGAACCACACCGGTTTGATATGACCTGACTTGATAAGGGATTACGACACGACGAATGGACGAGCGGATATATTCCGCCTTGCCAGGGTTTGATATGACCTGACTTGATAAGGGATTACGACGAGCGTTGTTGGGGCGGTCATTGTTGCTCTTTACTCTTGTTTGATATGACCTGACTTGATAAGGGATTACGACCGACCAAAACAAGTTTTAAATTTTATCGTCAGCATTCTGTTTGATATGACCTGACTTGATAAGGGATTACGACGACCTGGAGCGCCAGCTACCCGCTGGCTGGGTGGGCAGTTTGATATGACCTGACTTGATAAGGGATTACGACGGTATAACAATAACTGTTTCAAAAACCGGCCGTCGTTTGATATGACCTGACTTGATAAGGGATTACGACATGCCCGTAGGCGTGACGGCTTGGACCTTGTTGACGGTGGGTTTGATATGACCTGACTTGATAAGGGATTACGACCTGATTATCCTCAAATACTACCTTGTGACCATCAATTATTGGTTTGATATGACCTGACTTGATAAGGGATTAGGATTATACGCTGGACTGATTAAGCAAAAGTAAGATAGAAAAATATCTTTGTGCAATAATTATAAATTCAGCGGTGCAAAGAGTTTTATGCGCTGAATGAAGCTGTGTTAAAACTCACATTGTGCAAAATCAGAATATTTCTTCTGAAGTGAATGATATAAAAGCTTTATTTGAGAGCAATGATTAGCTCAGGCTGCAGGGACGAGTAATTCTACTTTGTAGAAGAGGTAAATTTTCCTGAATAATACAAGCAGTTTGTATCTCATAAATAAATCATTGTCATATACTTGCCTGCGTGTTAAGCTGTACTATACAGCCCTGCTTTTTCAAGGATGTGTAAATCATAATTCAGGAGGTCCTTATGATTGCCTTTTTCATTATTACAGGTATACTTTTGCTAATTGTTATTTTTTTCTATAGTACAGTATCATTTCTGAACAATATAGTTAAATTTATGCAGAAACACCAAGAGTCTGAAAAAAATATCGATATGAAACAAAGCAAGAAGGAAGAGCTTTCCGCTGCCTTCTTTTGCGGTATGGCGATTGCTTCATCTGATGATGCAGGAAAGAACAGCACTTTCGATGAAAGCCCTCATGGCGATAACAGCGCTCTGAACGCCGAATGGGAAGCGAACGAACAAACAGATGACTATTTGGACGGGGCTTGCTGACAGCCCGTTGAAAATCCGGGCCTTGCCCCAGTGACACTGCGCGCAATCACGCCTCCCTGTACGAGCAAAGGCGACAACATGGCAAAGCCCCCTCGGAACTGCCGTTCCAAGGGGGCTTTGCACTGGTAGCCGGCGGGGCCGACGAGGCTCGAAGTCGCGACCTCCGGCTTGACAGGCCGGTGTCCGGCTTACCAGATCAACTGCGCACCCACACAGATCTTCTGTGGTGGACGAAACCGGGCACGAACCTGTGACTAGAGGCCTGTTCAGTCGATGCCCAGCACGGTGTAGCCGCTCTCGGTCACGGCCCTGCTGAGCGCCTCTTCGGCTATGCCCTCGTCTGCCTGGATCGTGGCGGTCTTGGCCTCCAGATCCACTTTTACGTCTTTGACGCCTGCAAGCTCGCGCAGGGCCTTCTCCACCCTGGCGCTGCAATGGCCACAGCTCATGCCGTCAATTCGCATACATTTGGTCATAATCTCACTCCTTTGATTTGATGGGGGAACGCCGGCCGCCTCGCTGGCAGCGGTGTCCACAGCAAGAGACGCCGAAGCGGCGCTTGCGACAGCGTGCCGTTTCGGCGCGAAATAGCGGAGTCTCAGGGCATTCGTGACCACCCCCAGTGAACTCAGGCTCATGGCGGCTGCCGCAATCATGGGGCTCAGCGTGAGGTGCCAGAGGCTGTAAAAGACGCCGGCCGCCACCGGAATGCCCAGACTGTTGTAAAAGAAGGCCCAGAACAGGTTCTGCCGGATGGTGCGGATCACGGCCCGGCCAAGCTGAATGGCTGCGGCCACGTCCATGAGGTCGCTTTTCATCAGCACCACGTCGGCGGATTCGATGGCAACATCCGTGCCGGCGCCAATGGCAATGCCCAGGTCTGCCCGGGCCAGGGCCGGCGCGTCGTTGATGCCGTCGCCCACCATGGCCACCCTGTGGCCCTGGGCCTTAAGCGCGCGGATCTCCCTTTCCTTGTCCTGCGGCAAAAGCTCGGCCCGCAGCTCCGGGATGCCGGCCGCCATCTGCACCGCCCTGGCGCTTGCCGCATGGTCACCGGTCAGCATGATGACCCTGAGCCCCATGGCCTGCAGCTCGGCCACCGCTTCCCGGCTGCTCTCCCGGATGAGGTCCGCCACAGCCAGGAGGCCCAGCACTGCCCTGTCCTGCACAAGGTACAGCACGGTCTTGCCCTTTTGCGCCATGGCTTCGGCCTGTGCCTGCAGGGCGGCATCCAGCGCCACGCCCTGTTTCTTCAGAGCATTGGCATTGCCGGCAAAGAGTTCCCGGCCCTCGCAAAGGCCGGCAATGCCCGCCCCCGGCTCCTGCCTGAATTGCTCTACCTTAGAAAGCGCAAGTCCGCGTTCTTCCGCCGCGGTGACAATAGCCCTGCCCAGGGGATGGCTGGAGAGCTTTTCCAAAGAGGCCGCAAGTCTGAGCAGTTCCGTCTTGTCAAGACCTGCGGCAGGTATCAGGTCGGTCAGGGCCGGCCGGCCGCTGGTGACCGTACCGGTTTTGTCCAGGACCACGGTGTCCACCAGATGCGCGGTTTCAATGGCTTCTGCGGACTTGAACAGAATGCCGCTCGCCGCGCCCCGGCCCGTGCCGGCCATGATGGCGGTGGGCGTGGCCAGTCCCAGCGCGCAGGGGCAGGAAATGACCAGCACCGCGATGCCGATGGCCAGGGCAAAGGCCGGGCCAAAGCCCAGAGCCAGCCAGATCGCGGTTGCCAGGATGGCGATGCCGATGACCACGGGCACGAAGATGCCGCTGATCTTGTCCGCCAGTCGGCCAATGGGCGCCTTGGTGGCCGTAGCCTCGTCCACCAGCCGGACAATCTGGGCCAGGGTGGTGTCATCGCCCACGCGCAGCGCGCGTATGACGAGGTGGCCCGAGGTGTTGATGGTGGCGCCGGTCACCCGGTCGCCCGCCTGCTTTTCCACCGGCATGCTCTCGCCCGTGAGCGCGCTCTGGTCTATGGCGGCGCTGCCGCTCAGGATCTCCCCATCCACCGGAATCCGCTCTCCGGCCCGCACCACGAGCACATCGCCCACCCGCACCTCGGAGAGGGGAACGACCTTCTCCCTGCCGTCCTGGCTCAGGGTGGCGGTTTCCGGGGCCAGGCCGATCAGCCTGGCAATGGCCTCCGAGGTGCGGCCCTTGGCCCTGGCCTCAAAGAATTTGCCCAGGGTAATCAGGGTCAGAATCATGGCTGCCGAGTCGAAGTAAAGGGAGCCGGCAGCCTCACTGGCCGCTGTCAGATCGCCCATGCCCAGGGCCAGGGCGATGCGGTAGAGCATGGCGAGGCTGAAGAGCGCAGCCGCCCCGGAACCCACGGCAATCAGAGAGTCCATGTTGGGCGCCAGTGAGCACAGGGCCCTGATGCCGTTTCGGTAGAACCTGAAGTTGACGAAAATGACCGGCAGAGCCAGCATGAGCTGGGTCAGGGCATGGACCGCCACATACCGCGGGGGCACCTGAAAGAGCTGCAGCATCGGCCCCATGGCCAGCACGAAAAGGGGCAGGGCAAAGAGGATGGAGACAAAAAGCCGGGTCTGCATCTGGGCCAGCTCTCTGGCAGTCGGGTCGGGCACTGTGGCGGCATTTGGGGCGGCGGCCTCATGCTGCAGGTGCAGGTTCGCACCGTAGCCGGCCCTGTCCACGGCGCTGATGATGTCGTCCGCAGAGAGTAGCGTCTCGTCAAAGGTGGCGATCATGCTGTTCTTGAGCAGATTGACACTGGCCTCGCTCACGCCCTTCAGTCCGGAGACCGCTTTTTCCACCCGTGCCGAGCAGGCCGCGCAGCTCATGCCGGTGATGTCAAAGCGTAGCTTTTGCATGGGAATTTCCTGGGTTGCGCAACAAAATTTAGATTGAACGAAGAATGCCCATACAGGTAAGCACGGATGCCGCTCGCGCAAGCGGCATCAAAAAAAAGCCCGGCGAGACGAGCGTCCCGCCGGGCCCTGTCGGATGCAGCCCTTTTCAGTGGTGGCAATGGCCGCTGCCCTTGCAGGTCTGCTGCTCGGAGATGAGGGGCAGACTGCCTGCCGCGAAGGCCTCCACCACGGGCCTCACCTGTGGCTGATCGGCATCGTAGTACACAGCAATGCCCGCCTGCTGGAAGCCCATGAGGGGGCGCATGCCGATGCCGCCTACCACAATGGCATTCACCCCTTCCTGGGCCAGCTTCTGCACAGGCACCATGCAGCCGCCTTCCGCATGCTCGCCGTTCTGCACAATGCGTACGGAGCCAATTTTGCCGTCTTCGATGTCTACGCAGGTGAACACCGCGCAATGGCCGAAATGCCCGGAGCGCACGCCGTCCAGGCCGCCATTGCCTTCCGATGGAACCGCCAGCCGTACCGTTGCCATACCAAAATCCTCTCGATGAAGGTGAATCTTGCCGCCCGGAGCTGCACACCCGGGGCGGATCGCTGTTTTGTCCACCACCATAAGGCCGGGAGACACGGGTGTCAAAAAAAATTGCCTTTGAGGAAAGTGCGTGGCATGGAATTGGGGCCGGTATTTGCCGCTTGCGGACGCCGGGCCGCGCTGTTACAGTCAGCACGCTGTTTTGCAGGCGCTAACAGCCGCTGCCCGCGCCTCTGTGCTGTTTTGCGCCATTTCCGTTGGGCCTGCTTTTCGTCCCAGACTCCACAGGGCCGGGGCCATGTCCCGGTTCCCCTTCACCATACATCAAGGAGGACGAAGTGAAAAAACCGCGACGCAGTCTGACCGCAGTGCTTCTGGCGATGCTGGCGCTTTTTCTTGCACAGGACGCCTGGGCCAGTGCCGAGGTGGCCAAGACCATCCAGCTGCCGGAAGACCCCAGCAACGCCTATATAACCCTGGGCATTCTGGTGGTGGCGGCCATCATGTTTTTTACCGAGGTCGTGCCCCTGGCCTGCACGGCCATTCTGGTGCCCGTCGCCCTCTCGCTCTGCGGCGTTCTGGACAACAAAACCGCCTTCAGTCACTGGGGCAACCCAACGGTCATTCTCTTCATGGCCATGTTTATCGTGGGCGAGGCCACCTTTGTCACCGGCTTTGCCGACAAGATCGGGGCACTGGCCATGCGGCTTTCCAAGGGCAAGCCACGCTTGCTGCTGCTCTTTTCCATGGTGGCGGTCGGCTCCCTGTCCACCGTCCTTTCCGATACCGGCACCACGGTCGTGGCCATGCCCATGATCATGGCCATGTGCGTCAAGGCCAGGGTGGCTCCGGCCCGGATTCTCATGCCCGTGGCCTTTGCCTCCTCCCTGGGCGGTACGGTCACGCTCGTGGGCACTCCGCCGAACGGCATCATCAACGCCATGCTGGGCGAGGCCATAAAGACCAACCCGGATCTGCTCCTGCGCCAGTTCGGTTTTTTTGAATATGGCCGGATCGGCATTCCCCTGCTGATCGCGGGCTGGATCTGGTTTCCGCTTATTGGCTACAAGCTTTTGCCCAAAAACAGGGAGATTGAGGATGCGTCGGAGGCCGATGACGTGGCACGCCGCACCAACAAGATGTGGATCGCCATTTTGATTTTCGCCTTTGTCGTGGTCATGATGGCCAGCGAATTGATGCCCCTGAACACTGCCGCCATGCTGGGCGCTGCCCTGGTGGTCTGCACCGGCTGCCTCACCATGAAGGAGGCGTACCGGGCGGTTGACTGGAACACCATCTTTCTGTTCGCCGGCATGCTTTCCATGTCCAGCGCCATGTCCAAGTCCGGGGCGGCGGCCATGGTGGCCCATACGGTCGTGAGCCATGTAGACAATCCTTGGATGCTGCAGCTCGCCTGCTGCGGCCTCACCGCCATCATCACCAACTTCATGTCCAATACCGCCACCGCGGCCCTGATGGCGCCTCTGGCCATCCCGATCGCCACGGCCACCGGCGTTTCGCCCCTGCCCATTGCCATGGGCATCTGCGCCTGCGCCTCCACCTGCTTCCTGACCCCGATCGCGACGCCGTCCAACACCATCGTCTTCGGGCCGGGCAGGTACAGTTTCACGGACTACGCCAAGGCCGGCTGGCCACTGCAAATCATCAGCCTGTTGATGTGCTGGCTGCTCATCCCGCTGATCTGGCCCTTCCATCCATGATGCCGATTCCGAACAAACAAGGAGATTTTCATGCTCATACTTGACTGGATGATCAGGGATGTTATTTCGGTCACTCCGGAGACTTCGCTGTTGCACTGTCGCCGGCTGTTCAGGGACCACACGATTACCACCATGCCCGTGCTTGACGGCGAAGGCCATGTGGTGGGCATTGTGACCAACAAGGATGTGCAGGCCCGCCTGCCCAGGGGCAGCATCAGCCGGGACATTGTGGATGCCCTGGACGCTCTGGAAAAGATCCAGGCGGCGGAACTCATGCGCAAAGATCCGGTTACCATCAGGTATCACGGCACTGTGCCCCGTGCCGCCCGGGTGATGGTGGACAAACACGTGCATTTTCTGCCTGTGGTGAACGAAGACAGAAAAATGGTCGGTCTTTTGACCCAATGGGATGTGTTTCAGGCGCTGGCCACCATTTCGGGCGGCGGCATGCCGCGGGGTGTGGAAATGGTGTGCGAGATCGAAAACCGGCGGGGCAGCCTGCGGGAGATCATCGGCCAGATTCGGGATACCGGCGTGCGCATTGCCACCGTGCAATCGACCCTGTCGGAGGACGACAAAACGCGCGAAGTCCTGATCTGCTTCTGGTCGGACGACGAGGCGGAGGAAAGCAGGGCCCTGGAAAGCCTGCGAGAGCTGCCCTGCGTGCGCTATTGGAACCGCGGGGGCGAGGTCTATCTGCGCGACCAGCCTGACTTCGCCAAATAGCGAAGCGCTGGCATGGCCGGAGCGATGTCAACCGGCCATGCCGTCTTTATTATGCCCTGGCTGGAAGATCTGGCCGGGGCTTTTTGCTTTCCGCTTTTCGCCATGACCTCTGCCGGCAGCGGAGAGCTGCACGCACGCGGAGAGCCTCAGTTTTTCTGCACCTTTGGCGCGCATGGCCCCTTGTTCATCATCCGGTCAGGGGTGTTTCCTGCCAGATAAAAAGGCATTGACGCGATATATAGTACCGTGGTATCTAGTCTCCACTATATATGGAGATCTACCGCATCTAGGCACGGTGCCCGCAAGGGCCTGAAAGGGAAGAGGGGTGAGGCCGGCCATCAGGCTATGCCCCCGCGGACCCGCCGCTGTGAGCGAGGACAAAGGGCTGCCACGTCACTGATCATGCGATCGGGAAGACTGCCCGGAGGACGATTCGCGAGCCAGAAGACCTGCCGCTGCCTGACGTCGCAGACCAACCCCTCGGGAACTGGGGGTGTGGGACTCAGCAAACAGAGTGCAAAAAACATTCGCCTGCCCTGCTGGCGCCTGCTTTTTTTCTGCATCCGCACTCTGTGCTGCCACCTCGCTCCTTTTGCCCGCATCCCTACAAAAGGAGCCCTGCCATGCAGCCATTTTCAGCCGTCTTTTCCGCGGGGGACACGCAGCCGCCCGTTCCCGACCAGGTCATCCGCCGGACCGGTGCGGTCGTCCCTTTTGACGAAGGCAAGATCCAGAAGGCCCTGCTCAGGGCCGGCCGTGCCACCGGTGAATTCGATGCCGAGGAGGCCTGGCTCCTGACCTGGCAGGTGCTCAAGGTGCTGCGGCACCGCTTCACCGGCGCCAGCCCGCATGTCGAGCAGATCCAGGACATTGTCGAGCAGACCCTGATTGCCGCCAACCATTTCGCCACGATGCGCGCCTACGCGGTCTACCGTGAGCAGCGCAGCAAGCTGCGGCAGGACAGGAAAACCGTGGTGGATGTCTCCGCCTCGATCAACGAGTACCTCGACCAGTCCGACTGGCGGGTCAATGCCAATGCCAATCAGGGCTACTCCCTGGGCGGCCTGATTCTCAACGTCTCCGGCAAGGTGACGGCCAACTACTGGCTCAACCACGTCTATCCCCCGGAAATCGGCGCAGCCCACCGCGACGGCAGTCTGCATCTCCACGATCTGGATATGCTTTCCGGCTACTGCGCCGGCTGGTCTCTGCGCATGCTCCTGAGCGAAGGCTTCAACGGCGTGCCCGGCAAGATCGAGGCCTCTCCACCCAAACACATGTCGAGCGCGGTCGGGCAGATCGTCAACTTTCTCGGCACCCTGCAGAACGAGTGGGCCGGGGCTCAGGCCTTCAGCTCCTTCGACACCTATATGGCGCCCTTCGTGCGCAAGGACAGGCTCTCTTTCGAGGAGGTCCGGCAGAACATCCAGGAGCTGATCTTCAACCTGAACGTGCCCTCGCGCTGGGGCACGCAAACCCCCTTCACCAATCTGACCTTCGACTGGACCTGCCCGGATGACCTGAAGCCCCAGATCCCGGTGATCGGCGGCAGGGAGATGCCCTTCAGCTACGGCGAGCTGCAGGAGGAAATGGACCTGATCAACCGGGCCTATATCGAGGTCATGACCACGGGCGATGCCAGGGGACGGGTCTTCACCTTCCCGATCCCGACCTATAACATCACCCCCGACTTCCCCTGGGAAAGCGAAAATGCCGAGCGCCTCTTCGCCATGACCGCAAAATACGGCCTGCCCTATTTCCAGAACTTCATCAACTCGGAACTCAGTCCCAACATGGTGCGCTCCATGTGCTGCCGTCTGCAGCTCGACCTTAGGGAACTGCTCAAGCGGGGCAATGGCCTCTTCGGTTCGGCCGAACAGACCGGGTCCATAGGCGTGGTGACCATCAACTGCGCCCGGCTGGGCTATGAACACCAGGGGGACGGGGCCGGGCTGTACCAGCGCCTCGACCACTTGCTGGAACTGGGCAGGAACAGCCTGGAAATCAAGCGCAAGGTGATCCAGCGCCGTATGGACAACGGTCTTTTTCCCTACACCAGGCGCTATCTCGGCACCCTGCGCAACCATTTCTCGACCATTGGCATCAACGGCGTCAATGAAATGATCCGCAACTTCACCGGCGACCAGGAGGACATCAGCACGCCGGCAGGCCACGCGCTGGCGCTGCAACTGCTCGATCACCTGCGTGAGAGGATGCTGGGCTTCCAGGAAGAGACCGGGCACATGTACAACCTGGAGGCCACCCCCGCCGAAGGCACCACCTACCGTTTCGCGCGTGAGGACAAAAAGCGCTACCCCGGGATACTCCAGGCCGGCACGCCCGAGGCCCCCTACTACACCAACTCCTCGCAGTTGCCGGTCGGCTTTACCGACGACCCCTTCGAGGCGCTAAGCCGTCAGGAACAACTGCAGAGCAAATATACCGGCGGCACGGTGCTGCACCTCTACCTGGGCGAGCAGGTCTCCTCGGCCTGCGCCTGCAGGACCCTGGTGCGCCGCTCCCTGGAGCGCTTCCGGCTACCCTACCTCACCGTCACCCCAACCTTTTCCATCTGCCCCAGGCACGGTTACCTGAGCGGCGAACATCCCTTCTGCCCCAAATGTGACCAGGAACTGGCGCAGCAACTCGCACAAGAAAGGAGCATGGCATGAACACGCAGCAGGATACGGCAACGGCAATCGAAATCCCCCAGGAAAAACGCCAGCCCTGCGAGGTCTGGACCCGGGTGATGGGCTACCACCGGCCGGTCGGCTCATTCAATACCGGCAAGAAGGCCGAGCACGCGGAGCGGAAATTTTTCCGCGAACCGGAAAAAATCGACTGAGCGATGCTGTTGATCGGGGGGCTTTTGCCCTTTACCACCATCGACTACCCCGGCTGTCTGGCGGCGGTGCTCTTCTGTCAGGGCTGCCCCTGGCGCTGCCACTACTGCCACAACCGGCACCTGCTGCCGCAAAAGGGCGGGTCAGCCCTTCCCTGGCAGGATGTGCTTGCCCTTCTGGAACGCCGTCAGGGGCTGCTCGACGCCCTGGTGTTCAGCGGCGGCGAAGCGACCCTGCAGGCAGCGCTTCCCGAAGCCATGCGGCGCGTGCGGGCCATGGGCTTCAAGGTCGGCCTGCACACGGCTGGGCCCTATCCGGAGCGCCTTAGGGAATGCCTACCCCTGCTCGACTGGGTGGGCATGGATCTGAAGGCCCCCTTTGCCGAGTACGAAAGGATCACCGGCATCGCCGGGAGCGGGGCTGCGGCCGAGGAGAGCGCCGCCCTGCTGCGGCGGAGCAAGGTGGCCCACCAGTTCCGCACCACCCTCGATCCCTTTCTGCAGGAGGGGGGGCGGATCGAGGCCATGCAGAAGCTGGTGGCAGGCTGGGGCGGGACTTTGGTGCTGCAGCCGCAGTCCCGGCCTGGGCCGGCAAGCGGAGCAAAGGCCTTCGTGGAAACGCGGCTTGCAGAAACAGATGGCAGGCAAAAATTCCGGGAAGCCCCGCCCCTGTGAGTCACGCGGGATAAACACCGTACCCGGGAGGAACCTTGGCTGCTGCATCCTGTCCCAAAAAGAAAGTTCTTGTTATCGGCATGGGCGCCGGTCATCCCGACTACCTCACCGTGCAGGCCATCAATGCCCTCAACCGGGTCGATGTTTTTTTCCTTGTCAACAAGGGGACGGAGAAGGGCGATCTGCTCCGTATTCGCAGGGAAATCTGCGAACGCTTCATTGAGAGTTCGACATACCGCTGGGTAGAGTTTGCTGATCCGGCGCGGGTGCTCTCCGACCCGGCCTATACGCCGGATATCCGCTCCTGGCGGGAAAAACGCGCTCTGCTGTACCGCTCCTTGATCGCCGACAGCCTGCAGGACGGCGAATGCGGAGCTTTTCTTGTCTGGGGAGACCCCGCGCTGTACGACGGCACGCTCGCCATCCTGGCGGGCCTTCTTGCCGAGGGCACGCTTGCCTTCGATTACGAGGCCGTTCCCGGTATCAGCAGCATGCAGGCACTGGCGGCGCGGCACCGGATCGCGCTGAACCGGATTGGCGAAACCATTCAGATCACCACCGGTCGCCAGATAGCGGGTGGCTTTCCAGAAGGCGCCGACAGCGTGGTCGTCCTGCTCGACACCAAGATGGATTTGCGCGCCATATCCGGCGATGTTTATATATACTGGGGTGCCTACCTGGGCACCGAAGACGAGGTGCTCGTTTCCGGTAAGCTGCATGAGGTTCGGGCCGATATCGAGCGTATCCGCAGCGCGAAAAGGGCCGAAAAGGGATGGATCATGGACACCTATCTGCTGCGGCGTAACGGTGCCGGCAACACTGGAGGAAACAGATGAGCAGGACAAACGCCATGGGTTCGACGGTGGTTCCGGGAACGGCCTGCAAGCCGGAAGTCCCTGATCCTGACAGGCCGATCATGTTTGCCGCCGCCCAGATCTTCATCTGCGACGGCGAGCGCTGTCACGGCTGCCATAAAGAGGATCCGGCCGAGAGACTGCGGGCCCTGATCAAAGAAGAGGGCTGCCACCAGGGGCCCGAGAGGATTAAAGTCACCAGAACCCACTGTCAGGGTGCCTGCCGCTTTCGGGGCTTTGCCAGCGTGTACCAGAACGGCCGGGCAAGGCACTACAACCAGGAGGCCAGTTTTTCCGCCTGGAAGGGGGTGCACAAATGGAGCGACGAAGAGTGGCGTGCGCTGCTCGCCGCCCTGCGTGCAGGCCGTCTGCCGGAGAGCCTGATGAGCTGCCGCGTGGCCGAACAGGTCTACGGTGCCTAGCGGCACGGCCGCTCTGGCGCGGAGCCGTGCCCGGGGCAGGCTGAGGATGGGCTCCGAAAAGAGGGACACGGCCAGGGTCTGGCCGGAGGCGGCCCAGGAACTTTTGTCTCATGCCCTGGCGAGCCGCCTGCCCGGCCGGGGCCCCTGCCGGCAGGCTGCCCTGCGAACGGGACCCGGTCGATGACAAAATATGCCCTTCCAGGTCTTCGGCTTGGCGCCACCTCCTTTGTCCTGCCGGCAGACTATGTGACGGGCCTGCGCTGGGCGGCGGCCCATTGCGACGACGTGGCCCTGCTCTTGATGGAGACGGGGCGCTGCGGCGAGCTGCTGCCCAGCGCCCGGGAAATCGCGGAAATCGGCAGGATCGCCCGTGGGGAGGGGACCAGCCTGCACCTGCATCTGCCCACCGACGCCGACTGCGATACCCGAAAGGCGGCTGCCGCCATGGTGAACAAGGCGGCCATGGCCATGGAGCGGGCCGCTGTCCTGCGGCCGCACAGCTTTGTCCTGCATCTCGATTTTCCGAGCCTGCGCGGCACGCTGCGCCTGGGCAGGGCCTGTGTCGGCATGCTCAGCGAAGAAAAGCGCCTCTGGACGAGTGAGGCCCTGGCCCGGATCCTGGCTCTGGCGTCGCGGCCAGAGCAGGTGGCTGTCGAAAATCTGGAGAGCTTTCCGCCCAGCTTCTGGGACGAATGGGTGGCAGCCAGCGCCTGCTCCCGCTGCCTCGACGCAGGCCACGTCTGGAAGGATGGCGGCGATCCGGCGGCCCTGCTGGCAGACTGGCTGCCCCGCCTCCGTGTCATCCACCTGCACGGCGTGGCGCCCGGCCGCCGCGATCACAGCTCCCTGGCCTTTGTGCCGCCTGCCCGCCTGGACGCCCTGATGCACCCGCTCTGGCAGGCCGGCTTTGCCGGCGTCCTGACCCTCGAACTCTTCGGCCTGGACAACTTCATCCACTCCCATACGGCGCTTGTGCGTTCCTGGGAACGCTATACGGCAACAGGTAGCGTGGCGCGCCGGTGAAAGCGCCCCGGAGATCGCCCCGGGCTGCCTGAGTCCAGGGCCGTGGCAAGCGGGGCTTCCAAGCCCGCAAGTGCCTGCGCCGGGAACGGCAGGAAGGCAGGGCCAGCCTTTTTTCCAGCGCCGCTCATCTACCCCCGAGCCACCGTTTCTTGCTGTTTCCGCCTTTTTTCACGACAAATTCTTGCGGCGTTCATCGATTCTTCACCTCCCTGGTCTAGATTGGGAACCGTCAGGCCCCATCACTGTCTCATCAACCAAAGGAGGAAAACGATGTACTCTTTCTATGTGCTCTTGGTGTTGTGGGTTCTTGTCCTGCCCTCTGCCCCGGCTCTGGCCGAACAGACGGGCGGCTCCCAATCCCCCTATTTCGTGGTGCTGAACCAGGACGCGGCTCCGGGCGCCCTGCCGCTCAGGGATACGCGCGTTGCTGCGGTGATAAACGGCGTGCTTGCGACCGTGAGCGTGACCCAGGAGTATGCCAACACGGGCCAGACGCCGCTGAACCTGCGCTACGTGTTTCCCGCCTCCACCAGGGCCGCGGTGCAGAGCATGACCATGACCGTGGGCGAACGGGTGGTGGCGGCCCGCATCCAAAAACGGGAGGAGGCCCGTCAGGAGTTCGACCAGGCCAGGGCCCAGGGCAAAAGCGCCTCCCTTTTGGAGGAGGAGCGGCCCAACGTGTTCACCATGAATCTGGCCAACGTCATGCCCGGGGATACGGTGCGCATCGAGCTGGTCTATTCGGAGATTCTGGTGCCGGAAGAGGGCACCTACAGCTTCGTCTATCCCACGGTGGTCGGCCCCAGATACGCCGGCCAAGGCGGGGGCGCTGCACAGGCCACCTGGATCACCAGCCCCTATCTCCCCGAAAAGACGCCGTATCCCGGTTCGTTTGCCGTCAAGGTGGAGCTGTCGGCCGGCATGCCCGTACAGGAGGCGGGCAGCGCCACCCATGAGCTGGATATCAAATGGCAGGATCAGACGCTCCTGACCGCGGCCCTGGCCAGGCCGGAAGACTTTGGCGGCAACCGGGATTTCATCTTCCACTACCGCCTGGCCGGAAAACAGGTGGAAAGCGGTCTGTTGCTCTACGAGGGCCCGGAGGAGAATTTCTTTCTGCTCATGACCGAGCCCCCGACCCGGCCGGCCATGACGGAGATCCTGCCGCGGGAGTATATTTTCGTGGTGGACGTGTCCGGCTCCATGTACGGCTTTCCCCTGGACACGGCCAAAACCCTGATGCACGACCTGATAGGCGGCCTGCGGGAAACGGACTGCTTCAATCTGGTGCTTTTCTCCGGCGCCGCGCGGGTTCTGGCTCCGGCCTCCCTGCCTGCCACCGGCGCCAATACGGAGCAAGCCCTGGCTTTTCTGGACGCCGAAAGAGGGGGTGGCGGCACGGAACTGCCCGAGGCCCTGCGCAGCGCCCTGGCCCTGCCCCGCGATCAGGACAGGGCCCGTACGCTTGTCCTTGTCACGGACGGCTTCATTGGCGCGGAAAAGGAGGCCTGCGAGGTGGTGACGGCACAGTTGGGGCAGAGCAACGTGTTCACCTTCGGCATTGGCTCCAGCGTGAACCGGCATCTCGTGGAGAGTCTGGCCCGGGCCGGACAGGGCGAACCCTTTGTGGTGACCAGGGCGGATGAGGCTGCGGATGCGGCCGCCCGCTTCCGGCAGTACGTGCAGGCCCCGCTCCTCTCCGGCGTGCGGATCACGGCCGAGGGCTTCGACATGTACGACCTGGAGCCCCAGGCCGTGGCCGATCTCTTTGCCGGCCGGCCCCTGGTGGTGAGCGGCAAGTGGCGGGGCAGGCCCGAAGGCCGCATCCACGTGAGCGGCAAGGCAGTGGCCGGGCCCTATGAAAAGGTGCTGGAGGTGGGGGACTTCCGGCCCCAGGCCAGGCACGAGTCCCTGGCCCGTCTCTGGGCCGGCGGCCGGGTGGCCCGCTTGCTGGACCGGGACACGCCGGAGGACAAGGCGCCGATCACCCAGCTTGGCCTGCGTTACGGGCTGCTCACGCCCTATACCTCCTTTGTTGCGGTGCTGGAGGAGGTCAGAAACCGGGGCGAAGCCAGGGATGTGGACCAACCCCTGCCGCTGCCCCAGGGCGTTTCCAACCTGGCGGTGGGCGGCGGCTACCGCTCCGTGCCGGAGCCGGGCCTGACGGCGCTGCTGGCCGGCCTGCTGCCGGGTCTGCTGGCCGCGCGCCTTGTCCGCAGGAGGCGCAATGGCTGAACCCCGCTGTTCGGCAGCTGCCACTTCATCCTGCCACCCGGGAGCCGGGGACCGCCCTTCGGTTCCCGGGCCAGGCAGGCAGGCGCCGGGCGCGCCGCTCTTTGCCGCCGCCCTGCACCTGACCGCCCTGGGTCTGGCCTGGGCCCTGAAACTGTACTACAGCCGGGCCGGAGCCGATGAGCTGTTCTGGATCCTCGCGCCCCTGGCCCGGCTGGCCGGTCTGCTCTGCGGCCTGGAATTCACCTGGGCGCCTGGAGCGGGCTTCGTGCATCAGGCCCGGGGCATCTGCATCGCTCCGGCCTGTGCGGGCGTGAATTTTCTGATTCTGTGCTTTGTGGCGCTGCATCTGGTGTTCACGGGCGCGGGCCGCCTGCTTGCACCCGGATGGCGGACGGTGCTCGTCTGGGCGGCCCTTGCGCCCCTGGCCTGCACCACGGCGCTTCTGGTCAACGCCCTGCGCGTGGCCGGC
Source organism: Desulfobulbus oralis (assembly GCF_002952055.1). Classification (NCBI taxonomy): domain Bacteria; kingdom Pseudomonadati; phylum Thermodesulfobacteriota; class Desulfobulbia; order Desulfobulbales; family Desulfobulbaceae; genus Desulfobulbus; species Desulfobulbus oralis. The sequence goes on along the minus strand of NZ_CP021255.1, from coordinate 1,936,695 downwards.
TCCGTGTTTTTGTATGAGGCTGCCATCTACTCCGACCGCTTCACCCCGGCCCTGGCCCATGAACTCTTCGGCATCTGCCTGTATCTGGGCGCCCTGATGGCACTCTGCGCCGCGGCGAAGGGCCTGCTGGCCCGGCCAGGCCAGGGGGTTCCCGTTTTGACCATTGCCTGCGGCTCCTACCTGGGCATGACCGTGCTTTTGCCCCTGTGCAACGGTGCGGCCCTCCGCTACGGTTCGCGTTTTTTGCTCCATGCCGCCCTGGTGAGCGCCGGCCTGCTGGCGCTGGCCGCCCTGGCGCTGGCTGTGCGTCAGGGGCGGAAGGCTGTATGGGCGGGAAAAGGCATCCGGATCCGCCGCTGCCGGATGCACAGGCACAGATCTTGATCCGGGCCTGGTCCGCTGTTCGTGGTCATGCTGTCCAAGCCCTGTCAAATCGGATACACTGTGCTCTCCCTTGCCGCCTCAGGAGGCTGCCATGTCCGCTCATATCTTCATTGTGGATGACGAACCGGCCATTGCCGACGCCATCCAGTACGCCCTGGAAACCGAAGGCTTCGCCACCTCCCGCTACCCCGACGGCCGCTCCGTGCTGGCGGACATGGAGCGCAGGCCGGACCTGATCCTTCTGGATGTGGGTCTGCCGGACATGAGCGGTTTCGAGGTCTGTTCGGCCATCCGGCGGGCAAGCGATGTGCCGGTCATCTTCCTCACCGCCCGGGGCCATGAGATCGACCGGGTGGTGGGGCTTGAACTCGGCGGGGACGACTACATCGTCAAGCCCTTCAGCCCGCGCGAGGTCTCGGCCCGGGTCAGGGCCGTGCTGCGCCGGGCGGGCAGGTCCCTGCCGGTGAAAACCGCGGTCTCCGGCACCTGGGCCGTGGACGAGGAACGCCGGCGAATCAGCTACTGCGGTCAGGCCCTGGAGCTTTCCCGTTATGAGTACGAGATTCTGAAAACCCTGCTGCGCCGACCGGGCCGGGTCTTTTCCAGGGAACAGCTCATGGAGCTGATCTGGGATTCGCCGGACACCAGCCTGGAGCGCACCGTGGACGCCCATATCAAAAACATCCGTGCCAAGCTGCGCCGGATCGCGCCGGAACGGGAGGCCATCGTCACCCATCGGGGCAGCGGTTATGCCCTGCGGGAGGAGCCGTGAAACTCGGCGCGCGCATCTTCCTGGCCTACGTGCTGCTGACCGCCCTCTGCTTCAGCTACCCGCTCAGCCGTTTCTTCGGCGAGCTGCGTACGCTGTTCGTGGAGAACGTGGAGGAAGTGCTGGTGGATCAGGCCCATATCCTGGCCGCGCTCGTCGGCGGCTCCATGGAGACCGGCCGCTTCCAGACCGGGGAACTGGCCGCCGCCTTCACCGCAGTGCACGAGCGCACCTTTTCCGCCCGCATCTACGACTTCACCAAGACCAGTGTGGACATGCAGGTGTATCTGACCGACGCGGCCGGGCGCATCGTCTTCGATTCGGCACGGCCCGACAGGGCCGGGGCGGACTATTCCCGCTGGCGGGATGTGGCCCAAACCCTGAAGGGCGGCTATGGGGCACGCACCACCCATCCCGATCCGCAGCGACCCGAAACCTCCATACTGCACGTGGCCGCGCCGGTTATGGTCCATGGCCGGCTGGCCGGCGTGCTCACCGTGGTCAAGCCCACCACCAACGTGAACGCTCTTCTGGAGCAGGAACGTCCGGCCATGCTGCGCATCTGGTTCTCTGCCGCGGCCGTGGCCCTGGGGCTGTCCTTCCTGGTGGCGCAGTGGCTGACCCGGCCCGTGGCACGCCTGACCCGCTACGCCGAAGAGGTGCGCGCCGGCGGCCGGGCCGTGCTGCCATCCCTGGGGGGCACCGAGCTGCGCGACATGGGCCTTGCCCTGGAGAGCATGCGCGAGGCCCTGGAGGGCAAGAAGTATGCGGAGCACTACGTGCAAACCCTGACCCACGAGATCAAAAGCCCGCTGTCGGCCATACTGGGCGCGGCCGAGCTGCTGAACGAGGACATGCCCGCCGAACGCCGTGCCGCCTTTCTGGCCAATATCCGCACCGAAGCCGCCCGCATTCAGGAACTGGTGGAGCGGATGCTGGAGCTGGCCGCCCTGGAAAACCGGCGGGAGCTGGGGACCCGCGAGACCGTGCCCGTTGAGACCCTGCTGCGCGGCGTGCTGGAGGCCAAGGCCCCGCTGCTTCTCCGCCGGAACCTGACGGTGCGTGCCGATTTCGATGGTGCGGGCGGCGTGCCGGGCGATCCCTTTCTCCTCCATCAGGCCCTGGCCAATCTGGTGCAGAACGCCATCGACTTCAGCCCAGACCGCGGCTCTCTCTGCATCAGGGCCCGGCGCGGGGACACGTGGCTGATCCTGGATGTGGCGGATGAAGGCCCGGGCATCGAGGCAGCCTATGCGGACAAGGTCTTCGACAAATTCTTTTCCCTGCGGCGGCCCGACACGGGCAAGAAAAGCACGGGCCTCGGGCTCAACTTCGTGCGCGAGGTGGCGCAACTGCACGGGGGCTCGGTGCGCCTGGAAAATACGGCGCCGGGCCTGCGGGCCAGCCTCGTTCTGCCGCTGGCCTGAGAAGAGGCAGACAGGCCCGGGCCAAAAGCGGCGCGGGCTGGCGCTCCCGGCCACGCTTGCAAAGCATGCGGGATAATTCGTCTGCACTCGCCTTTTCTTTATGCGGCCGATGCTTATACTGCGCTCAACCGGTAGAGACAGGGACGCCTGCTCCTGGCGAAGCCTCTGCCCCAACCGCTGGCAAACACATGGAGGTACCAGCATGAAAAAAACATTGATCGCAGGCCTTGCCGCCAGCACCCTGGTGCTGACTCTGGCCGGCGTCGGGCCTGCTCTGGCCGATTCCGGGCGACACCAGCCCATCAACGGCAGCATCCGCGTCGACAGGCAGCTCGAAACGGAATATCCGGCCATGGCCAAGATTTCCATCGAGCAGGCCATGGCCGCGGCCCTGAACAGCGCGCCGGGCACGGTGCTGAGTGTGGAACTCGATGATGAAGACAGGTTTCTGGTCTACGAAGTCAAGATAGTTGGCGCTGACAAAACGATCACCACCAAGGTGACGGTGGACGCCGGAGACGGCCGGATACTGGCCACGAAGCGTGAACGGGCGGAGCGCTAGCCCGGGTGATCGCTGTCCGTGCCGCGTGGGCATGGGCACTGTCCCATAAATCGTGGACCCTGCGGGGCGCTCCTACGAAGGGCGGAGCGCCCCGAGTCCTGCAGATGATTGTTGCAGCTCAGAGGGGCTGCCGTACGACGCGGCAAACGATCTGTTTTGTCGCCCATCTCCTTTTCCAGCGCTGAGTTGCCGGCCGGGACAGGCTGCAGTTTTCCGGCAACTCGGCCCATGGCTGCCAATACTTCGATGCGGGTGCGTTCTGGCAGGGCCGGATGGCTGTCAGCCCGCTGAAAAAGCCGCCACTTGTCCCCGTGCTTGCCTGCCATCTGCCCATCTCCTGTAGGATGGGCAGATGACCCATGTGATATGCAATTGGCATGAGCTGCCCTTTTACAGGGCGGTGGTGCGGGCAAACAGCTCGCCCGCCTGCCTGATTTTATCCGCATTGCCGATGCTGACCCGGAAAGCCCCGCCCTGCAAAGCCTCTGCAAAGAGGGTGGCATAGGCCCTGAGTCCGGCCAGATCAGTCCCCAGAATGCTGTCGATGCGCGCGCCCAGAAATTCCGCGGTCACGCCGGAAAGATAGCGGTTTCGGGCCGCAGCGCCCTGCCCTGCCGGACCCTGATGCGGGTTGACGCTCGCGTAGGCGCCGATAATCAACTGTTCCAACGCCGGCCGGGACAGTGTCAGGCCCTCGATGACTTTGGGCAACTCCGCGTAGACCCGATAGGTTTTGGCGACCTGCGGATCGCGGTAACTCACCAGGCCGCAGTTGCCGCTCACATGACTGAACTGCACGAAGCAGCCATAGGCCCCACCCTCCTGGCGCACCGTGTTCCACAGATAGTCCCGGGAGAGCCAGGTCTTCAGCACCTCGAACGAGCCCTCGTACCTGAGCGGATCCGGAAAGAGCCGGCATGCCTGAATGTTGAAGACGATCTCCGATGACACGCAGAAAGCCTCGGCAGCCGGAAACTGCGGAAATTCCGGCAGCACGGCGGGCGCCGCCTCCAGAGCCAGCGAAGCCAGCATCTCCGGCCCCTGTGCGACAAAGCGGGCGATATCGGCAGCCTGGGCGGTGATGCTGCAGATCAGACCGGGCCGCCGGAAGAGCGCTGCCTTGATGCGCGCCAGCGCGGCCAGAAATTCGCCTTCCAGAGTCGCGTAGTCTGCCGCCAGCCTCTTCAACTGCAGGTATGCGCTCATGCCCTGCACCGCGTCGCCATACCGGCCGGAGCGGCCCAGTTGGGCAAAGGCCCGCTGCGCGGCCAGACCATAGCCCTCGCTCTGGGCGTTCTGCTCGGCCCAGGCAAATTCCCGGTGCACGATCTCTTCTATGCGGCGGTGGTCGGAAAAATCCACCCCGGCAAGCACTTCCGCCAAAAGCCCCACGGCCCTAGGCAGGAAAGCGGCCAGGGCCTTCACGTGCAGCCACAGGATGGGGCGCACCTCGTTCGGCCGGCCGGCCTGGACATAGGCCTGAAAGGAGTGGTCAAAGCCGCCGGTATAGAGATTCCGCTCGGTTGCGAACTGGCGGTAGTCCTTGCTGCCGGTGCCCAGCTCGGTCACGATGACGCCAAAGAGATCCAGGTAGAGCAGGTCCTCGAAATGAAGCCCCCGGCAGTCAAAGCCCAGATCGAAATACACGACGCCGCTGCTGTCCAGCTCACTCACCAGAAGCGGTCGGCCCAGCAGTTCCGCTTCCCGCACCACGTGCAGTGCGGGCCGCCGTTCCAAATCGGCAAGCGTGAGCCTGGGCAGATGGGCCAGTTCCGCGGCTGTCGGCACGGTGGCCTGCAGCCGCGCCAGCGCCCTGGTCTCCTGCACCAGAGCCTGCCGGCCCCTCTGATCAAGGGAAGCGCCGATCCTGTCCAGTCGCGCCTGCTCGGCCCTGCCGGCAGCGGCCATGCCCTCCGGGTCCGGGGCGAGCACCAGATGCATGGTGGCCGGATTGTCCAGAAGACGCGTACGCAGCAGTTCTTCCAGAAAACGGCCCGAAAGCGCCTTTTCCCGCACGGCCGCCAGAAGCGTATTCACCCCCAGCACGTCGAAAGGCGAGAGCCCCTGTTTCATGGCCTCCTGAGCCCGCAAAATGAGATGCAGCCCGCGCTGCGGCTTGTTCATCTCCTCCCGGATCCGGAACTCGAAGGAGTTGAGTTCGGAGAGCACCAGATCGTGCCCCAGGCCCCTGTCCGCAATGCCCGCCAGCGCCTCGTGATAGCGGGCGAAAAAGGCCTCCGCCCTGTCCGCGTCCGAGCCGATCAGATAGGCCAGCATCAGGGTGGACTGGCCCGCGTCGGCCATGTACAGGCCGCCGAAATCCTTGCCCAGCCCGCTGCCCACAATCGCGTTCTTGAGTGGCGAGGCATCCGAATTGAAGAGAATGTTGGCCAGAATCTCGAAGGCCAGATTCTCCTCCCGCTCGCCGGCCCGACCCACGACCGAGGCTGTGGCGAGAAAGGTTTTGCCCTTCGTGTCGTCCGTGCCCAGCGGATAGGTGTCGCGCATGACAAGAGGCGCTTTCGGCGGCTCGCCCTCGAGGCACAGGGCCCTTTGACCCGCCCGGTCATAGGCTGCCAGATAGTGCTCCTGCACACAGGCCAGCTCGCGCTCCAGGGCGGCGTTGCCGTAAAAAAAGAGCGTGCAGTTGGAGGGGTGATAGTGTGCCGCGTGGAAGCGGCAAAAGGCCTCGTAGCTCAGGTCCGGAATGCGGGCCGGATCGCCGCCGGACTCGTGGGCATAGGTGGAGCCGGGCAAAAGGCCCTTGAACACGTCGTGCACCAGCGCCCGGAGCGGATCGGCAAAAGCGCCCTTCATTTCATTGAAGACCACGCCGCGAAACTGGAGCGCCCCGGCCTCATCCTCCAGATGCAGGTGCCAGCCCTCCTGGGCAAAGGTGCTGCGCGCCAGCAGCGGATGCAGCACCACGTCGCAGTACACGTCCATGATGCTGAAATACTCGTGCAGGTTGCGGGTGGCAAAGGGGTAGTAGGTGCTGTCCGCGCCGGTCATGGCATTCAGAAAGGTCAGCAGGCCGCCCTTGTGGATTTCGCCGAACACATCGCGCACCGGATATTTTTTCGAGCCCATGAGCACCGAATGCTCGATAATGTGGGCCACGCCGGTGGAATCCTGCGGCACGGTACGGAAGGAAATACAGAAGGTCTTGTTCGGGTCCTCGTTTTTGATGGCCAGGGCCCTGCAGCCCAGAACCTCGTGGGTCAAAAGAAAAACTTCGGAATCAATTTCATCCAGCCGCTCCCGGCGTTCCAGCCGGAAGCCGCTGCAAAGAGCGCCTTCGCGCCAATCAACATCACTCATGGCATCAGAAAAGTTTATGGGAATCCAACAGGATGGTGACCGGGCCATCATTGACCAGACTCACCTGCATCGTGCTTTGAAACTGGCCGCATTCGGTGGGCACACGGCTGCGGGCCAGCACAAGAAAATGTTCGTAAAGCGCCCTTGCCTGCTCCGGCGGCGCGGCCTCATGCCAGGAGGGTCTGCGGCCCCTGCGGCAATCGCTCAGCACCGTGAACTGCGACACCACCAAAAGAGCACCGGCCGTATCCAGCAAGGAACGGTTCATCAGACCGGCAGGATCCTCAAAAATACGCAAGTTGAGGATTTTGTCCAGCAGCCAGGCCGCATCCGCTGCGCTGTCGCTCTGCTGCACGCCCAAAAACACCAGCAGTCCGGACCCAATGGCCCCGGTCTCCCGGCCCGCGACACGGACAGCCGCATGGCTCACCCTCTGCACCACCGCCCGCATTACGGCCACCGCCCATCGGCAAAGTTGCCCAGTCCGCCGGAGAGCCAGCGCAGCACGCTCAGGCCAGAGATGGCCGCGGTTTCGGCCCGCAGCACCAAAGCCCCCAGGGAAAAAGCCCGAAAACCCTGGCTCTGCAGATGGGCCACTTCGTCCTGGTGCAGGCCGCCTTCCGGCCCGACAAGCAGACAGAGCGGCCCGGCGGCCGGTTCCAAAGGCGCAAAGGGCAGACCCGCCTCGTGCTCGCCTTCCCAGGCCACGAGCCGCGTTTTGGCCCAGGAAAAATCGGCTCCGGCCAAAGGCGCCGGCGCCCCGATCTGCATGGGCAGGGCCCGCCTGCACTGCTTGCAGGATTCTATCACGATGCGCTGCCAGCGTGCGAATGCCGCCGCCCCGCCCTCCCGTTTTTCGCAGAACTGCGTCACCAGCGGCAGCAGCCGCTGCACCCCCAGTTCGTTGGCCTTCTGCACCACCAGATCCATTTTCCTGCCCTTCAGAAGCGCCTGCGCCAGCACGAGGTCTGGACAGGAATCCGCGCGCCCGGCATGTGCGGCCACAGGCACCGCCCGCACCTGCTGCGGGGTCACGCTCTGCAGGCGGGCCTGCACAACCTGACCCAGGCCATCGAAAAACTCAACCGTATCGCCGGCTTTCAGCCGCAGCACCAGGGCCAGATGCCGGGCCTCCGGGCCAGTCAGCACCAGGGGACTCTGGTCGGAAGGGCCCGCATCGGGCGCGGCAAGGGCAGGAAAATAAAAACGCCGCATACAGCTCCTTTGGCCGCTTCAGGCCAGCCGGAATATGTTGACGAAAACGAAAGGACAGGATAAACAGCGGCCCAGCTTGCCATGCAGGCAAGCGTCCGTCAAGAGACAGTCGTCGGGGCGTAGCGCAGCCTGGTTAGCGCGCCTGCCTTGGGAGCAGGAGGTCGGAGGTTCGAATCCTCTCGCCCCGACCAGGACCTTGGGAACTGCATTCGAGATGTTCCCCTTCTTCAAAGCAGCGAAAACGGGCGGTATGCAAAAAAGTGGCCTTCGGGCAAGCCCGGGCCTTGGCAGGCCCCTCACACCGATACTTCAAGACCTCTTTCCAGGCCGGCAACCCGCCTTCCCGCCCAGCCCCGGCAAGCTGCCGTTCCGCCGACAGTATCACGCTGAATCCTGTATCAAGTTCTGAAACGTCCTGCCCCGGGGGGCACCGCATGCTGCATCATGCCGCGAAATAACCGGGCAGCGCTGACAGCGCCTGGGATCGATCGAGGCGGCGGCCCGCCATGTTGCACCGCGCAACAGGATATTCCGGCAGCATGAACATTCCGAACCAGCTTCAGGCCAGCCGCGTGGAAGAACTGCTGATCGGCATCATGGTCAAGGCCGCCCAGACTGGCGGCTGCCTCCCCGAATCGCGGCGGCAGGGCATCCTCGCCCTTTTTCAGCGCCACATGCGCTGCGAGGCGAAACAACTGGCCGCGGTGCAGTCCCTCATCCGCGAGGCCGAACTCTTCGCGCTGGCCGCCGAATTCCGCAGCCGGCTGGAGCAGCCGCCATGCACTCGCCTGGCCTACAGCTCCTGCCTGCTGCTCACCAAAACGGTCTATCGCCTCATCCACAGCGGCGGCCAGCCCGGGCCTGCCGAAGTGGCCCGGGCCCGGAGGCTTGCCGGCCAGCTCGGCATCCTTCCCGCCGATCTGGGCGGCATCGAGGCCCAATGGGGCCTTGCCGCCCAAAGCACTCCGGCCAGCAACAGACCTGCGGCTGGGGCCGGGCAGGACCGCTTTGCCTGGCTCTATGTCAATATCATGGTGCAGATCGGGCTGTTGGACGGCCATTTCACCAGAACAAAACTGCGGACCATTCTGGAATTTTTTCTGGCCAACATGCTCTGCAGCAAGGAGCGGATACAGCAGCTCCGCCAGATGGCCAAGGATGCCTGGGAGCGCAGCGGGCAGCCGGAAAGGAGCCTGAACGTGCTGGCCAGGGCATTCCACCAGGATTTTAACTATGCGACCCGCCACATGCTGCTGGAGCGCGTGTTCCAGCTCATCAGCCTGGGCGGACGCCCGCTGGCCAGGGAACTGCAGGCCTCGCGCGATCTTGCCGGCCAGCTCCGCATCTTTTCGGAAGATCTGAAGCGCCTGGAGGAAAAGTACCGACAGCTTGCCGATGCGCAGCGGCAACAAGCGGCCCAGGCCCGGCAGGAGGCGCAAACACGGGAAGAAAAGGCCCGCAATCAGGCCAGGGGCCCGCACCGCGCAGGCGCCGGGGAACAGCGCGAAGCCTGGGGCAGTACCCGGCGGAAAAATGCCGCGCCGCCCCAGGTCCCGCTCGAAGAGGCGGCCTGCTGCGACCTCCTCCGGGTCAGGCCCGGAGCCAATCTCGCCGTGATCAGGCGGGCCTGGCACGAGCGGGTCATGGAGTATCATCCGGACCGTCTGGCCTATCTGGGGCCGGAGTTTGTCGCCCTGGCTGAGCAGAAGACAAAGGCCATCAATGCGGCCTACGCCTATTTTACTGAAAAATATAATGAATTCGGGGAGGAACCATTCTGATCCTTCCGGCCTGTCCGCCTGTCCCCTGCCTCCGGGCAAGAGGCCCGGCAGCCGCCTTTGTTCCATCGGCCCGCACACGCGGGCTCAAAAAAACCTGCCGGGAAACAAAACGTTGCCCTTTTCCCGCCCGGAACGCTATGTGTTCCGGTAGGCGCCGCCGCGAAACCCGGCACAGACAGGCGGCCCGGGCGCATACATCACACCGGCCATACCAGGGCCTGGGCCTGCGCCCATCACCCAGTTCTCCGAAACAGGGCAGCCCCGGAAAGCAAAGCACGTCATGAAACATATTCTCTGCATGCTCAGCGGCATTGTCGGTCTTGCCCTCTTTTTTCTGTTCCTCCAACTGGAGCGCACATCGCCCGCGCTGGCCTATGTGCTGATGGGACTGTGCCCGACAGCGGTTTTTCTTCTGTGTCCATACCCGGGGGAGTACAGCGCCAGGCTGGGCACAGGGGGCAGACTGGCCCTTTCGGTTCTGGCCTGCGGCGTGGGCAGCGCTCTGCGCAGCATATCGGATGTCAGCATAGAGCACGGAATCATAGCCCATCCTTTTCATCTGCCGATCGCGCTCCTCCTGCTGCTGGCCCTTGCCTCAGCAGGTCTGGCTGCCTATTTCGTGGCCACGCGCCTTGCGCTGCCGGCCTTTGAACGATCGATGCAGGAGGATCCGGCAGACAGGCAGCGGGCAGGATCTGCCGCATATGGGCAGGAACAGGCTTCGGCAGCCCGCCCCCGGCGGCACGAATGCCCGGAAAATCCGGCGCGTTTTCAGGAATTGCTGATCCGCATTCTCGTGCAGGCAGCCATGGTGGACGGCCATTTCACCAGAGCCGAATTTTCGGTCATTCTGCAATTTTTCCGGCACAAGCTGGGCTATGACGAGAACCGGATGGTCCGCGTGAAGCAGCTCGCCAAGCAGGCCATGGATTACCCGGCCGATCTGGAAAAATTGGTGGAGGAATTCGGCGAGGGCTTTTCCTACACCGCATACCTGATTCTTTTGGAACTGGTCTATGCGCTGGTCTATACGAAAACGCCGCCCTTGAAGGGCGAGCTGGAGCAGGCCCATGCCATTGCCGCAAGGCTGGGCGTTTTTGCCGCCGACCTGCGCAACATCCGGGCCAAATACCGGGGGCAGAGGCCTCCGCCCGACGACAGAGAGGAGCCAAGGCAAAAAAGCGGGAGCCAGCAGAGGAGCCAAAGCAGTCAGCCCGGGTCGGACTGGCAGGGGCAGGACAGCCAAAAGCCGGAACTGCCGCCCGCAGAAGCGGAGGCTCTGGAGATTCTGGGCCTGGAACCAGGAGCCAGTGCGGCGTCGATAAAAAAGGCCTACCGCCGCCTGGTACTGCAGTACCACCCGGACAAGGTCGCCCACCTGGGCGCGGAGTTCCGGCATATTGCCGAAGAAAAGACAAAGGAAATCAACGTGGCCTATGCCCTGCTGCGCAAAGTCCGCGGTGCATAGCGAAGCTGGCCCAAGCGGCTTGCCTGTCTGCCGGGCAGATAGCGCCCGGGTATCTTTCCGCCTCAGATCCTCACTCGTCCGGCTTCCTGTCGGCAAAGAGGGCCAGCTGCCTGAGCCTGGCCCGTTTCTTTCGGGCCGCCGGCCGGATGAGCGGGGCCGGACTGAGCAGCTCCGGGCTGAACTCGAAGAGAAAGGGCGAGGGCCCAGGCTCCGGACCAGTCTGGCCAAAGCCGTGACGGAGCGCGCACCAGGTGCAGTAGAGTGTCCGCCTGGCGCGGGTCATGCCCACATAGAAGAGGCGGCGCTCCTCCTCGAGATGCGCCTGCAGACCTGCCTCGTCCAGCGTCTCCCGCGGCGCGCCCGGCAGTATGCCCTGCTCGCAAGCGCAGAGAAAGACCACGTCAAACTCCAGCCCCTTGGCCGCATGCAGGGTGGAAAGCGTCACGGCCTGGGCCTTTGGATCGTAGAGCACGGAATCCCGGTAGCGCTCCAGGTTCGCCGCAAAGGCGGGCAAATCCGGAAAGCTGACCGCGTTTTCCCGCAGGCGCAGAACCCGGGCATCCTCCGGGGCAAAAGCCTTGCCGTAATGCGCGGCCAAAAACCCGATCAGCGTATCCACCAGCTCGGGAAGCGGCCGATCGCCTTCGGCCAGTGCCGCCACCTCCTGTGCCAGATGCAGAAAGCCGGCCGGTGCCGTCCTCATGCCTGCAAGCGCATCAAGCAAACCCGGCAGGCCTGCCTCCCGGGAGCCTCGCAGCAGCGCCTGCGCCTGCCCCAGCCGCACGGCCCCCAGGCCCGCCTCCTGCCCCAGCAGAAAGAGCATCTGGTCCACCCCATCTCCGGAGGCTGCCAGCATCAGCCAGCTCGAGAGCAGCCGGCACGCGCCCTGCATGTACCAGGCGCTGAGTTCCACCTGCCGAAAAGGAATGCCCCGCTCGGCAAAGACCTTTTCCACCGCCGAAGCCAGCCGCAGGTTGCGGTACAGCACGGCAATATCGCCAAGGGAGACTCCCGCTGCCGCCTCGCCCTCCATGCGCTCCACCCCCCGGTGGGACAGCCCGCCGGTCTGGGCCTCGATCTGGTCGGCAATGAAGCGGGCCTCGTCCAGGGCGCCCTGGCAGGACTGCAGATGGATCTTCGCCTCGTTTTCCGCCAGAGACTCCGGCGCGGCAAGGGAGAGTTCATGCGGATTGTGGCGAATCACGGCCGCGGCGGCCTGGACGATCGCGGCGCCGCTGCGGTAATTCTGGCTCAGCACATGGCGTTCCGCCGCAAAATCCTCCATGAGCCGGTAAAACCAGCGTGGGCTGGCCCCGCGAAAGCCGTAAATGGACTGATCCGGATCGCCGATGCAGAAGACCGGGTTGGTCTTCGCCACTTCGGCCACCAGCGCGTACTGCACTGCGTTCACGTCCTGAAACTCATCGACAAAGAGCATGCCGGTCAGTTTACGGAGCCTGTCCGCGAAGCGGCCGCCCTTGCGGAAAAGCGCCAGCGCCTGCCGGCAGACATCGTCCAGATCGACGAGCCTATGGGCCGCGAGCGCCTCCAGATAACGCTGCACTTCAGGGGGCGCCGACGCTTCGTCCGCCAAAAGGAAACGACCGATACGCTCGTCCGCCTGTGCCCGCTCCCGGCCGTTCATTTCGGGGAACAGGCCGGCCAGCATGCCGCCCCGCTCCTCGGGCCCGGCCACGGCCAGCCCGGGCCGTTCCAGGCGCAGCAGCCCAAGGCAGTAGCCGTGAAAGGTGCTGATGCGGCAGGTATCCCGGCGCTCCGGCTGCAGGCGGCATTTCAGTTCGTCCGCCGCCTTGTTGGTAAAGGTGATGACCGTGCAAACGGTATGACCATCCTCCAGCAGCCGGGCCACCCGGCTCGCGAGCGTATGGGTCTTGCCCGTGCCCGGCCCAGCCTGCACCAGAATCACCGGCGCGCTGCTCATCACTGCGGCCTGCTGGGCTTCGTTCAGCCTGCGTGGCTGGGGCCCGGCATCGGCCGGAGCCAGCGCGCCCGCTGCCGGCGCAGATAACAGCAAAGAGCGCTTTTTCCGTATCTTGCGCGGCGCCGATTCCGCCGGAAAGAGGCTCTGCTGACCGCCCAGCCGCTCGCGCTCGCCCTCCGCAAAAACGCGCATCCGGCCGAATTCGCCGTCATAGCCGGGCTGACGCTCCACTGCATCCCTCCGTACCCGGGACACCGCCTCGGCCAGCAGGCCAAAGTCTTTCATGTCCCCCAGAGGCGTGTCCAGAAGCAGACGGAACTCGGAGCCAAAGGTATTGACCAGGCGGACCCAGGCCGAGCAGACCCTGGCGCTGGCCGGGCCCAGCCCCAGCAACTCGGCCACGAGTTCCGGCAAAGGCACCAGCCGTCGCACTGCCGGGCTGCCCTCCGGGTACCGGGGGACGCTGCGATCGGCCAGCTCCAATACCCGGTGCAGCACGCCCACGGTCAGGGCTCTGCCGCAGACCGGACAGAGCCCGCCCAGCTCTTTGGTTTTCTGCGGCTCCAGGCACACGCCGCATTTCCTGTGACCATCGGCGTGGTACTTGCCCTCTTCCGGAAAAAATTCCACTGTGGCAACCATCCGCTGCCGGCCCTCTGCGTCGCGGGGCGTCCTGATGGCCTCGCGCAGGGCGAAATAGTCCAGATCAATGTCGAAGATATTGGCCTCCCGGCCCAGCCGGGCCGGCGAATGGCAGTCGGAATTGGAAACCAGGGTGTAGGGGTCCAGCGCGGAAAGCAGCCGGTTCATGTCCGGGTCGGAGGACAGGCCGGTTTCCAGGGCAAAGATGTGCGGGGTCAGGTCGGCAAAGCAGTCTTCAATGCGGTCAAAACCGGACCGGGAGCCGAAGAGGGAAAACCAGGGTGTCCAGATATGGGCAGGGATTAGAAAGGCGTCCGCACTCTGCTCCAGCACGATTTCCAGCAGGTCGTGGGAATCCAGACCCAGGATGGGCCGGCCGTCGGAGCTGATGTTGCCCAGATCGCCCAGCTTGGCATTGATGCGGCGCACGGCCTGCATGTCCGGCGCGTAAATCAGGTTGTGCACCTTGCGCACCCGCCCTGCCCGCTTGTAGATGCAACTGATCTCGGTGCCCAGCATGAAGCGGATTTCCTCCGGGTGGCGCTCGGGGCAGAGCCCCTCGGGCAACAGCGCGGCATAATCGTAGAGCGGGTCGGGCTTCAGACGGAACAGGCCGGGTTCGGCGGGCATCAGCTCTTCGTAGAGATGGGCGAACCAGCCGGGGTGGGTGAAATCGCCTGTCGCCACCAGGTCAATGCCCTTGACCGCGGCCCAGGCCGCCAGGCCGCGCAGGTGGCTGCTTTTGCTGGTGGCGCGGGAAAAGAGGGAATGAATGTGGAGATCGGCGATACAGCGCATGTCAGCTCGAATAGAGGTGGCGCCTGCGGATATGGGCCAGCACCGCAGGCGGCAGGCCGTCCGGTTCTGCTCCTGCCGCCAGGGCGGCCCGGATGGCGGTGGAGGAATGGGGCATGTGAAAATCCGGCACGAGGTGCAGCGCCCTGCCCGCCGTGTTGATCCAGAGGTTTTCCCGAAGCGGCCGACAGGCGGGCCGGAGGCGGGCAACAAGGCCCTGGATTTCCCCAGGCAGTGCGGCGCCCCGATTGACGGCAATCATGTCCACCAGGGCCATCAGCTCTTCGGCCCGGTGCCACTCCGGCAGCGCGGCCAGAGAATCCAGGCCTATGACCAGATAACAATGCGCGTCGGCGTGGCGGCGCATGATCGCCTCCACGGTGTGAATCGTGTAGGAAGGCCGGGGCAGATCTGCTTCGATCCGGGAGCAGCGGATGCGGGCGCAGTCCGGCTCGCTGGCGAGCGCGAGCTCCAGCATGGCCGCGCGCTCGGCAAAGGGGGCAAAGGCGCCGCACTTGTGGGGCGGCTCGGGGGCCAGCACAATCAGCACTTCGCCCAGGCGAAAACGGTCGCGCACCAGACGGGCCAGAGCCAGGTGCGTCTGGTGCACCGGGTCGAAGGTGCCGCCGTAGATACCGATGCCCGCCACTTCAGGGCCGCATCAGGCGCGGATTTCGCCGTTGCCCAAAACCACGAACTTCCGGGTGGTGAGTTCGTTCAGGCCCATGGGACCGTAGGCGTGCAGCTTCGAGGTGGAAATGCCGATCTCCAGGCCCAGGCCGAACTGGCCGCCGTCATTGAAGCGCGTGGAGGCATTGACCATGACCGCCGAGGCATCGACCTCCCGCAGGAAACGCCTGGCATTCGCATAAGACCCGGTCAGGATGCTTTCCGTGTGCCTGGAGCCGTAACGCTCGATCCAGGCCAGGGCCTCGTCCATATCCTGCACCACGCGCACGGTCATGGCGAGGTCGAGAAATTCCCGGCCCCAGTCCGTCTCCGCCGCGGCCTCGATATGCGGGGACAGCGTCTGGCTCCGCTCGCAGCCCAGGAGCCGCACCTGCTCCCGATGCAGGGCCTCCGCCGCTCCGGGCAAAAATTCCTGGGCAATATTCCGGTGCACCAGCAGGCCTTCCAGGGCGTTGCAGGCGCTGGGCCGCTGCACCTTGGCGCTCACCACGACCCGCAGTGCGGCGTCGATGTCCGCGCTTTCGTCCACAAAGGCGTGACACACCCCCCTGTAGTGTTTCAGCACCGGAATGCGGGACTTGGCCGTGACCGCCCGGAGCAGGCCCTCGCCGCCCCGCGGGATGACCAGATCAATGCAGTCCTCCTGCTCCAGAAGCGCATCGATGGCACTGCGCTCCGTCGTGGGCACGACCTGCACCAGATCCGGATCGAGCTGGTGCCGGGAAAGCGCCTCGTGAGACACCGCGGCCAGAGCCAGATTGGAGCGCAGGGCCTCGGAACCGCCGCGCAGAATCACCGCGTTGCCGGATTTCAGACAAAGGGCCGCGGAGTCGATGGTGACATTGGGCCTGGATTCGTAAATCATCAGGATCACGCCCAGGGGAACGCGCATCCGGCCCACCAGAATGCCGGAGGGCCGCCGCTGCATATCGCCGATCTCCCCAAGCGGATCGGCCATATCCGCCACCTCGTGCAGGCCCTGCACCATCTCGGCCATGACCCTGTCGCTCAGCTCCAGCCGGGCCAGCATGGCCTGGCTCAGGCCCTTCCGGGCCCCGGCCTCCAGGTCGAGCGCATTTTCCTGCTGAATCTGCGCCTGCTTTTCCCGCAAAAGCGCGGCCAGCTCCCGAAGAACGGCGTTTTTCGTCCCGCTCTCCAGGGCGCGCAAAACCGTGGCCGCGGACTTCGCCTGCCGCGCCATGGCCCTCATCCGGCCTGCAATCTCTGTCATGGCCCTTTCCTGTTGCTGTTAATCGTCCGCACTGCTGCCGCCAAAGAGCACCAGATTGTCGCGGTGAATGACCTCGTCGTGATCCTTGTGCCCCAGAATGGCAGCGATTTCCGCACTCTTTCTACCCCGGATACTCAGAATGTCCGCTGCCGAATAGTTGGCCAGACCGGCCGCGATGAGCGCCCCTTCCCTGTCCACACAGTGCACCGGCGCGCCCGGCCCGAAGTGACCCCGCACTGCCACAATGCCCGACGGCAGAAGGCTCCTGCCCTTTTCCACCAGGGCCCGCACCGCGCCCGCATCCACCACCAGCTCGCCCTGGGGCTTCAGCACGTAGGCGATCCAGTGTTTGCGGCTGTTGATGGCCCGGCTGTTGTCCGGCAGAAAAAAGGTGCCCACCGGCTCGCCGGAAAAGAGGGCCTGCAGAATATCCGCCCGCCTGCCCGGCCCGATGAAGGAGGAACCCCCGCAGGCCGCCACCATCTTGGCCGCCCGGATCTTGGCCGCCATGCCGCCGGTGCCCACGCTGCTGGTCGTCTGGCCTGCCATGGCCTCGATTCTGTGGTCGATGCGCGTCACGGTGTACACGGGCCGCGCCTCCGGATCTGTCGCGGGATTGCCTGTGTAGAGCCCGCTCACGTCGCTCAGAATGATGAGCATGTCCGCACCGATCATGTTGGTGATGAGCGCGGCCAGGGTGTCGTTGTCGGAAAAGCGCAGCTCCTCTACGGAAACCGTGTCGTTTTCGTTCAGAATCGGGATGACCCCGAACTCGAAGAGGGTGAAGATGGTGTTGCGCGCGTTGAGGTAGCGCTCGCGGCTGGAAAGATCGGCATGGGTGAGCAGGATCTGGGCAACCGGCTGCCCGTGCGCCGAAAAGGCCTGTTCGTAGGCCTGCATCAAGAGCCCCTGACCGGTGGCGGCGAAGGCCTGCTTCATCTTGAGCGGCTCATGCGGCATTCTGACCTGGTGCAAATGCCGGCGGCCCGTGGCGATGGCGCCGGAAGAGACCAGAATGATCTCCCGCCCGGTCGCCTTCAGGAGGCTGAGCTGCTGCGCCAGTTGGGCAATGATGGTTCTGTTGATGCCCTCATCGTTGGTCACCACCGCGCTGCCCACTTTGACCACCACCCGGCGGGCCTGATCGTAGAGGGTCTGACGCTCAAAAAGCCCGTCTTCCAGAGAGAGCTGGTCCATCACGGCCTTTCCTCCGTCCTGCAGGCAAGCATACGGCCAAGGCAATCACGGAGCGCCTGCAGGCCCGCGCCTTCCCGGGCGGAAATGGGGAAAACCGGGGCCTCCGGGCCAAGCAGAGCGGCAAAGCGCTCCGCCAGTTCGGCCTGGCGCCCGGGCGCGACCAGATCCAGCTTGTTCAGCGCCAGCAGCCTGGGCCGCTCCGCCAGTTCGGCGCTGTAGGCGGCCAGTTCGGCCAGGACGACCCGGTAATCTTCAAAGGGCCGCTCGCCTTCGGTGCTGGCGTCAACGAGCTGCACCAGCATGCTCGTGCGTTCGATGTGGCGCAGGAACTGGTGCCCCAGGCCAACGCCCTCGTGCGCGCCCTCGATCAGCCCGGGGATATCGGCCAGGATGCAGGGGCGGATGTCCGGATCCTCCGGGAAGGTCAGAACGCCCAACTGCGGTTCCAGGGTGGTAAAGGGATAGTCGGCGATTTTGGGCCTTGCGGCGGAGAGACGGGAGAGCAAGGTGGACTTGCCGGCATTGGGCAGACCGATCAGACCCACGTCGGCCAGCATCTTCAGCTCGATGCTCAGCCAGCGGGCCTCGCCGTCCTGGCCCGGAGTGGCCCGTCTGGGTGCCCGGTCGGTGGCGGTGGCAAAGTGCCGGTTGCCCAGACCGCCGGCACCGCCTCTGGCCGCCAGAAAGCGCTGGCCGGGCTGTGTCAGGTCGACGAGTTCTTCGCCGGTATCCGCGTCCCGCACCACCGAACCCAGGGGCACCGGCACCAGACAGTCCCTGCCGCCGCGGCCGTTCCTGTCGCTGCCCTGCCCGCTCTGGCCGTTTTCTGCCTTGAAATGGATGCGGCTGCGGAACTCGATCAGGGATTGCAGGCCGGGATCGGCCACCAGCCAGACATCGCCGCCCCTGCCGCCATCGCCGCCGTTGGGGCCGCCTTTGGGCACAAACTTCTCGCGGCGGAAACTGATGCAGCCATTGCCGCCCCGCCCCGCGCCCGCATAAAATTTGGCCTCATCCGCAAAGCCCATGCCTGCCCCGGGAGCTTTTTAATAGAATACAAAAAACCGGCACCACCTGTTGTCGGTGCCGGTAGAGCAATCTCATTGCCGAACCAATTGCCGCCAGCCGGCTTCCGGCCGGGGCAAGGTCGCCGTGCTACTCTGCGACAGGATACACAGCCGCCCGCTTGCGCCCCTGACCAAAAGTTTCATACTGCACCACACCATCGATTTTGGCAAAAAGCGTGTAATCCCGACCGCAGCCCACATTGGCGCCAGGATGAATACGGGTGCCCAGTTGCCGTACCAGGATGGTACCGGCGCTTACTGTCTGCCCGCCAAAGCGCTTGACGCCGCGTCGCTGGCCCGCGCTGTCGCGGCCATTCCTCGAACTGCCACCTGCCTTCTTGTGTGCCATTTTCTTCCCTCCCTGTCAACCGCCGACTATGCGGTGATGGTGTCGATATTGAGCGCAGTATAGAATTGCCGGTGGCCGCGCTTCACCTGATAGCCCTTACGGCGCTTTTTCTTGAAGACAATGATTTTTTTCTGCCGGCCCTGCTCCACAATGGTGGCGCTCACCTTCGCGCCTTCGACCAGAGGACGGCCGACAGAAACATTGTCGCCGTTGACCACCAGAAGGACATCCTGAAGTTCAACCGTGGAGCCGACCTCGCCTTCCAGTTTTTCCACCTTGAGCCGGTCGCCGGCTGCCACCTGATATTGTTTGCCGCCGGTGCGGATAATCGCATACATGGGCACCTCCTCGTGCATAAGCGTTCTGCGAGAAAACATGCGAAGGGTAAATAGACCTTATTGACAGGGTCTCTGTCAAGGGATAATTACTGCAAACTCTGCAGGAAAGCAGTACACGACCCTTCCGATTCGTGAATCCGGGGCCTTTTGGCGGAACTGCAGCTTTTTCTTGTGCATGTCACTAGGAATGAATATCATACGCGTTGTCGGCAGCTATGGCGCCGCCGTTTACGGCATCCTGCCCCAGAGGGCAGGGTATTGTTCACCCACCTTAAACAAAGGAGATAGCCCATGCAGAAAATGGAATGCCCCTGCGGTTACGTGTATGACCCTGCCGAAGGCGATCCCGAACACAACATCCCGCCGGGAACCCCCTTTTCCGATCTGCCGGAGGACTGGGTCTGTCCGCGTTGCGGAGCCGAAAAGGAGTACTTCTATCCGGCCGACTGACCTCTTGTAAAACCAGTGCCTTTCGCTGTCGCTCAAGGCGGCGAAAGGCAGTTTTTTTACTTCTCCCTGCACAACGTGAAATGAATGAGTAGTCGACACCCTTTGATTTCACAGAAGAAGCAAGAGGCCCATTGGATACGGTATAAAAATATTCGAGACGTTTTAATACATCTCTATGAATGGCATCAGCTTCTGCTTAATTGGGTCTGCTCAAATTTAAAGGGAGTTCAAGAAATTATTTATTTTAAAACCTTATACCTGGGAAACATATGGAGATATGAATGTGGATTTCTGAAAAAAACACCAGAAGATGCTTGGACCATGAAAAAATTGAAAGCACACAAAAAGAACTGTAAAAAATAATTGCAATGAATCTGTGCTGGTGGCAATGTATTGATATGCGGCCACCAGGCGATAAAAAGCCCAGCACCCAGCTTCCGTCCCGAAATCTCCCATGCTCCAGGTTCCGGCCTACACCATCAGCCAGCCTACACCCGGCAGTGTCCGTATCGATCTGAAGGGCGATTGGACACTGGCCAGCGCCGCGCCCGCGCCTGATCAGGCGCTTCGGATGATTGCTGCGGCCACCGCAGGGGTGACCGTAAACGGCGCAGCCCTGGGGGTCTGGGACACTCGCCTGCTGCTCTTTTTGCGGGAGCTGGCCGCAGCCGCAGACAAACGATCGCTTCGCCTGCAAAACGAAGCGCTGCCGGCAGGCGCGCTCCGGCTCCTCGAGCTTGCCGCCCAGAGCCAGGGCAAAGCTGCAGGGCATCAGAGCGACAGGGCTTCCCTGCTCTACCTCCTTGGCGAAAAGGCGATTGGCGTCTGGCAGGCCACCCGCGATCTGGCGACCTTCACGGGCGAGATCGTCCTGGAGCTGCCGCGGCTCTGCACCGGCAAATCGGCCTTCAGGATGCAGGATTTTCTGTACTTCGTTCAGGTCTGCGGAGTGGAATCGCTGCCCATCGTGAGCCTGATCGCGGTCCTGGTTGGGGTCATTCTTTCCTTTGTCGGCGCGGTGCAGCTCCAGCTCTTCGGCGCGGAAATCTATATCGCCAATCTGGTCGCTTTGGGCATGGTCATGGAGATGGGCGCCCTCATGAGCGGCATCATTATTGCCGGCCGCATCGGCGCGGCCTATGCCGCCCAGCTCGGCACCATGCAGACCAACGAGGAGATCGACGCCCTGCGTACCATGGGCATTTCGCCCATTGCCTTTCTGGTGCTGCCCAGGCTCTTTGCCCTGGCCGTGATGATGCCGCTGCTCTGCGTCTATGCCGATCTCATGGGCATCCTGGGCGGCGTGTTCATCGGCCAGACCGTTCTGGGCCTCTCACCCAGTGAATTCATGCATCAGGCCATGCACTCCGTCAGACTCTCCCACTGTATGCAGGGTCTCGCCAAAAGCGCGGTCTTTGGCATCCTGATCGGTTTTGCCGGCTGCCTGCGCGGCATGGCATGCGGTCGCAGCGCCATGGCCGTGGGCGAAGCCACCACCTCGGCGGTGGTCACCTCCATCGTCTTCATCGTTGTCTCCGACTCCATTCTCACCATCATCTTCAACGTGTTGTAAGCCATGGCAGACGCAGCTATCACCATCCGCGATCTGACCATGGCCTATGGCTCCTTCGTGCTGCAAAGAGATCTGAATTTTACGGTGCAGAAAGGCGATATATTTGTCATTATGGGGGGCAGCGGCTGCGGCAAGTCCACCCTTTTGCGCCACCTGATCGGCTTGAAGGCCCCGGCCAGGGGCCAGGTTCTCTACGGGACGCAGGATTTCTGGAAGATGGATGCCAGCGGGCGCGACCGCATCAACCGCAAATGCGGCATTCTGTACCAGTCCGGTGCGCTGTGGAGCTCCATGACGCTGGCGGAAAACGTGGCGGTGCCCCTCAGGGCCTACACCAGGCTGGACAAAAAAACCATAGGCGAGCTGGCGTCTTTCAAGCTGTCTCTGGTGGGGCTGGCCGGTTTCGAGGCATTTTATCCATCGCAGATTTCGGGCGGCATGAAAAAACGTGCCGGTCTGGCCCGGGCCATCGCCCTGGACCCGGAGCTGCTCTTTTTCGACGAGCCCTCGGCCGGGCTGGATCCGGTCAGTGCCCGCAATCTGGACGACCTGATCCTGGAACTGAAGGAAAGCATGGGCGCGACCGTGGTGCTGGTCACCCACGAGCTGGCCTCCATTTACGCCATTGCCAACAATTCGGTTTTTCTGGACGCCGGGAGCAAAACCATGCTCGCAACAGGCGACCCCAAACGTCTGCTCAGGGAAAGCGACAACGAAACCGTGGTCAACTTTCTCTCCAGAGGAACCGGCAACCGGGAGCTGCAAAGCATTTGAGCAAGAAAGCCAATCCCACATTCATCGGTGCCTTTGTCCTCGTCGGGCTGGCGGTGAGCGTGACCGCCATCATGGTCCTGGGCGGATTCAACTTCAAGGACGACAGCGTGCGTTGCGTCGCCTACTTTTCCGGTTCCCTGCACGGGCTGGATGTGGGCGCGCCCGTGGCATTCCGTGGCGTGGCCATCGGCCGGGTCAGCAGCATCCAGCTGGACTACGATGAAAAGAACAACGCCGTGGTGATCCCGGTGTACATGGATCTGCGCCAGGACATCAAAGCCCGGACCGGCGAAGACTTCGACGCCGAGGGCATGCGCAACAGCCTCGTCAAGCTGATCGAGCGCGGCCTCAAGGCCCAGATGCAGCCAAGCAGCCTGCTCACCGGCAAACAGTACGTGGAACTCTCGCTGAAACCAGCCCTGGAGCCATCCCTGCACGGCGGCGCACCCAAGGAATTCCTTGAAATTCCAACCATCTCCTCCGGGCTGGACAAAATCACGGAAACTCTGGACAAGCTGCCGCTCGAAGAGATTCTGGGCAAGGTGGCCAAGTCGCTGGACTCCATCAACGAGGTCGTGAGTTCCGGCAAGGCAGGCGGTGCCATGCAGCGGCTGATGAACTCGATCAATCAGCTCGAGGCCGTCCTGAGCACCCTGAACCGGCAGTTGCCGCAGCTTCTGGCGGACGTCGGCCAGGGCGCGGAGAATTTTTCCTCAACCATGAAGGAGGCGAACAGCCTCATTGCGGACACCCGCAGGCAACTGAAACCAGCCGGCAATGACCTGCAAAAGATGCTGGCCAATATGCAGACCAGCACCGACAAACTGAACCGCACCCTGAGCAACCTGGAACGCCTGACCGCCAGCGACTCCGACCTGCAGTACCAGTTGTATAGCACCATGCATGAAGTGGAACAGGCGGCCGGCTCTGTCCGCGAACTGAGCGACTACCTGCGTCGGAACCCCAATGCCCTGCTCTTTGGCCAGGGCAAGGACAAATGATGCGACAGCCTTTGCCTTTCCTTTTTGCCTGCCTGCTCTCCCTGGCCCTGACCGGCTGCCTCGGCAAAGCGGCCCCTGACACCCTGTATGCCCTGGAGCCGCTGACCGGAACCGACACGGCCCCAGGGGCGGAACTTTCAGGCATGATTATGATTATGCCGGTGCGCCTGCCGCCACAGTTGCAGAGCCGGGGCATCGTGATGGAACAGGGGACGGACGGGCCGCAGATGCTGGTGGGTCGGCTCTGGGCCGGCCCGCTGGACGAGCAGATGGGCGCCAAACTGGTTGCAGATCTGCAAACGCTCCTGCACTCACCCAACGTGGCACTGTACCCGGGGCCACGCTACAGCAGGCCGCTCTACCAGGTGGAAACGGAAATCATCCGCTTCAGCGGCGATGACAGTACCTTCACCCTGCGGGCGGTCAGCACGATCAGTAGTCCCAATGAGCGGCGAATCCTCAGCCGCGAGACCTTCAGCCAAAGCGTACGGCTGGACGGTCAGGGCGCCAGGGCCTATGTGGCTGCGGCCTCGCAGGCTCTGGACGCATTCAGCCGCAAGCTTGCGGCAACGCTGACCACTTTGCCCAAAACGGCCGCATCCGACAAACAGCCGGCTGCCCGGAATTTTTAGTCAGACCATGCCATGACCAGACGATTGCTGCTCATACTGCTATCCCTCCTTGTCCTGGCGCTTGCAAGCGGATGCACGCGCCTGCCCCGTTTCCACCTGCCTTTTTTTGGGCAGCTTGATGAGGAGGCCCTGCCTGATCCCATCCGCATCGGTCTGGCCACCGATGCGCCACCGCTTTCTTGGCGGGAAGACGGCAGGATGCACGGACTGGATCCCCATCTGGCAGCCGGCATCAGGAGCTATGCCAGGCGGAATGTGCGCTATGTCACCCTGCCGCGCAACAAACTCCTGGCAGCGCTCAGAGACAATCAGGTGGATGTGGCAATGGCGGCGCTGACAGCGGCCGAGGTCAGGGAGCAGCAGTTGGCCGCCACCCGGGGCTATCTGCAGGCCGGCCTGATTGCGCTTGCCCGGCTGGGACAGGAACGGCAACTGTCCGGTCAGGAAGGGCTCAGGGCCGAAGGGGTACACATCGGCACCGTTCTGGGCGGCAGCGGCCCCAGATACGCCAAATCCATCCGGCCCATGGGCACACACCAGATTTTTGCCAGCACCCAGGCAGGGATAGGGGCACTGGTCCAGAAACG